>NZ_JACHNE010000001.1:7981609-8299770 GCF_014205255.1 Streptomyces caelestis | reverse complement strand
CGCAGACCCGTGCCCGTGAGGGCGTCGAAGTTCTCGGCGAAGCCGTGGGTCTCGCACAGGGCGCGGAAGCGGGCGCTGATGTCGTCGGCGAGCCGGTGGTGGCCGGCGCGGCGCAGGCCGTCCTCGATGAGGACGGTGGCGGGGGCCCAGACGGGGCCGCGCCAGTAGCCGTCGGAGAGGTAGTGCGGTGAGGTGGGCAGTTCGGTGGCGAGGCCGTACGGGGTCAGATGGGACTTGATGTGGTCGGCCAGGGCGCTGCCGATCTCGCCGGGCAGGTGTTCGCCCAGCACGATGGGCATCAGGTCGAGGAGGCTGGAGCTGCTCCAGGTGTCCCCGGTGGCGGCTCCGCGGGCGACGAACCGTTCGCCGGTCCAGAGCTCGTCCAACAGGGCCGACTGGATCTCGTGTGCCGTACGCGTCCACCGGCTCGCCTCGTCCGGCTTGCGCAACTCCTCGGCCAGGTAGGCGAGTTCATGCAGTTGGAGGACGAGGAAGGCGGCCAGGTCGGCGGTGACGACCACCCGCTCGGGGTCGAAGGTGGTGGCGTTGTCCCAGCCGCTGTCGTTGCCGTGCTGGTAGTGGGGCAGGACGGCGCCGGGTGCGCGCCGTACGGAGAGCCAGAAGTGCGTCCAGCGGGCCAGCCGGTCGTATGTCTCGGCCAGTTCCGCACTGCTGGGAGGCGCCGGCAGCCGACGGCGCAGATGGCCCGACGCCCAACCGTGAATGGGCGGTTTGACGAAGTTGTGGAGGACCTCGGAGTGGGTGACGGAGTCGGGCAGGGCTCCGGTGCCGTCCTGGTGGTCGAAGGGCAGGGCGAACTGGTCCACGGCCAGTTCGGGACAGCCCGGAGCCAGTGCCAGGGCGTTGAAACAGTGGTCCCAGCTCCAGACCTTGTCCATCCAGTGCTTGGACATGAGGACGGCCGGCCGGGAGACGAGTCCGGCCGGGCGTACGGACGCCGACCAGAGGACGTAGGCGGCGAGTTCGGCTGCCGGGGTGGCGGACGAGCGCCAAGGGGCCACCGCGTCGACGAAGTCGGCGAAGGATCCGCGTGCCGCCGCAACGATCTCGCCGAAGGCGGCCGAGGACGCGTAGGGCGGGCGAGCGGTGTCGAGTTCCTCGACGGCGATCTCCCACTCGCCGTCCGCCACCGCGGCCACGGCGAGACGGCGGTCGCCGCCTCCCAGGGCCTGGGCTCCGGCGGTGTGGGCGATACGGCCGGACAGGAGGGTGACGCGGTAGCGGCGCCCCGTCTCGTACGAGGTGAACACGTGGGCGTCCGCCGCCGGGTCGTGGAAGAAGTACGTCCCGCTGAACGGCGTCAGGACCTGGGCGGCCGCACTGACGCTGATGCCCAGGCCGCTCCCCCGCAGGCGCACGGTGTCCGGCGACTCGTAGGCGAGGTCGATGCGCCCGGCAGGGCCGACCCAGCTGAGCAGTCCCGGTGTCGCCTCGACACGGGTCCCGGCGCGCTCGCCCGTCGCCGGTTCCAGGGGGACGAGGCGGAGGACGGCGTGCATGCCGTTCTGGTGCGAGACGAGGTGGAGGTCCTCGGCGTACGTCTTCTCCGCCACCACGGGTGAGATGCCGAACCAGGATCCGAACGTGCTGAACGGGATGTCGTGGACGGAGAAGGCCGGTCCGGACGACGGGGCGGCGGTCATGAAGGCGTAACTCGTTTCTCGAGCAGGGATCGTCGGCAGAAGGGGAGGTTCGCGGGCGGCCCGCGGGAGGTCAGTCCTTGACGGCTCCGGCGGTCACGCCGGCGGCGACGTAGCGCTGGGCGAGGACGAGGATGACCGCGGCGGGCAGCGAGGCCACGACGGCGGTGGCCATGATGGCGTTCCACTCCTGGTTGTTGTTGCCGATGTAGTGGTAGATGCCGAGGGTGATCGGCTCGTGCGCACCGCCGTTGACCAGGGTGCTGGCGAAGACGAAGTCGGACCAGGACCACAGGAACGCGAACAGGGACACGGTGACGACGGCGTTGCGGCTCATCGGCAGCACGATCGCGCGGAAAGTGCGCCAGGGCCCGGCGCCGTCCATCTGCGCCGCCTGGAGCAGTTCACGGGGGATGCCGGACATGAACGCCGTGAAGATGAGCACCGCGAACGGGACGGCCAGGGTGGAGTCGGCGACGATCAGGCCGGGCACGGACTGGAGCAGGCCGAGCTGGAGGTAGATGGCGTAGAAGCCCATCGCCATGATGATGCCGGGGATCATCTGGGCGACCAGGAAGAGGAAGCCGAGCACGCCGCCGCCGCGCGGGCGGAGTTTGGCCAGGGCATAGCCGGCGGGGGCGGCCAGGGCCACGGTGAGGGCGACGGTGCCCAGACCGATGACGAGGCTGGTGGCGAGGTAGGGCAACTGCTCGCCCAGGACGGTGCGGTAGCCGGCCAGGGTGCCGTTCAGCGGCAGCAGGTCGGGCGGGCTCTTGCGCATGTCCTGGTCGCGGGTGAGAGAGACGTTGAGCATCCAGTAGACCGGGAAGAGCATGATCGCGGTCAGCAGCACGCCGATGGCCGTCTTCCACCACGTACGGCTGGTGCTTCGGTTCATGACAGCGCCTGCTTTCGCTGGACCCGGATGTAGACGAGGCCGAAGACCAGGGCGGCGACGACGAGCAGGTTGCCGACGGCCGCTCCGGGGCCGAAGGCGGGCAGGAGGTTGCCGAAGCCGAGCTGGTAGGACCAGGTGGCGAAGGTCGTGGACGAGTCCGCCGGACCGCCCTTGGTCATGATCCAGATGATGTCGAAGACCTTGAGCGTGTAGACCAGGCCCAGGAGCAGGGTGATCGCGGACACCGGGCGCAGCAGCGGGAAGGTGATACGCCAGAAGCGCTGCCAGGCGTTCGCCCCGTCCAGCGCCGCGGCCTCGTACAGGCCGGCGGGGATGGACTGGAGGCCGCTGTGGAGCACGACCAGGTTGAAGGGGACGCCGATCCAGATGTTGGCGATGATCACCGAGGTGAGCGACCAGGACGGTGAGGTCAGCCAGTTCACCGGGTCGACGCCGACGGTGCCCATCAGGGCGTTGACGATGCCGGAGTCGCTGTTGAGCATCCACGACCAGGTGGAGGCCGACACGATCAGCGGGAGCAGCCAGGGCACCAGGAACAGGGCCCGTAGGGTCGCGGAGAGCCGGAAGTGCTGGTGGAAGAAGACCGCCAGGGCCAGGCCGATGGCGTACTGGAAGACCAGGCACACGGCGGTGAACACCACGGTGTGGAGCAGGGCCGGGGCGAAGGTCGGGTCGTCGAGGATCTTCCCGTAGTTCTCCAGGCCCGTGAAGGGCGCGTTGCCCTGGACGAAGGAGCGGACCGTGTAGTCGCGCAGGCTCAGGTCGAGGTTGCGGTAGAGCGGATAGGCGTAGAAGAGGACGAGGTAGAGGGTCACCGGGGTGAGGAAGGCCCAGGCGGCCCATTGCTGGGAGGCCGGGCGGCGTGGTGTCGCCGCACGGGCCGGGGCGGGGGCGGCGGCCGCCGCCGTCCCGGTCGGGGTGCGCGCGGGCCGGTGGTCCGGCGGATGTGCCGTCTGCTTCATCGGGCCCATGTCACTCGGCCGCGGCCTGCGCCGACGTCAGCGCGTCCTTGGGCGACTTGGCCCCGCTGAGAGCGGACTGGACCGCCTTCCACAACTGCTCCGAGATCTTGGGGTACTTGGTCCCGAGGTCGCCGCTGGTGCGTCCCTTGGCCGATTTCACCGCGCCGACCCAGGGCTTCAGCGCGGGGTTCGCCGCCACCTGCTTGCTCTGGACCTCGCTGGTGGGGGCCACATAGGACAGGGTGGTGTCGGTGTCGTACAGGTTCTGGGTGCTGGTCAGGCAGGTCGCCAGCTTCTGCGAGGTGGTGTAGCGGCCGGTGTCGTCCTGCACCGGGAGGGTGACGAACTCGCCGCCGGTCGGGGCGGCGGCGTTGCCCCCTTCGGAGCCCGGGATCGGCAGGACGCCGTACTCGAAGCCGGCCTTCTCGGCGCCTGCGAGCTGCCAGGTGCCGTTCTCGGCGAAGGCGTAGTCGCCGCCGGCGAACTCCTGCCAGCTCGTCGTCTGGGTGTTGTTGATGACCGAGTTGGGCGCGTAGCCCTGCTTCAGCCAGTCCTGCCACAGCGACAGCGCGGAGACGGCCTGGGCGGAGTCGAGTTCGGTCAGTTCGGCGCCCGCGCCCCAGAACCAGGGCAGGAACTGGAAACTGCCCTCCTCGGTGCCGATGGCGGAGAACGTGATGCCCTTCTTGCCGGCCTTCTTGACCTTCGCCAGGGCCGCCGTCAGCGACTTCCAGTCCTTGACCGAGGAGACGTCCACCCCGGCGTCCTTCAGCACTTCCTTGTTGTAGTAGAGGGCGAGGGTGTTGGCTCCGATCGGGGTGCCGTACGTCTTGCCGCCCGACTGGCCGGCCGCGAGCAGGTTGGGATCGACGTCGGAGGTGTCGAGCTTGTTGTCGTCGGTCGTGGTGAGCACGCCCGCCTCGGCCAGAGTCGAGACGACGGGGTTGTCGACGATGAGGACGTCCGGGGAGTTGCCCTGCTGGGCCGCGAGCAGCGTCTTGTTGGCCAGGTCGCTGGTGTCGAAGCCGGTCCGCTGGATCTTCACACCGGCCTGGGTGCCGCACTTGTCCAGCAGCTTCGTCCAGGCCGAGCCCTTGGCGAACTGCGGGTACGGGTCCCAGATCGTGTAGGTGCCGCTGTCGGCGTCCTTGGCGTCGGTGCTGCCCGCGCCAGAGGAACAGGCGGTGCCGACGACGGCGACGACGGTCGACAGGGCCACGGTGGCGAGGAGCCGTCTGGAGGGACTGTGCATGGCGGGTCCTTCGTTCTTGGCATACGGGTGCCGTGGGAGGGGTGACGAGGGGTGTGCGGCACGCCGAACGGCAACGGGGTGCCAGGTGAAGTGAGGAGAGTCCGAGAAGGTCCGAGGGTCAGGCGGGGGGCGTACTACCGGCGGGCCCGGTGCTCGCCCGCAGGGAGATGGGCGGTGCGAGAAGGTGGTGCCGAGGCGGCGCGCCGGGATGGTCGAGCCGTTCGATGAGCAGGTCGACGGCGCGGTGGCCCATCTCCTCGGCCGGTACGTCCGCCGCGGTGAGCTGCGGGGTCACCGTCTCCGCCCACCGGCCGGCCACGACTCCGGTGACGGAGAAGTCACGCGGCACGTGGCGGCCCGCCTGGGCGAGCCCTCGGTAGAGACCGCCCAGGGCGGCCTCGTTCAGCGTGACCAGGGCCGTGGTCGCCGGATCGTCGTGCAGGATCCGCTCCAGGCACGCCTGGCCGGACGCGGCATCGTCCCCGCAGCAGTACGTCCGCACCGTCAGCCCGCGTTCGGCCGCGGCCTTGGTGAATCCGTCCAGTCCCCGGTGGGCGGACTCGTATCCCGCCCGCAGGAGCTGCTCCGGCCGGTTGACGAAGGCGACCCGGCGATGACCGAGGTCGGCGAGATGGTGGACGCACGCCGCCGCCAGCGCGGTGTGGTCCAGGCCGACCCACCAGCCGCCCTCCGGGTGGGCGGTGCGACCGATGGCGACGGAAGGGAAGTCCAGCGCGGCCAGGTGATCGACCCGGTCGTCCTCCAGCCTGATCTCCATCAGGATCGCGCCGTCGACCCGCCGCTCCCCCAGCAGCCGCTGGAACGAGCGGTCGCTGTCCACACCGCTCGGGGACAGCAGCACGTCGTAGTCGTGGGCCGCGGCGGCCTCGACGACACTGCCGATGAAGTCCAGCTGCATGCCGGTGTAGTGGTTCCCGGCGGGCGGGAAGACCAGGCCGATCGTGCTGGTCCGGCCGTTGGCCAAGGCGCGGGCGCTGGCGTTGGGCCGGTAGCCCAGCTCGTCGATGACGTCCTGGATCTTCCGGCGTGTCTCGTCCGACACCGGACGCTTGCCGCTCAGCGCGTACGACACGGTGCTCCGCGAGACACCGGCCCGCCGGGCGATCTCACCGATGTTCACGGGGAACTCCTTGCGTGGGCTGTCGAACCGATGACTGTCGAACCGGTTCGCGTGAAGTGAAGCTAGGAACTGCCCGGGCGGCTGTCAACACCCCGCGCAGCACTTCTTGGGCTGCGTCAGGGGTATTGCTGGGGAATTTCGCCGGTGCTAACTTCCTGCGAACCGGTTCGACGAGCGGTCGCCTCTGTGTGTCGCAAGGGATGACGGACGGGTCGCAGCCCATTTCCCCGCGGCCAGTCGAACCGGTTCGACTTCTTCAGTGTCCGATTCAGCGTCCGAGCAGTACGGAAACCACGGAGACCTCAGTGCGACGAAGAAGAACGACGGTGGCCGCGGCTGCGGCTACGGCCGCCCTCGCCACCCTCCTGGCCGGCCCTTCAGCGGGAACCGCCGGTGCCGCGGAGCGGGAACGGCTCGTCATCGACCTCGCCACCGACACCGGCGCCTTCCACGGCGGCGCCGCCGGCTCACTGTACGGCGTGTACGGCGACGGCGTGCCGAGCCGCAACCTCATCGAGGGCATGCACCTGCGCACGGTGTCGACGAAGGCGCAGGACGGCCCGCAGCACCCGGGAGCGGACGCGCTGGAGATGCTGCCGCCGTTCGTGGACTCGGGCGGCAAGGACGTCTACATCTACATGACCGACATCTACCGCGGCTTCCCGTACCAGTGGCCGGGCGCGGACGGCCCGGCGCGGCTCGCGGACTTCAAGGAGAAGATCAAGAAGCAGGTCCAGCAGGTCCTGACCATGGGCGAGTACAAGGACCACGTCGTCTACGTGCCCTTCAACGAGCCCGAAGGCAACATGTTCGGCACCGGCGAGTGGAGCTACAACAAAGTCTCCTGGCTGAAGGATCCCCAGCACTACTTCGCGGCCTGGAAGGAGGTCTACCACCTCATCAAGGGCCTCGACCCGGACGCCCGCATCGCCGGCCCCAACACCAGCGTCCTCTACAGCCAGGTCAAGGGCTTCCTGCAGTACGCCAAGGCCAACGACGTGGTGCCGGACGTGATGACCTGGCACGAACTGTCGTCGCCCGCCGCGGTCCGCACGAACGTGGCGAAGTACCGGCAGATGGAGAAGGACGTCGGGGTCGGTCCGCTGCCGATCAACGTCAACGAGTACGGGCACAACTACCACCTGTCCGTGCCCGGCCAGGTCGTCCAGTGGGTCTCCGCCATCGAGGAGTCCAAGATCGACGCCGATCTGGCGTACTGGAACATCGACGGCAACCTCAACGACTCGGCCGTGGAGGCCAACAAGGGCAACGGCCAGTGGTGGCTGTTCAACGCCTACGGGCAGATGTCGGGCCACACCGTGAAGGTGGCCGCCCCGCACCCCAACCAGCAGTACACCCTCCAGGGCGTGGCGACCCTCGACGAGGACAAGAAGCAGTCCCGGGCCCTGTTCGGCGGCAAGAGCGGCGACGCCGAGGTCGTCTTCGAGCACGTCGACCCGAAGCTGTTCGGCCAGACCGTGCGCGCCACCGTCCAGGAGATCCCCTGGACCGGTCAGGTCGGCGACTCGGCACAGCCGTTGCGGCTCGCGGACCAGGAGCTGACCGTCGGGTCGGACGGCTCGGTCACGCTGCCGATGACCGGCATGAACGAGATGTCCGCCTACCAGGTCATCCTCTCCCCGGGTGGCAACGGCGGGAAGCCGGCCGAACCCTCCGTCAGCTGGCGCAGGACGTACGAGGCGGAGAGCGCCACCTACACCGGCCAGGGCTACTCCAGGAACGGCCCCGAGGGCACGCCCTCCGACGTCGGCAAGTTCGCCACGTCGGGCGCCTACAACGTGGGCGGTCTGCGCACCGGCTCCGACGGGGTCCTCGCCTTCGACGTCGAGGTCCCGCAGGACGGCACGTACGACCTGAGCGTCTTCGCCAACTCCTACAACCTGTACGGCCTGGTGAAGGAACAGGGCCCGACCAACGTCTTCCTGCGCGTCGACGGCAAGGACCCGCAGGAGCTGCGGCTGCCGCTCGGCTACAAGTGGGTGGTGTGGGGCCACACCGACACCACGGTGAAGCTGACGGCCGGCAAGCACCGGATCACCCTGGCCGCGCAGGACCCCGACCTCGGGGTCACCAAGGGTGACGCGATCATCGACAAGATCGACCTCGCCCTGCGCGACGAGAAGGTGACCGCCCCGGCGATCCACGAGGCCGAGTACGCCACCCTCGCCGGTACCGCAC
Source organism: Streptomyces caelestis (assembly GCF_014205255.1). GTDB lineage: Bacteria > Actinomycetota > Actinomycetes > Streptomycetales > Streptomycetaceae > Streptomyces > Streptomyces caelestis. Next base: position 8,291,636 of record NZ_JACHNE010000001.1, on the reverse strand, counting down.
CGCGCTACACGTACGCCAGTGCCTCGGGGCCGGGCGCGGTTCCGCTGCCCAAGGGCGCGTCGGCGACCTTCTGGGTCCACTCCCCCACCGACGGTGAATCGACCGTGTCGGTCGACCACTTGGGCGGCGGCCACGCGAGCCTGGCGCTCAACGGCGAGAAGCTCGACCTGCCGAAGGCCGGCGGGGCGAAGAAGGGCACGGACACGGTCCGGCTGTTCCTGTCCGGCGGCATCAACAAGATCACCGTCACCGGTACTGCACGCGAGCTGGTCCTCGACCGGCTGCGGGTCACCCCGTCGAAGGGCACCCTGGTGCCCACGGTCCACCAGGCCGAGAACGGCACGCTCACCGGGGCGGCGAAGGTCACCGACGCCTACACCTTCGCCACGAACGGCAAGGCCGTCACGGGCATCGGCGACGGAAAGGCCAACGCCCTCACCCTCGACGTGGTGGCCGCCCGGGCCGGGCGGCACGCGCTGACCATCCGCTACTCCAACGCCGAGCAGGCCCCGGCCACCCACTACAACCCCGACCCGATCGCCCGTCACGCCGACCTCTCCGTCAACGGCGCACCGGCGCGCCGGGTGCTGTTCCCGACCACCTTCCACTTCAACAACTTCTGGGACCTCACCGTCCCGGTCACCCTTGAGAAGGGCACGAACCGGCTCACCTTCACGGCGGAGGAGCTGCCGGACTTCGACGGCGACACGTACAACCAGTACGACCAGCGGTCCCCGTACGCGCCGGTGATCGACCGGGTCGCCGTCACGCCGCTGGCGGCGAAGTAGCCCTGGTGAGCGCGAGGCGCCGATCCGGAAACCCGGGATCGGCGCCTCGCCCCGCGCGTCCGTGCCCGCGCTGTGTCACCCACAGGTGTGATGAGGGAGGGCGTACGCCCGGAAGGCGGAAACCGAGGACTCCCGACGCCGGTACGTCGGCACGGTGCGGCGGATCGGGGAGTTCACCGTGGAACGGCGCCTCGGTGCCGGCGGGATGGGGGTGGTGTACCTCGCGCGCAGTGCCGCGGGGCGGCGTGTGGCGCTGAAGGTGATCCGGCCGGAGTACGCGGACGAACCGCACTTCCGTGCCCGGTTCAGGCGCGTGGTGGCGGCGGCCCGCAAGGTGAGCGGGGCCTTCACGGCGCGCAGCGACCTGGAGGACGGCAGGGCCGTCATGATGCACGACGCCCTGCTCACCGCGGTCCGCGCGGTCCGGGTGACCCCCGCGGTGCCGGATCCGACGTCCACCGGACGCTGTCCCGGCTGCGGCAGGAGGGTCCGCTGCCGGGCGCGAGCGGCTGGATCGCTCTCGGAAACGACGGCGCAGCCAAGGACAAGGCGATCCCGGTCCTGCGGATCACCCCGGACGGCCGCACCACCGCCGCCACGGTCACTTCGGCCGACGGCACACCGCAGTCCGGACCGGCCGGGGTGGGGTAGTGCGCAAATCCCCGCCCTCGCTAAGCGCTCGGGTCAGGTGTCGCAAGACGGTTGAAGCCGGCGAGACGGGGCGAGACGGTGAAGGGAAAGCCGCCGCCGTCGGGGGTTTTCAGGGCCGCCACGATGTCGGGGTCCGGTTCGCCGAACACCTCGAAGTGCTGCACGGTGCAGTGCTCCATCACGTCGCGGATGTACGGGTCCGACAGCCTCCAGTGGGTGCGAATGGCATCGGAGTCGCGGTAGAGCTGGAAGCTGTGCGCCAGCATCCGTTCTTCGTCGATGAAGACTTCCACCATGAGCTGCGGGCCGTGCTCTCGGGTGAAGGCCACCGCCTGAGTGACAGCGCCCCGGAAGCCGTCGAGATGACCGTCGGTGATGCGCATCGTGTTGCGGAAGAGAATGGTTCCGCTGGTTGTGATCTCCATACACCCGAGGGTCGTACCTGAACCGAGGTTGAGGTCAAGGGTCAGTCGCGCCGCGCGTCGGGTCATGCTCCGGCCACGAAGGCGTCGCCCGCGCCGCCCAGATCGACCGCGTCGACCCGTCGAGCGGCGCAGTCGCTCGCCCCGTCGGCGGTGAAGCCCGTCGCGCAGGTGCGCCCCGCTTGACTCGCGGACGCCTGCGGACAGGGGACTGTCCAGGCCTCCGACTCGACGCCACCCCGGGGACCGTGTCCCTGAACTCCCGCACTCCCTCGGGGCACCGGCGCTGGCCGGCACCCTGCTCATCGATGTCGGGGTCGGTCACATCAACCTCGTCACCCGCCGCTCCGCCTGACAGATCGCAAGCGGCGTCGGCCGTCGGAGCGTTGCAGCGCCGTCAGTTGTCGCCGGCCACGCGGTCCTCGTCCCCGGTCTCGGCCCCGGCCGCCCCGTCGTCGCCATCCGGCGCCGGAGCCAGCAGGACCTCGATGCCCGCGCGCAGGTACCGCTCCAGCGTGGCGTCCGGTGCCGAGACCAGGGCGGGCGGGCGGATCTCCGTGCGCATCAGGCTGGTGCCGAGCATCCAGGCCGCGAGGAGTTCCGCCCTCAGGTCGGCGTCGGGGCCGTCGAAGCGGGCGGCCAGGCGCTTGGAGAACACCTCCGTGAAGTCCGCGCGCAGCCGCGCCACCGCCTCGTCCCGGCCGGAGGACCGCAGCACGGAGAGCACCGGGTGTGGGAAGTCCCCCTCATTCGGCGCCCCCATGAGCAGCGCGCAGAACCAGTCGGGGATCGCCTCGACCGGCTCGTCCAGCAGCGGCTCGAATATCTTGCCGGTGCCCGAAACGTCGTTGAACAGCGCTTCTTTCGAGCCGAAGTAGCGGTAGACGAGGGCGGCGTCCACACCCACGTCGCCCGCGATGTCGCGCACGCTGGTGCCCTCGTAGCCGCACGGCGGCCGGCAGCATCGCCGAGCGACTGGCCGAGGCCCGCCACGCCCCGGCCTACCGCCACCTTCTGGCCGAGCCCGACAACGCGCATGCCCCGACGGGCGTCCTGCGCCCCGGCGGCGGCGTCAATCTGGAGGACTCCGCCTTCCTGCGCACCCTCGACCCGAGCGCGGCAGCCGTTCCTGGAGGGCTACGTCACCTCGATGCGCATCGTCTTCCTCACCGGCGCCGCGGTGTCCCTGGTCGCCTTCGTGCTCGCTGCCTGGCGGGTTCCTGACCTCACGCTCTCCGACGAGTAGCGTCCGGGGAACGTCGTATGTCACGTCCTGGCCCCTTCGTGAGGAGGGGCCTCGTCATACTTCCGGGGGACGGGCCGGCCCCCGCTCGCACTTTCGGCCGTCCCCGGAAACGGGCATGTGGACGGACGCCCGGCGGATCACGGGCGCGGACGATGGACGGGTCCCCGAAGCACAGTTCCCGACAGGAGCCTCCTCGTGATCACGACACCCATCGCCCACCGCGCCACCGCGGTGGCCGCACGCGCCGCGGATCTGTCCAAGGAGTACGGACAGGGCGAGACCCGGGTGATCGCCCTGGACCACGTCACCGTGAACTTCCACCAGGGCGAGTACACCGCGATCATGGGGCCGTCGGGCTCGGGCAAGTCGACACTGATGCACTGCGTGGCCGGGCTCGACACCTTCAGCGGCGGCTCGGTCCGCATCGGGGACACCGAGTTGGGCTCGCTCAAGGACAAGCAGCTCACGCGGCTGCGCCGGGACAAGATCGGCTTCATCTTCCAGGCGTTCAACCTGCTGCCGACCCTGACGGCCCTGGAGAACATCACGCTGCCCATGGACATCGCGGGCCGCAGGCCCGACAAGAAGTGGCTGCGCGAGGTCATCGACATGGTCGGCCTGTCCGACCGGCTGGGCCACCGGCCCGCGCAGCTCTCCGGCGGCCAGCAGCTGGGGGTCCCCCCAGGCCCTTAAGGCACTGGGGGAGGGTCGCCGTGGCCCGCGCGCTGGCCTCCCGCCCCGAGATCGTCTTCGGTGACGAGCCGACCGGAAACCTGGACTCGCGGTCGGGCGCCGAGGTGCTGGGCTTCCTGCGCCACTCCGTACGGGAGTTGGGGCAGACCGTGGTGATGGTGACCCACGATCCGGTGGCCGCCTCCTACGCCGACCGCGTGGTCTTCCTCGCGGACGGCCGGATCGTCGACGAGATGCTCCGGCCCACGGCGGACCGCGTACTCGACCGCATGAAGGAGTTCGACGGCAGGGGCCGCACCAGCTGAGCCTCCCCGGGGTGCAGCGCCCCGCTCCCCGCCCATCATCGGACACCCACCCCAGGACCCCCATCCCATGTTCCGTACCGCCCTGCGCAATGTGCTCGCGCACAAGGCCAGGCTGCTGATGACCGTGCTCGCCGTGATGCTCGGCGTGGCCTTCGTCTCCGGCACCCTGGTCTTCACCGACACCCTCTCCCACGCCTTCCGCACACAGTCGGCCAAGAGCTACGACAATGTCGCGGTCGGCATCACCTCCTACGTCGACAGCGAGACCGGGCAGGAAGCGGGCCTCTCCCAGCGGACGCTCGACAGAATCGGCAAGCTGGACGGGGTCGCCTCCGTCACCGGACGGGTGAACGGCTTCGCCGGGGTCGCGGACCCCGACGGCAAGCTCATCGGTGCCGAGTGGTCCAACACGGGCTCCAACTTCGCCCCCGGCAAGGGCGGCGAGGACCCCGCCTACGACTTCACCGACGGCGCCGGCCCGGTGCGGGACGACCAGATCGCGCTCGACAAGGACACCGCCGCCGAGGGCGAGTACGAGGTCGGCGACAAGGTCCGCGTCGCCACGAACGGCCCGGTCGAGGAGTTCACGCTCACCGGTGTCTTCACCACCGACGACGGCGCCGTCAGCGCCGGCGGCAGCCTGGTCCTCTTCGACACCTCCCTCGCCCAGCGCCTCTACCTGAAGCCGGGCCACTACCAGGAGGCGACCGTCACCGCCGCGCCCGGCGCCGACGACCAGAAGATCCTCGACGCGGTCAAGCCGCTGACGCCCGAGAACGCCGAGGCCAAGGCGGGCGCCACGCTCGCCGAGGAGCAGGCCTGGACGATCGAGCAGGACATGAGCAGCCTCAACCAGATGCTGCTGAGCTTCGCCGGCATCGCGCTCTTCGTGGGTGTGTTCCTGATCGCCAACACCTTCACCATGCTGGTCGCCCAGCGCACGAGGGATCTCGCTCTGATGCGCGCGGTCGGTGCCTCCCGCAAGCAGATCACCCGCTCGGTGCTGACCGAGGCCGGCCTGGTCGGTCTGATCGCTTCCGTGATCGGCTTCGGACTCGGTGTGGCCCTGGCCGTCGGGCTGCGCTCGGGAATGGCCGCGTTCGACATGAAGGTGCCGGCCGGCCCCCTCGTCATCGGTGCGACACCCCTGATCACCGCGCTCGCCGTCGGCATCCTCGTCACCATGTTCGCGGCGTGGCTGCCGGGTCGCCGCGCCGGGAAGATCCCGCCGGTGGCGGCGATGAACAGCGTCCACGCGGCGCCGACCACCAAGTCGCTGGTCGTACGCAACTCCATCGGGGCCGCTGTCACCGCCCTGGGCGTCGCGCTGATCACGGCGGGTGCCGCGATCGGCGAGCGGGGCCGGGAGATCATCGGCGGCGGTGCGTTCTTCGCGATGGTCGGCGTGATCGTACTGATCCCGCTGCTGTCCCGCCCGGTCATCGCGCTCGTACGGCCGCTCCTGGTCCGGGCCTTCGGGGTGGCCGGCAAGCTGGCCGGGCAGAACGCGGTCCGCAACCCGCGCCGTACCGGTGCCACCGCCTCCGCGCTGGCCATCGGCCTGACGCTGGTCACCGGCCTGTCCGTGCTGGGCGTCTCGATGGGCGCGGCGCTGGACAAGGCGACCACCGACCAGATCAAGGCCGACTACATGATCGAGACGGCCGCCGGCGGCGGCGTGGACCGGTCCGCGCTGGCCGCGCTGGACAGGACTCCGGGTGTCTCGGCCCTCTCGCCGGACCAGTCCGCGTACTTCCGCGTCAAGGACGACTACGTGTCGGCGACGGGCGTCACTCCGGGCGATGTCGAGCGGGTCCTCGACATCGATGTGGTGAACGGTTCGCTGAGCTCGCTCGGCAAGGGGCGGATAGCGGTCAACGAGAAGACGGCCGCCGAGCAGGGCTGGGAGGTCGGTGCCACCGTGCCGGTCACGTTCGACGACGGCAAGAAGGGCTCCCTGAAGGTCGGCGCCGTCTACAAGGAGGGGGCGATCCTCTCCTCGGTGCTGGTGGACACGAAGGTCATCACTCCGCACGAGGCGAAGCCGTACATCTCCCGGATCTACGTGAAGACGGACGGCGGTCCGAGCGACGCGAACGAGAAGGCACTGATCAACGCCCTCGGCAAGAACCCGGCGATCAGTGTCATGGACCACAAGGACATCCGCGACGAACTCGGCGGTGCCGTCAACATGATGCTGAACATCATGTACGGCCTGCTGGCGATGGCACTGCTGATCGCGGTGCTCGGGGTGGTCAACACCCTGGCCATGTCGGTCTTCGAGCGACAGCAGGAGATCGGCATGCTGCGCGCGATCGGCCTGGACCGCCCCCGGGTCAAGCGGATGGTCCGCCTGGAGGCCGTGGTCATCTCCGTCTTCGGCGCGATCGTCGGCGTCGCCCTCGGCTCGTTCCTGGGCTGGGCGATCGGCCAGACCATCAAGGAGGAGCTGCCGCTGTACGCGCTGGTCGTTCCATGGGACCGGATCGGGATCTTCCTGGTCCTGGCGGCGCTGGTGGGCGTCCTGGCCGCGATGTGGCCGGCGCGCAGTGCCGCGAAGCTCAACATGCTGAACGCCATCAAGGCCGAGTAGGCCGGTTGCCGGGGGCCGGGCTCCCCTACACTCACCATTGGTAACTATTCACTCCGACGTAACCGGTGGAGGTGCGCGACGCATGTCACGACGCCCGGCGTTCGACGTGCTCACGGCGACCTGCCCGTCCCGCACTTCACTGGCCCGGATCGCCAACAAGTGGACCGCCATGATCGTGATGGCACTCGCCCCGGGCCCGATGCGCTTCGGCGACCTGCGCACCACGGTCGACGGGATCAGCGCGAAAGTCCTCACCGACGCCCTGCGGGACCTCGAACGCGACGGACTCGTCGCACGGCACGCGTACGCCGAGACACCGCCCAGGGTCGAATACGAACTCACGGCACTCGGACAGACCCTGCAAGCGCCTCTGCGAGCGCTGGGCCAGTGGGCCGAAACACACATTCCCGAGGTGCTCGCGGCACGCGAAACCTACGACGCTCAACGCGCACACCGCGCCCCGCAGCGACGCGGGACGGACTGACGGCACAAGGCCTTCCCGACCGACGGCCGGGAAGGCCCTGATGCGTCGCGGCACTTCAGCCAGTGGGGAGCCTGGCGGGCTCACCGGCCCCAGAACTCGTCCTCGGCCGCCTGGTCGCCGGAGAACAGCCACATCTCGACGATCTTCCCGTCCCTGACGCGCAGGACGTCCACGCCGTCCATGCTCATCGACGCGCCGTCGCGCCGGCCGGAGAAGTGGATGCCGGCCGCCACCATGTCGTCGTTGCCCATGAGGGTATGGATGGCGTCGATCGCGAAGGTGCCCTGGCTGGTCTGCATCATCCCGCCGAGCATCGCGAAGACGGCGTCGCGCCCCTTCCGCTCGCCCGAGAACCGGTTGGAGCCGGGCTGGTGCCAGACGATCCCCTCGTCGAGGAGTTCACCCACCCTGGCCAGGTCACCCTGCTGCACAGCCTGGAAGTACTCACGGGCGATGTCGACGTTCGTACCGGTCATCACACTCACTCCTTGAACCTGCGTTTTCCCTGATGCCGCCAATTCTTACGATCGGTAACCAGTCACCTCAAGGTAACGATCAGGATCGCGTGACCCACGTCACAACGCATCTTTCGACGTCACCACGTGGCGGCGTCATGACTTCGTCAGAGGGTGGCGCGAGATGGCTGACGGTGACGAAGTGGCGCGACGCACCTGAGCCTCCTGCAGTCGGTGTCGTCGTCGCCGGAAGCGGTGCGGGTGGGGACAGCCGGCGTGGGGATGTGCGTCGCACCCAGGTCGAGCGAACGACTGGGCGTCACCGTCTGCCGCTGGACACGCTTCCCGAAAGCGGACAGCCAGGGGGTGACCGTCTCCCTGGAGAGCGTCAGCGTGAAGGCCCCGGCGGCCGGTGCGCTCACGTCGCCCTGGTCGATGGTCACCCGCAGTCCGCCGTCGGCGGTGAACGCCATGTCGTCCAGGGCGGCGGCGCGGGAGTCCGGGTCGGAGAACGTGGTGTCGAGGGAGCCGGCATCCACGCCTTCGCGCCCCTTGAGCCGGTCCTTCAAAGCGCTGAGGAAGGCGCCCCGGGACCCTTCGGCGACGAGCTCGAGGGCCGTTCGGTACACGCCCGCCCTGCCGTCGTACCAGTACGTCGTCGCCGACTGCCCGGACCCGGCGCCGCTGGGGTCATGGGTGCTGAGCCGGACGCCGAGGACGTCGCCGGAGACGACCAGGAACTGGTGGCTGATGTTGAGCTCGACGCCCTCCGCACGGCCCGTGCCGTCCTCGCATACCGCCGAGCCCGAGCGGAAGGAGGCAAGGCGCCGTTCCACATACTTCTTCATCGCTGCCGTCATCGCCTCGGCGCCGGGCACGTCGGGGTAGCTCGTCGCGAAGGGGCAGGACTTGTCCTCACTGTTGTCGCTGACGATCTCCAGGCCCTTGATCTTCGACGGGTCGACACTTCGGACGGGCGAGAGGGCGGGAGTGGAACCGGGCCGGGCGGATGCCACATCCGAGGACCCGGACGTCCCGGACGAGCAGGCCGCCGTGAAGGAGAGGGCGCCGAGCAGCAGAAGGGAGGGAACAAGTGTGTGAGTGCGCATGAGTGAGACCAGAACCTGACTGAGGGGATTCACGGACGCCGCCGACGGGACGCCGCGGTCGTTCTGTTCAGCGATCTTCCAGGTCAGAGGCATTTTTCAGCGACCCGCACGGCCCTCTGAAAAATCCAGCCCCCGCCCCTTCTGCTGGTTACACCCTTTTCATCCGCTATTGGCGCACACAGGCTCGACGGCGTGTCAGGGACATGGGTCCGCCATTGCCCTTCGGTCAGTCCGCCCCGGTACGGGCGCAGATGGTTCGGCCGGGCCTGGTCCGGGGCGGCGGTCAGACACTGGAGCGGCACGTGGGGGCCGCCGACGCACACCGGGCCACCGTCCTCGGCGAAGGCGAGGGACCGGATCTCACCTCCGGGCGTGGGCAGGTCCGACCCGAGGAGCTGCTGTCCCTCGGTGTCCCACATCCGCAAGGTCCCGTTCGCGCCGCCCACGGCCAGGGGGCTGCCCTCGGACGAGAAGGCGAGCGCCCTCACCGCCTCCGGTTCCCCCTGGGACAGCGTGCCGGAGGTGCCGGTCAGCGCACCCGCACGGTGACCGAGGTCGCCGTCCCGCGTGACGTGCCCGGGGCGTCGCCGAAGGCGAGCCAGGGGCCGCCTGGTCCGCAGGACACACCGGCGCGCAAGGCCCTTACGCTCACGCGGGGCCTGGCTGCTCCTCCAGCGCGCCCATCGCCCGGTCGAGCAGCACGGCCAGGGGAACAGCACCCTCGCAAGCCACCCACCCCGTGGCGGCCACGTCCAGGCAGGCGAGCGCGGCGGCGGCCAGTGCGCTCGGCCTGGTGTCCTCCGGCCGGTCGGGGCTGACCCCGAGGCGCCGGGCGATCTCCGGCACCAGCAGTTCCTGCCAGCTCCGTTGCTTCTCATAGTGCCCGGCGCGCAGCGACGGGGTCTCCTGGAGCATGCGCAGATAGCTGAGCGCCTGCTCGGGTGCCTGCTCGTTCATCCGCGTCAGGACATCGAAGGACCGGCGCAGCGCCTCCCAGGGCCGCTCGTCGTCGGGGCGGGCGGCGAGCGCCTCCGCGATCCGGCGACCGGACTCCGCCAAGCGCCCGAGGACGATTTCCTCCTTGGTACCGAAGTACCGGAACAGGCTGGCGCGCGACAGACCCACCTCGGCGGCGATCTGGTCGACGGTCGTCTTGTCGAACCCCTGGTCGGTGAAGAGCCGGTGCGCCACCTCGACCACTTCCGTCCGAACCGTCGCACGCATGCGCTCACGCAAGCCGGGCGGCTTGCCCGCGGACTGGGCGGCGGTACGGGCGGTCTCGGTCATGCGAGAAGGGTACAGCAAGGGCTCAATTTGATACCGAGTATCAGATCCGAGTGACACCGGCCCCCTCGCCGACTGGCCCGACCCCTGGACGACCACCCGAAGAGAGCCTAGATTTCTCGTCTAGGTCTGGACAGCCAGTCCAGAGGCACCTCTGGGGCAGGCCTGGTGAAACACATCGGGCAAGAGGGCACTCGTACGGCTCGGTGCCTCCCGGTTGATCTCTGCAACTACGCCACGTGAAAGGCAGTCCATGACCTCCGCCGGATCGGCCACCGCCCCCGCGTCCGGCTCCAGCCGGCCACCGACTGCGCACCGCCTGCTCCACATCACCGAGGAGCAGATCGCCGCGATCGTGGACGAGGACCTGGCGCTCGACCCGTATGGGCGAGAGCCAGCACGCTCCTGCCGAGGCGGCCCTCACCCCACTCAGCGAGGTCCTGACCCACCGCGCCACGGGACGCACCGACGACAGCGGCATCACGATCTTCGACAGCTCCGGAATCGGACTGCAGGACCCGTATCCGGGCCTGGCCCTCCTGAAGAAAATGGACATCTCCCTGTGAACACCCTCGCACCCGCCACCAGCCCCAGTGCCGCCCGGACGCTCACCGACCCCGACACCCCGTTCGCCGTCGTCGACATCCACAAGACCCGGCGCGACATCGAACGACTGGCAGCCAAGGCCGACCGGCTCGCGGTCGCCCTGCGCCCCCACGTGAAGACGGCCAAGAGCCTGGATGCCGCCGCCCTCCTGCACGACGGCTCCCCCTGCCCCATCACCGCCTCCACCCTCGCCGAGGCCGAGGCGTTCGCCGGCGGCGGCTACACCGACATCACCTACGCCGTCGGCATCGACCCCCACAAACTCCCGCGCGTCCTCGCGCTGCTGCGTCGCGGTGTCACCCTGCGCATCCTGCTGGACAGCACCGCCCAGGCGGAGTCCGTCGCCGAAGCCTCCCGCCAGGCCGGCCTTCCCGTCCCCACCCAGATCGAGATCGACTGCGACGGCCACCGCGGCGGCCTGCGGCCCGACGCCCCCGCGGTCGTCAAGATCGGCCGCATCCTGCACGACGCGGGCTGTCTGGACGGCGGCCGACCCACGCGGGCGAGTCCTACTTCGCCTGCACGGCCGAGGAACAGCGCCTGGCGGCGAAGAACGAACGCGACACCGCCGTCACCGCGGCCGAGCGACTGCGTGCGGCCGGCCTGCCCGTGGCCACCGTCAGCGTCGGCTCCACCCCCACCGCCCACGCCGCCGAGGACCTCACCGGCGTCACCGACCTGCGCGCCGGAAACTACGTCTTCTTCGACGCCAACTGCTCGTCACCCGTGGCGGGTTGAGAGCTGCGAAGAACGCCGGCCCTGACGGGCGCTGCCGGCGTCCGGTCAGGCGACGGCACCCTGGGCCTGCGTGGCGACGTCGGCCCACTCCTCCCAGGCCTTCAGGCGCTCGGCGTAGACCTGCGGGACGAGGTGGAGCGGGGAGGTGCCGAAGAAGACCCGCAGGGGCGGGTTGTCGGCGTCCACGATCTTCAGCAGGGCCGCGCCGGTGGCGGTCGGGTCACCGCCCTCGATGTTGCTCCAGTTGGCGGCGACGGCCGCGCGCAGGTCGTCGTAGGCGGGCAGTCGCTCGGCGAAGGTGGCGGAGGAGCCGGCCCAGTCGGTGGCGAAGCCGCCGGGCTCGACCAGCGTGACCTTGATACCGAATCCGGCGACCTCCTGGGCGAGCGCCTCACTCATGGCCTCGAGGGCCCACTTGGAGGCGTTGTAGACACCGAGGTTGGGGAAGGCGGTGACACCGCCGACGCTGGAGATCTGCACGATGTGGCCGCCCCCCTGCGCCCGCAGCAGGGGCAGGACGGCCTGGGTGACCCACAGGGCACCGAAGAAGTTGGTCTCCATCTGCTCGCGGACCTGCTGCTCCGTCAGCTCCTCGACCGTGCCGAACAGGCCGTAACCGGCGTTGTTGACGACGACGTCCAGACGGCCGAAGTGGTCGTGCGCCCGCTTGACGGCCTCGGTGACAGCGGCCTTGTCGGTGACGTCCAGGGTCAGCGGAAGGATCGCCTCGCCGTGGGCGGCCACCAGGTCCGCGAGGGAGTCGGTGGTGCGGGCGGTGGCCGCGACCCTGTCGCCGCGCTCCAGGGCCGCCTGGACGAACTGGCGGCCGAAGCCGCGCGAGGAGCCGGTGATGAACCAAACCTTGCTCACGAGAACACTCCTGTTTCGATGAAGTCTTATGAGGATACTCTACATCGGATTGAGACTCCGTATCAAGATGAGTCGCGGATTCGCTGTTGTACGCTGCCCGCATCAGCGAGGCACGTATGACAACTGGAGGACAGAGATGTCTTCAGATGGGGCGCACGGTGACCAGGCGACGTCCGGACTCGACCGGCGTACTGAACTGAGGGAGTTCCTGCGTTCCCGCAGGGCCCGGCTCAAGCCCGAAGACGTGGACCTGCCCTCGTACGGGCGGCGGCGGGTTCCCGGACTACGGCGCGAGGAGTTGGCGCAGTTGGCGGGGGTGTCGTACGCGTACTACGCACGCCTGGAGCAGGGCTACGGCGACACCATGTCGGCCGAGGTGCTGGACGCCGTCGCCCGTGCCCTGCGCCTGAGCCAGGAGGAGAGTGACCATTTGGTCCGGCTGGCTCAGCCCGAGCGTCAGAGCACGGCGCAGGCCGCACCCTCGCCGCAGCGACTGCGGCCCACCGTCCAGCACCTGCTCGACACTCTCGGTGTGCCCGCCTACGTCGTCGGCCGGTGCCTGGACATCCTGGGGTGGAACCGGCTCGCCACCGCCGTCTTCGGGGACTGGGCCCAACTGCCGCCCGAGGAGCGCAACGTGGCCCGGCTGTTCTTCCTCTCGCCCGAGGCGCGCGACCGCTTCGCCGACCCGGACCGGAGGGCTCTGAGAATCGCCGGCGTGCTGCGCATGAACGCCGGCAAGAGCCCCGGGGATTCACACCTCTCTTCGCTGATCCAGGAGCTGTCGCAGAAGAGTGAGGAGTTCCGGCAGTTGTGGGCACGGCACGAGGTGAGCTGCCCGAGCACCGGCGAGTCCGTGCGGATGCGGCACCCGCTGGTGGGAGAGTTCGACCTCGTCCACGAACCCCTGACGCTGCCGGGGGGCGCCCCCATGCGGCTGATGACCTACCACGCCGAGCCGGGCTCCCGCTCGGAGGAAGCCCTGCGGATGCTGGCCAGTTGGGAAATGGAGCCGCTGCGCTGATCTCCCCCGTGCATGTCACACCGTCATGCGGCCAGCACCGAGGAGGGTGACGTGCCGGTCACCGGGACGGAACCGTGGATGGGGCCGGGGACGCGGGACAAGGGCAGGCCGGTGCCGTTGTTGACGCGGGCGATGAGCTCGGCGGTGATGGAGATCGCTGTCTCCTCGGGGGTGTGGGCGCCGAGGTCGAGTCCGATCGGCGAGTGCAGGAGCGCGAGGTGCTCATCAGGCACGCCGGCCTCACGCAGACGTTCCAGGCGGTGTTCATGGGTGCGCCGGGAGCCCATCGCGCCGATGTAGCCGACCGGGAGGCCGAGGGCCAGGCGCAGCAGGGGGACGTCGAACTTGGCGTCGTGGGTGAGAACACAGATCGCGGTACGGGCATCGACTTCCGTGGCCTCCAGGTAGCGGTGGGGCCACTCGACGACGACCTCGTCGGCATGGGGGAAGCGTGCGTGTGTGGCGAAGACGGGGCGGGCGTCGCAGACGGTGACGTGGCAGCCGAGGAAGCGTCCGGCCTGACTGAGGGCCGCGGCGAAGTCGACGGCTCCGAAGATCAGCATGCGGGGCGGCGCTGCCTGGGTGTGGACCAGGAGCGTCAGCTTCTCCGGGCAGGTGTCGGCGTCCCCGCCGAGCTCGACACGGGCGGTCCGGCCCGCCCGAAGCAGCGCGCGGACCTGGTTGGCCGCCGCCCGGTCCGCCCGCCGGCTGCCCAGTGTCCCGTCGTACGCGCTGCCGCCTCCGAGGACGGACAGGGTGCGGCCGAGAAAGCGCTGCGGGCCGTCCACCACCTGTGCCACGGCGACGGGCAGACCGGCCGACACCTGTTCCAGGGTGGTGGCGAGATGGGGCTGGTCGGCGGGGCCGACCCGCTGCACCAGGACCTCCACCTCACCGCCGCAGGTCAGGCCCACGGCGAAGGCGTCGTCATCGGAGTAGCCGAACCGGGCCCGTACCGGGGGTTCGCCCGAGTCCAGGACCTGTTGGCACAATGCGTAGACGGCCCCTTCCACGCATCCTCCGGAGATGCTGCCGACCGCCTCGCCGTCGGTAGCTACGGCCAGTGCGGTGCCGGGTGGCAGGGGTGCGCTGCCGCTGACCTGGACGACGGTGGCGAGGGCGAAGGGGCGGGCTTCGCGGCACCAGCGGTACAGCGTGTCCGCGATGTTCAGCATGAGTGGCTCTCCTGGGGGAGTCGGGAAGCCCGCCGCCGTGCCGGCATGGGGGGATGGGGAGGCACGGCGGCGGGCCGATCAGTGGGACGGTCCTCGGGACCCGCCGGGATGACGGGGGCCCCGGCCGCCCGGGGTTCAGAGCAGGGCTTCGGCGGTGATGGGCAGTTCGCGGACGCGGCGGCCGGTGGCGTGGAAGACCGCGTTGGCGATGGCGGGAGCCACGCCGATCTGCACCAGCTCCCCGAGGCTCTTCACGCCGATGGGGTCGGCCCGGTAGTCCTCCCCGTCGAGGTAGACGGCCTTGACGTCGGGGATGTCGGCGTGGACGGGCACGAGGTAGTCGGCGAGATTGGCGTTGACGATCCGGCCGTCGCGGTGGTCGGTGACCGTGTGCTCGAGGAGGGCCGCGCCCATACCTCCCACCATGCCGCCGATGGCCTGGCTCTCGGCGAGCTTGGGGCTGATGATGCGCCCCGCGTCGTACACGCCGAGCATCCGCCGCATCCGGACCAGCCCGAGCCGGGCGTCGACCGCGACCTCGGCGAATATCGCGGCGTAGCCGTACATCGAGAACCGGCTGTTCTCCTCCGGGGTGTAGGACCCGCGCGCCTCCAGGTGGGTGCGGTTGTTGCGGGCCAGGAGCTGCCGGTAGGTCTCCCCGCGCGCGGCGTTGCCCTTGACGTGCAGCCGGCCGCCGCGGACCACGACGTCGTCGGCGTCGACGCCGTGCAGCGGCGAGCGCTCGTCCTCGACCGCGAGGGTGATGGCTTGCTGTCGCAGCTTGTCGCAGGTGTCCTGGACGGCGGATCCCACGCTGGCCGTGGTCTGTGAGGCGCCCTGTGGCGGGGCCGGCGGCATGGTGGAGTCGCCGAGCCGGAACTCGACGTTGCGTACGGGCAGGCCCAGGGCGTCGGCGGCGATCTGGGTCATGGAGGTGTACGTGCCCGTACCCACGTCATGGGTCGCGGACTGGACCACCACGGTGCCGTCGGCGTCGAGCCGGGCGTGGGCGTTGGCCCTTCCCAGGAAGACGTCGTAGCAGCCGGTGGCCACGCCGGTGCCGATGAGCCAGTCGCCGTCACGGGTGGAGCGGGGCTTCGGGTTGCGCCGGTGCCAGCCGAACTCGCGGGCGCCGACGCGGAAGCACTCGCGCAGCCGCCGGGTGGAGAAGGGCTGCTGCGTCGACGGGTCCTCGCCGGGTTCGTTGCGCAGCCGCAGCTCGATCGGATCGATGCCGAGCCGGTAGGCGAGTTCGTCCATCGCGGTCTCGATGACGAAGGCGGCGCTGCCGTAGCCGGGGCCTCGCATCCACATCGGGGTGCTGACGTCGAGCGGCACGATCTGGACGTTCTGGCTGACGTTGGGCACGGCGTAGAGCATCTGCCCGAGCGCCTGGTTGGCCTCCCAGAACTTCTCGTAGCGGGAGGTCTCGTACTTCATCTCGTGGGTCATCGCGGTCAGCCGTCCGCGCCGGGTACTGCCCAGGCGCAGCTTGTACTCGTACGCGGGCCGGTAGCCCACCGTGAAGTACATCTGCCTGCGGGTCAGCGCGAGTTTCACCGGGCGTCCCACCTCGCGTGCGGCGAGCGCCGCGATGACGACGTGCGGCCAGGTGCGCAGGGCGTTGCCGAACGCGCCGCCGACGAACGGCGAGAGGACGCGCACGTTCGCCGGCGGAATGCCGAACGCGGCCGCCGCCTCGTTCTGCGCGCCGATCACCCACTGGGTCTTGTCCCACAGGGTGAGCTTGTCGCCGTCCCAGCGGGCGATGGTGGCGTGCGTCTCCATCGGGTTGTGGTGGTTGCGGGAGAGCCGGAAGGTCATCTCCATCCGGACGTCCGCGGAACCCAGCGCTTCCTGGGCATCGCCCCGCGAGTAGGGCTGAGCGAACGGCGGAGGCCCGTCTTCGGCCGGGCTGCGGGTCAGGTCGGTCGCGGGTTCCTCGGCGTCGTAGGAGACGTCGATCAGGTCGGCGGCGTGTTGCGCGGCCTCCAGGGTGGTGGCCACCACTACGGCGACCGGCTGGCCGAAGAACTGGACGGCATCGTCCTGGAAGGCGCGCAGCCGCCGGCCCGGGAAGGGGAAGGTGACCGGGTTGTCGCGGTACGCCAGCTTGGGCGCGTTGCGGTGGGTGATCACCTTCAGGACGCCGCGCTGGGCTTCGGCGGCGCGTGTGTCGATGCCGGTGATGCGGCCCCGCGCGATGGTGCTGTTGAGGATGACGGCGTGGACGACGCCGTCGATGTCGTGGTCGGCGGCGTACTTGGCCTGGCCGGTCACCTTCAGCCGTCCGTCCACCCGGGACAGCGGCGCTCCGACGGCTGCCTGGGGCTGCTGGCTCACTTGCCACCTCCTACGACGCGCAGTTGGCGCTCGACGGTCCGTTTGAGCAACTCGACCTTGAAACGGTTGTGCTGGAGGGGCCGGGCCCCGTCCGCCGCCCGCTCGGCGGCCTTGGCCCACAGGGTGTTCGACGGCCGCTTGCCGATGAGTTCCCGCTCGACGGCGGGCAGCTTCCAGGGCACGGTGCCCACGCCTCCGGCGGCCACCTTCGCCGCGTGGATCACCCCGCCCCGGATGTGGAGCGCGACGGCCGCCGAGGTGAGTGCGAACTCGTAGGACTGCCGGTCGCGCACCTTCAGGTAACCCGACTTCAGCGGACGCGGAAGGGCCGGAATCTCCACAGCGGTGATCAACTCACCCCGACGCAGGGCCTGTTCGCGGTTGGGTGTGCTGCCCGGCTTGAGCAGGAAGTTCGCGAAGGGCACGGTCCGCTCGCCGTCCGGCCCCAGCAGGACCACGGTCGCCTCCAGGGCGGCGAAGGCCACGGCGACGTCGGAGGGATGGGTGGCCACGCAGTCGTCGGAGGTGCCGAGGATGGCGTGGGTGCGGTTGACGCCGTGCAGGGCAGCGCAACCGGAGCCGGCCTCACGCTTGTTGCAGGCGGCCGTCACATCGCGGAAGTACGTGCACCGGGTGCGCTGCATGATGTTGCCGCCGATGGTCGCCATGTTGCGCAGCTGCGCCGACGCGCTCAGCTCCAGCGCCTGCGAGATCACCGGGAACAGAGCGCGCACCCCCCGGTGGGTGGCGGCCTCGGACATCCGCACCAGCGCGCCGATGCGCAGGCCCCCGCGCCGGGTGACCACGATCTCGCGCAGCGGAAGGCCGCTGATGTCGACCAGCGTGCGAGGGCGTTCGACGGTCTCGCGCATCAGGTCGACCAGCGTGGTGCCGCCGGCGATGTAACGGCCGCCGTCACGGCCCGCGTCGAGGGCTTGCCGGGTGTCGGCGGCTTTGGTGTAGGAGAAGGGATGCATGGGGGCCGTGCCTCATTTCCCGTGCGCGGTCTGCTCGACCGCGCGCACGATCTTCACGTAGCAGCCGCAGCGGCAGATATTGCCGCTCATGAACTCCCGGATCTCCTCCGGTGAGCCGGTGTGCCCCTCGTCGATGCAACCGACGCCGGACATGATCTGGCCGGAGGTGCAGTAGCCGCACTGGAAGGCGTCCTGGTCGATGAACGCCTGCTGCAGCGGGTGCAGCCGTTCGCCCTTGGCCAGGCCCTCGATGGTGGTGACCTCGGCGCCGTCCAGCCGGACCGCCAGTGTCAGGCAGGAATTGACCCGGCGACCGTCGACCAGGACCGTGCAGGCGCCGCAGGCACCGGCGTTGCAGCCCTTCTTCGAGCCGGTCAGCCCCAGGTGTTCGCGCAGCAGGTCCAGCAGGGAGGTCCGGTTGTCGACCGTGACGGTACGCCGCTCGCCGTTGACGGTCAGGGAGACGCGGCTGCCGGGCGGCGCCTCCGCGGCGTCCGCGGGCTCGGCGCCGAACACGGACTGCCCCGCTGTCAGGCCACCGACCACGACCGCACCGCCGACGGCGGTGGTGGCGATGAACGTGCGCCGGGACGGGGCGGACACAGATCCCTCGGGCGACCCCTCGGGCGATCCCTCGGGAGAAACAGTTGACTCGGGGGGTTCGGTGGACATGCCCACTCTCTTGGTCGACGGAAGACTGATGGCGGTGCCGACCACCGTCATGTGCATGAATCGGCGTGCGTACGGAAACGGTCCACGCCGCGTCGGACGAGCCGGGCCCTCGGCCGGGGAGGAAGTACGACGGCCGGGGGTCGAACGCGTCCGGCAGCCGCCTCACCAGGCCTTCGGTGCGGCATGACCTCCACTGTGCTGCACGCGGCGCGATACAACGAGCGAACAGTTTTGGGACGACTTCGGTAGCTACCACTGGCGTTGGTACGTCTGGCAGTAGCAGGCAGAGCTGTCCGACACGCGCTCGGTGAGGCGACGACGGCGTGACGGCGGGCGTGGACCAGGGCCCCCTGGACGACACGGTTTGCGGCGGGCTGCAGCCACGGCGTCACGCCGGCCGCGTACAGCCTTCTGCGCCGGCGGAGGCGTGGCGCGGCCGGTCCGGCGATCATCTGCCAAGAGCTCACGGCGTGCCGCAGTGAGCATCCCAGGACGTGGGCGATGCCCGCCTCAGCCCTACCCGGTGCCGGGCACCGGTCTCGCTCCGGCGCAGTGCTGTCGAGGCACCAACCGCCGCGAAGCCGCCCTGGGCCGGTGATGTCAGTCGGCGGCCTCGCGCAGCGCCTCGTTGATGTCGCTCAGTGCGCCGGTCAGCCGGGTGTAGTCGTCGTGGGCCACGGGCGTGACGAAGTACCGCTCGACGACATCGGAGTGCACGGTCGCGGCCTGAAGGAACACCGTACGGCCGTGATCAGTCGGTTCCACCAGCACGCTTCTGCGGTCGTCCGGCGACGGGACACGACAGACCAGGCCGGCTTCCTCCATGCGGTCGATCAGCCGGGTGGTGCCACTGCTGGTGAGGGTGAGGTCCTCGGCGAGCCGGCGCTGGGAGACCTCCTCGCCCGGTTTGCGGCACAGCCTGATGAGGACTTCCAGCATCGTGTGACTGATCCCGCACTCCCGTCGCAGCGCGGTGTCGATCCGCTGCTCCAGGCGGGTCGCGGCTTTGATCAGCAGCCCGAAGTCGTGAACGAGCTGACTGTTGGCGGCACGGGCGGCTTGGTCGCCCCGCCGGGTCGCGGCATTCACCTGCCCAGGTCCTCCCATCCTGATGGTCCTGGCCTGGGAGTTTACTGCCACATCACCTACTGACGTCTCAATTACTGAGCAGTCAATTGCTGACTGCTCAACGAAATTCTATGGTGGACGCCATCCCGTCGGCCCCATCGGAGAGAGGGACCCCCATGGACCTGCAACACTGGCTCGGCCGAGCCACCCACGCGATACAGGACTGGGCCGACACCTTCGGCCCCTACCAGCCGCACCCGGCGCTCCAGGTCGACGACGGCCGCTTCGCCACAGCCTTCGAGGACTTCACCGCGAGACTGCGGGACAACTACCCCTTCTTCCACCCGCACTACGCGGGACAGATGCTCAAGCCCCCGCACCCCGCCGCGGTGGTCGGCTACCTCACCGCCATGCTGATCAACCCCAACAACCACGCTCTGGACGGCGGCCCCGCCACGGCCCGGATGGAACGCGAGGCCGTTGCTCAGCTGGCCGCCATGTTCGGCTACGACACCCACCTCGGCCACCTCACCACCAGCGGCACGATCGCCAACCTCGAGGCCCTCTTCGTCGCCCGCGAACTCCATCCCGGCCGCGGTGTCGCGTACAGCGCGGACGCCCACTACACCCACGGCCGTATGTGCCGTGTGCTGGGGATGGAGGGACACGCGGTCCCCACGGACGACCGGGGACGCATGGACCTCGACGCACTGGAGGACCTGCTGCGCAGCGGGCGGGTGGGCACGGTCGTGCTGACTGCCGGAACCACCGGGCTGGGGGTCGTCGACCCGATCCACGAGGCCCTGATCCTCAAAGAGCGTTACGGCGTCCGGTTCCACGTCGACGCCGCCTACGGCGGCTTCTTCACCCTGCTGGCCGGCGCCGAGGGCCCCGAGGGACTCGCTCCTGAGCCCTGGCGGGCGATCGCCCGATGCGACTCGGTCGTCGTCGACCCGCACAAACACGGGCTCCAGCCCTACGGCTGCGGCGCCGTGCTCTTCCGCGACCCGGAGGTGGGGCGCTTCTACCTCCACGACTCGCCCTACACGTACTTCACCTCCACGGACCTCCACCTCGGCGAGATCAGCCTGGAATGCTCACGAGCCGGTGCCTCGGCCGCCGCGCTCTGGCTCACCTTCCGGCTCCTCCCGCCCACCGCCGACGGCCTGGGCCGGGTGCTGGCGGCGGGCCGCCGGGCCGCCCTGAACTGGGCACAACTGATCACCACCTCCGACCACCTGGAGCTCTACCAGCAGCCGGAACTGGACATCGTCAGCTACTTCCCCGTGGTCGACCCCGCCACCCTGAGCGGCATCGACAGGGCCTCCGCCCGTATCCTGACGGACGGCATGACGAGCCCCGACCCGGTGTTCCTGAGCACCCTGCGCGCCGACAGCGAGGCGTTCGCCGCACGCCACCCCAAAGTCACCACGGACGCCGACGGCGCTCGCATCCTCCGCAGCGTGCTGATGAAGCCGGAATCCGAGCACCACGTGGAGCACCTCCACCAGCAGGTCGAACGGCTCGCCGGACAACGGCCACCACTGGCGAGGTGACGCTCGCCGCCGACCCCGCAAGCAGACGCCCGGGTCCGCCACGGTCGGCGGATCCGGGCGTTGCGAGGTGCCGCATCAGACTGGGGCCGGGCCGCTTCCGAGCCCGTCGTCACCTGAGATACGCGGCCAGCGGGAGCCCCTGTCGGCGTACGTCACCGGCGACGAGCCCGGCGACCTGCTGCGCGCCGTAGGTTTCGAAGTGGGTGCGGTCGTCGCAGAAGAAGGCGCCCACGGGCCCCGATCCGAAGTCGCCGTTGTGCGGGCAGAAGCGCAGACTGTTGTAACGCGAGACGCTGAGCGTCTGCAGGTCGATGACCGGCGCTCCGGTCGCGGAGCCGGCGGCGAAGGTCTGGGAGACGAAGCCGCGGTTCTTGGTCGCCGTGCTGCCGGAGCAGGTGATGGCTGCCACCGGGGTGAGCAGCACCGGGTGTGCGCCCCGGGCCAGGGCAGCCTGCGCCATCATGGTCATCAGCTGTTGGTACCGGGCCGGGCCGACGTGGCGTGGGCAGGTCGAGGAGGAGTCGTTGATGCCGAACTGGATGAACAGGTAGTCGCCTGCCTTCATCCCGGTGCTCGCGTTCAGCATCGCCTGCCAGCGTGACGAGTACGTGTTGGACGTGAGGCGGCACTCGCCGTCGGAGCCCTTGGTGCTGCTCACGTTCCCTTCGTACAGCCAGGTCTGGATGCTGCGGCCTCCCACGGCTTGGTTCCTGACCGTCACGTCGCTGTTGAACAGGGCGTCGAACTGGCTGCCCCAGCCGACCGGGCAACGAGCCGAGCCCGGGTTGGCCATGGTGGAGTCGCCGGCCAGCCACACCGTGACCGGCGCGGCCGCCGCTCGTGCGGCCGGGGCCTCGGCGCGGGAGGCGCCGGTGCAGTTCGCCGCGACGCTGTCGGCAGCCGAGACGGTGCTGACGCCGAGGCTCGACAAGGCGATCACCAGTGCGGTCGTGACGAGTATCCGAAGTTTCTTCATCAGTCCATCAGGTCCTTCCCACAGACGGGCTCCACCGGGCGTCGGTCAGCGCAGGTACGCGGCCAGGGGCAGGCGCTGTTCCCGGATGCTCTGGAGCACCAGCCCGCCCATCTGCGTCGCGCCGTACTGCGAGAAGTGGGTGTTGTCCGTGACACCGTCGACGGAGGAGCGCAGGAAGAGCTGCGCGGAGGCGGACGGGCCGAGGGACTCCACCAGCGTCTTGCTCTTGGTGGTCAGGTCGATCACCGGCACGTTCTGCGCCGCGCCGAGCGAGCGCATCTCGGCGGGCAGGTTCACGCCCACGCCGTTGACGTGCAGCGCCGTTGGCGTGAGCCGGTTGCCGTTGAACTGCCGGCGGACCGGCGGGGTCACCAGGACCGGGACGCCGCCCTTCGCACGGACCTGCGTGATCATGGACGTGAGGTTGCTCCGGAAGGCGGACGCGCTGGTCTGTTTGTCGTTGTGGCCGAACTGGATGAAGACCGCGTCGTTCGCCCTGACCTTCGACAGCAGGGCCGGGAAGAGCGCCGAGTTGCTCCGGAAGCTGCCTGAACTCTCCCCGGAGTCGGCGTAGTTGGCGACAACCGCGCCGGGACGCACGGCACTCGTGATCATCTGGCCCCACCCGGTGTACGGGGCGATCAGCTGGTCGCACACGGTCGAGTCACCGGCCAGGTAGGCGACCATCGGCTGGGTCGCCGGCTTCACCGAGACGGCCGAGACCTGAGGGTTGGAGCCCGTGAACCGGATGTCCAGACCGGGGTTACCGTTGCCGCCCTGACCGGTCGGCTGCCCCTCCGGCTGCCGCACGTTGACCGTGAACGAGTACGTGGCGACGGCACCGGCCGCCGTCTTCGTCGCCGGAAGCATCAGCCGCCGGGCCTCCACCCACATCTCGGTCTGCCCGTCGGAGGCGCCGCCACCGACGGAGACCGTCACGTCGTAGTTGCCGGGTGAGACCGCGTAGTGACACTTGACCGGCGCGGTGCCGGAACAACCGGCCGGCAGAGCCCGCGCGGCGGCATCGGCATGCGCCGCACCGGTGCCGACCAGCATCGCGAGGGTCAGCAGGCCCGCTGCGCCCAGCCGGACCCCATGACCTCCGGAACGCGTTAATGACATGCTCATTACAATCGCCAATCCCATCCTTGACCGAGTCGATACCGGGTTGAGTTCGACGGCCCGTCATTCAGGCCTGGGTGAAGCCGTTCATGATGACGGTGGGCCGCCGCGTGGAGGAGTTCCAGGTTGTAGCCGGTGAACAAGGACATGCACTCCGGCTCCCAGGAGAAGGAGGCGTTTCGCGCCGATACGGCGAAGCCGCTCATACTGAGGGCGCCGTTGCGCACCTAGGCCGCGGCGGGTCTCACAGCGAGCCAGCCCTCCCCCGCCCCTGATCGTCCGCCCATGCGGTGGAGCATGGGCGGCCGATCGAGGCGAGGTTCAGGGCGTGTAGACGGTGGGCCGTGGAGCCGCCGACATCCCGTTGCCGATGAAGAAGCTCGGGTGCGGGGGCTGGTTGTACGCCGTGTTCTGCCAGGCCAGGGCCGTGCGGTACTGGGTGTCGTGGAGCAGGGTCGTGATGCGGGTGTTCGTCTGGTGCGGTGTGGAGTAGATCCGCAGGGCCCTGTTGTCCGACGTCGGCCAGATGACCTCTTCACGCCAATCGCCGAGGATGTCTCCGGAAAGGGACGGCGTGGCCTTGGTGCCGTTGTTGGAGTGGACGCCGGAGCCGGTCAGCAGGCGGGTGTCGCCGGAGGTGCCGTACTTGTCGATGCGGGTGCCGTCGAGGAGTTCACGGACGGGGTCGCCGTCCCACCAGCTGACGAAGTTCATGCTGGACGGCTCCCGGCCCAGGGAGGCGCCGGTCGCCGAGCGCAGGGTGGTGTCGGTGGCCGACCATGCCTCGGCACCGGGGCTGCCGGCGTGGACGTCGGCGGCGACTCCGCGGCCGTTGTCCGAGCCGGAGGCCGTACGCCACAGGATCTGGCCGGTGCGCGCGTCGGCCATCCACGAGCCGGGCTGGCTGGAGCTTTCCGAGACCTTGAAGTACTCCAGGCCGGCGCGGGAGGGGTTGAGGTCGCCGACGTGACCGGCGTCGCCGTGGCCCAGCCTGGTGGTCCACAGTCCGTTGCCGTTGTCGTCCACGGTCATCGCGCCGTAGACGATCTCGTCCTTGCCGTCCGCGTCGACATCCGCGACGGACAGGCTGTGGTTGCCCTGGCCGTCGTAGCCCTTGCCGCTGTTGGTGGAGGAGGCGGTGTCGAAGGTCCAGCGGCGGGTGAAGGCACCGTTTCGCCAGTCCCAGGCGGCGATGACGCTGCGGGTGTAGTAGCCGCGCGCCATGATCAGGGATGGGCGGGAGCCGTCGAGGTAGGCCGTGCCCGCCAGGAAGCGGTCGGCGCGGTTGCCGTAGTTGTCGCCCCAGGAGGAGACGCTGCCGCGGGCCGGGACGTAGTCGACGCTCTGCATCGCCTTGCCCGTCTGCCCGTTGAACATGGTCAGGTACTCGGGGCCGGAGAGCACGTAGCCGCTGGAGTTGCGGTGGTCGGCCGACGAGCTGCCGATGACCGCGCCGGTGCCGTCCCTCGTGCCGTCGGCGGTCTTCATGGCGACCTCGGCCTTGCCGTCGCCGTCGTAGTCGTACACCTGGAACTGCGTGTAGTGCGCGCCGGAGCGGATGTTGCGGCCCAGGTCGATGCGCCACAGCCGGGTGCCGTCGAGCTTGATGCCGTCGACGACGGTGTTGCCGGTGTAGCCGGACTGGGCGTTGTCCTTGGCGTTGGTGGGATACCACTTCAGGACCAGGTCGAGCCTGCCGTCGCCGTCCAGGTCGCCGAGACTGGCGTCGTTGGCCTCGTAGGTGTACGCCGAGTTGCCCGGAGCGGTGCCTCCGGCCGGCGGCGAGATCGGTACGTCCAGGTAACCTGACCGGAACTGCAACGCGCGCTCGGAAGGGGCCTGCTCGGTGCCGTTCACCACCGGGCGCACCGTGTAGTCGGCGGAGTCCTGGGCGCCGGAGTCGAAGTAGTTCGTGGAGCCGGTGATCGGCGAGGAGTTGAGCTTGGTGGCGCCGCGGTAGACGTTGAACGCCACGTCGTTCGGGTCGGTGGCCAGCCAGCGCCACGACACCAGGTTCCCGCTGCTGGTGTGGACACTGGTCAGTCCCCGGTCGAGGCGCTCCACCTGTCGCGCGGTCGCGGCCTCCGCGGTCTGGGGCAGCACGGTGAGCGCGGAGGCGGCCAGCGCGACGGCGGCGGCGAGAACGCCTGCCACGCGGCCGCCCGAGGCTCGGCGCATTCTTCGTGGACGCGGCGCCGTGCGGGGGCACGGGTGAGAGTCGGTCACAGTGACCTCCGGTGTGGGGGATGTGCATGCCTAGTGGTGGATCACGGGGTGGTGGCCGACGGGATGCCACCCGTGCGGGGGGATCCGCGTTTCGTGGTCATAAAGCTCCATGCCCTCCACCCGATGTGGGGTCCGGGAACGGGGGTCAGTTATCGGCGATGACTGTGCCGGGGTGGACTGTGCCGGACAGACCCGGGAGTCCGCGCAGAAAGAATCAGTACCTCCTGGCAGGTCCCGTGCCGCCATCCGCTGTGGGACGGCACGAGCGAAGCGCCCGTCGTGGAGCCGGCGACCGAGCGCCTCGCTGTCCGCGTTCGAGGACGATCAGGGGAGGGCCGTCGTGCACGCCGCCGCATGACACGATCATGACAGTCCTGTCTGTCTGACGGCCCTGACGTGCGGGAACGTCACGCCGGGCGTGCGGAGCGGTTGCTCCTCAGCCCAGCACGGATTCCCACCTGGTGTTGGACCCGGCCGCGTCAGCCGGGAGACGGTCCCGTGCGGCGGTGTCGCCGTACATGGTCCAGCGGGCCCAGTCGACGACGGTCCTCGGGAAGCGCTGGTCGCTCCAGAAGCTGGTGTGGCTGCCACCGACGAAGGTGAGGAACGCCTTGGGCCAGGCAATCTCCTTGTACGCCTGCCGGGCCGAGGAGTACTGCGTGGTCGAGTCCCGGTCGCCGTGCACGAACAGGACCTTGGCGGAGACCGAACTGGACGGGTTGCCCATGTCCACGCAGGACTGGGGGTTGGCGGAGATGATCCGGCGGTCGGGCCACGAGGTCAGCAGACCGTGGGTCACCATGCCGCCCAGGGAGTGGCCCGAGACGCCGACGCCGATGCCGGTGTTGATGTGCCCGGCCAGCGGACCGCTCGCGTTGAGCGCGAGGGTGTTGGTGAGGATCTGCGAGACGTCCTTGGAGGTGTTGCCGTTGTTGACGTCATTGAAGTTGTGGGTGAAGTGCGGGGCGGGGACGACGAAGCCCGCCGAGGCCAGGGCCCGGATGATGAACAGGGAGTTCTGCGGGCTGCTTCCGTAGCCGTGGGTGAAGTTGTAGACGGGGAAGACACCGCCTGCGACCGGGGCGTTCGTCACCGGGTTGCCGCCGGGGGTACCGGTGGCCGGGTAGTAGACGTAGGTGGTGCACGGGCGGCTGCCGCGGGTCCAGTTGTACCGGCGCACGCCGACCGCGAACGGCGTGGTGGGGGCGCCCTGCGGCTTGACGAGGGCGCCTGCCTGCCCGGCGCCGAACAGGGATGCGCCCACGCCCGCCGCTCCGGCCGCGCTCAGGGCCAGGAAGGTGCGCCGTTGCATGCTCATCGATGAACTCCTGTGTGAGTGGGGGGTTGCTCGTGGGGGAAGGTGCGGGTTTCGCGGCCCGGTCGCTTCACTGGTGAGGAAGCGTCAAGTGAGGTAGCGGGGGGATGGGTGCGGCTTCCGCTGAACACGCACGGTGCGGTGGCGGCCGCCGAACACCGACCGGCCGTAACTCACGCATGAAGTGCCTCCTGTCACCACTGATGCGGAGGAACAAAAGCCCGAGGCGGCGAGAAGCGATGCATGCGGTCTGCTCTCTGCGGCCACATGACTGTGAACGCTCCCACACCGTTTCGAATAACAGAAAGAGTCACCATCGGACTCTCATCTGTCAATCTCTGCGACCCAAATCCCTCTGAACTCAGGGTCGGACCGCCGGGCCGTCAGCCGTCGCTGTGACCGATACCAGCACTCATGCCGACGATCGTGTGAGTGGCAGCAGGCCGCTCCACCGCCGGATGAAGATCTCGTACTGGGCGGCGATGCGGCACGCCTCTTGAGGGTGATCGGGTGCGGCGACGCCCACTTGACTAACAGTTTGGTGCTCGACCGGGAGGCGGAGTGAAGCATGTTTCGAGCCGCAGACGGACCTCGCCTGCCGACCGTTGCACCCAGATGTCGCCCGGAGTACCCGGACCCGCCCCGGCTCGGGACGACCGTCCGGACACCGGCCCACCGGCGCCGTGCCGTCGGAGTCGTCGCCCGCGCGGCAGCCGTCTTGACAACCTGGGACACAAAAGAAAGTCTGTTGCACATAGAGATGCTGGTTGCTTAATCAGAAACCATGGCATCCACCGTCGTGAGGTTTCGCTCGCGCCTCCCGCCACACCCAAGCGCAGACAAGGGAGCCCGCTCGTGGCCATCTCCGTCTTCGACCTCTTCTCCATCGGCATAGGCCCGTCCAGTTCGCACACGGTCGGCCCCATGCGGGCCGCCCGCATGTTCGCCGGCAGGCTGGAGAAGGAAGATCTGCTCGCGCGGACGGCGTCGGTACGGGCCGAGCTCTTCGGCTCATTGGGGGCCACCGGCCACGGTCACGGCACCCCCAAGGCCGTCCTGCTCGGTCTGGAGGGCAACGAGCCGCACACGGTGGACGTCGGCGTGGCCGAAGGTGACGTCGAGCGGATCAGGACGACGGGAAGGCTGCGTCTGCTGGGCCGCGAGCTCGGTGATGCCCACGAGATCCTCTTCGACACGGAGCGGCAGTTGGTCCTGCACCGCCGCCGTTCCCTGCCGTACCACGCCAACGGCATGAGGCTGTTCGCGTACGACGCCGAGGGGCTGTCCTTGCTGGAGGCCACCTACTACTCGGTCGGGGGCGGGTTCGTCGTCGACGAGGAGGCCGCCGGCGCGGACCGGGTCAAGGTCGACGACACGGTGGTGAAGTACCCGTTCGGCAGCGGCGACGAGTTGCTGCGCCTGACCCGGGAGACGGGTCTGTCGATCTCGGCGCTGATGCTGGAGAACGAGCTGGCCTGGCGGACCGACGAGGAGATCCGCGCGGGACTGCTGGAGATCTGGCGCGTGATGCGGGAGTGCGTGGCACGCGGCCTGTCCTGTGAGGGGATCCTGCCGGGCGGGCTCAGGGTCCGCCGCCGTTCCACCGCCGTGGCCAAGGCGCTGCGGGCCGAGGGCGCCCCGGCGGGGCGGGCGTTGGAGTGGGTGACCCTCTACGCCATGGCGGTCAACGAGGAGAACGCGGCCGGCGGCCGGGTGGTCACCGCTCCGACGAACGGCGCGGCCGGCATCATCCCGGCAGTCCTGCACTACTACGTCAACTTCGTGCACGGAGCCGACGACGACGCCGTGGTCCGGTTTCTGCTGGCGGCCGGCGCCATCGGCCTGCTGTTCAAGGAGAACGCCTCGATCTCGGGCGCCGAGGTCGGCTGCCAGGGCGAGGTCGGCGCCGCCTGCTCCATGGCCGCGGGCGGCCTCGCGGAGGTACTCGGCGGCTCGCCCGAACAGGTGGAGAACGCCGCCGAGATCGGCATGGAACACAACCTCGGCCTGACCTGCGACCCTGTCGGCGGCCTCGTGCAGATCCCGTGCATCGAGCGCAACGGCATGGCGGCGGTCAAAGCCGTCACCGCGGCCCGGATGGCCCTGCGGGGCGACGGCCGCCACCACGTCTCCCTGGACAAGGTCATCAAGACCATGAAGGAGACGGGCGCCGACATGAAGGTCAAGTACAAGGAGACGGCCCGCGGCGGGCTCGCGGTCAACGTCATCGAGTGCTGACGACGCGGCAGCCTGGATCTGGGGAGTCATGCGTGGGACGGGTCACCGAGCGACGGCGCGTACTGCGCATCCGGGACGGGGCGGTGGGCAGCCGGCCGGACACACTGGTGGCGGAGGAGCCGCTGGAGATCCGGCTCAACGGCAAGCCACTCGCGATCACCATGCGCACGCCCGGCGACGACTTCGCGCTGGCGGCCGGGTTCCTGGTGAGCGAGGGCGTCCTCGGCCGGGCCGAGGAGCTGGCGAACATCGTGTACTGCGCGGGCGCGAAAGCTGGGGGCACCTCCCGCTCGAGCGGAGTCGAGAGTGGGGGAGGCTCGAACACGTACAACGTCGTCGACGTGCGGCTCGCGCCCGGCGTGGCGGTGCCGGACATCTCGCTCGAGCGGAACGTGTACACCACCTCCTCGTGCGGTCTGTGCGGCAAGGCGAGCCTGGACGCCGTGCGGACCACCGCCCGTTGGCCGATCGCCGACACTCCCCCGGTCCGGGTCGCTCCCGGTCTGCTGGCCGCCCTTCCCGACCGGCTGCGGGCCGCGCAGCGGGTGTTCGACCGCACCGGGGGTCTGCACGCCGCGGGGCTTTTCTCGGCGGACGGGGAGCTGCTGGATCTGCGTGAGGACGTGGGCCGTCACAACGCGGTCGACAAACTGATCGGCCGCGCGCTGCGGTCCGGCGCGCTGCCGCTGTCCCGGACCGTCCTGCTGGTCTCCGGCCGCGCGTCCTTCGAGCTGGCGCAGAAGGCGGTCATGGCGGGCATCCCGGTGCTGGCCGCGGTCTCCGCGCCCTCCTCCCTGGCGGTGGACCTGGCGGCGGAGACGGGCCTCACGCTCGTCGGTTTCCTGCGCGGCAGCTCCATGAACGTGTACGCCGGCGAGCAGCGCATCGCCCTGGGGCCGCGAGGGGGTCGCCCGGAGTGAGCCGTCGCCGCCCCCGCCGCGTCGCGATGTTCAGCGTGCACACCTCGCCGCTGCACCAGCCGGGCACCGGCGACGCGGGCGGTATGAACGTCTACATCGTCGAACTCGCCAGGTGCCTCGCCGCGATCGGCATCGAGGTGGAGATCTTCACCCGGGCGACCTCGGCGGCGCTGCCACCCACCGTCGAACTCGCCCCCGGCGTGCTGGCGCGGCATGTGGTCGCCGGCCCCTACGAGGGCCTGGCCAAGGAGGAGCTGCCGGCCCGGCTGTGCGACTTCACGCACGGAGTGACGCGGGTCCGGGCCGGGCAGCGCCCCGGGTACTACGACGTCGTGCATTCGCACTACTGGCTGTCCGGCCAGGTCGGCCGGCTCACCGCCGAACGCTGGCGCGTACCGCTCGTGCACGCCATGCACACCATGGCCCTGGTCAAGAACGCGTCCCTCGCCGAGGGCGACACACCCGAACCCGAGTCCCGCGTGCTCGGGGAGACCTGGGTCGTCCGGGGCGCACACCGACTCATCGCCAACACGGCGAAGGAGGCGGACGAGTTGTGCCGCCACTACGACGCCGAACCCGGCAGGGTCGCTGTCGTGCACCCCGGCGTGAACCTGAACCGCTTCCGGCCCGATCCTCGCGGGGGCGAGGCCGGCCGGGCCGCGGCCCGGGCCAGGCTCGGGCTGCCGACGGAGGCACTGATCCCGCTCTTCGCCGGCCGCATCCAGCCCCTCAAGGCTCCGGACATCCTGCTGCGTGCGGTGGCCCGGCTGCTGGTGGAGCGGCCTCGGCTGCGCGAGCGGATCGTCGTGCCGGTCGTGGGCGGGCCGAGCGGCAGTGGCCTGGCCAGGCCGGAGGAGTTGCAGAAGCTCGCCGCCCAGCTCGGCATCGGTGATGTGGTGCTGTTCCGTCCTCCGGTGGGTCAGGCGGAGCTCGCGGACTGGTACCGGGCGGCGACCGTGCTGGTCATGCCGTCATACAGCGAGTCGTTCGGTCTGGTGGCCGCCGAGGCGCAGGCCTGCGGGACGCCGGTGATCGCGGCCGCGGTCGGCGGCCTGCCGGTGGCTGTTCGGACGGAGTGAGCGGCGTCCTGGTGCCGGGGCACAAGCCCGCGGACTACGCGCGGGCGCTGCGCCGCTTCGCCGACGACCCGGCGCTCTCGGCCCGGATGGGCGCGGCCGCCGCCCGGCACGCCGAGTCGTTCGGCTGGGACACGGCCGCCGCGGCCACGGCGGACGTGTACGCGGCGGCGATGCGCGAGCGTGCCTGACCGGTTGAGTCCGGTCGGGCATGAGCGTGCTTGACCGGACTGCCGGTCAGTGCGCCGGTTCCAGCCGGACCACGATGGACTTGGATGTCGGCGTGTTGCTGACCTCCGCGGTGGAGTCCAGCGGTACGAGGACGTTGGTCTCGGGGAAGTAGGCGGCGCAGCAGCCACGCGGGGTGGGGTAGGCGACCGTTCGGAAGGCCGGTGCCCGGCGCTCGACCCCGTCGGAGAACTCGCTGACGATGTCGACCGGATCACCCTCGGTCAGGCCGCGCGCGGCGAGGTCGTCCGGGTGGACGAAGAGCACCCTGCGGCCCTGGTGGATGCCCCGGTAGCGGTCGTCCAGGCCGTAGATGGTGGTGTTGTACTGGTCGTGCGAACGGAGGGTCTGCAGGAGCAGCCGCCCCCGCGGGACGCGCAGCACTTCCAGTGGGTTGACGGTGAAGTTGGCCAGTCCGGTCCTGGTGGGGAAGCGCCTCTCGTCGCGTGGCGGGTGGGGCAGGGCGAAGCCGCCCGGCCGGCGCACCCGGGCGTTGAAGTCCTCAAAGCCGGGGATCACCCGGGCGATCCTGTCCCGGATCAGGTCGTAGTCCGCCTCGAAGTCGGCCCAGGGCACCTGCGGACCACCGCTGTCGAGGGCCGCGTTCGCCATCCGGCAGATGATCGCGACCTCGCTCAGCAAGGCGTCGGAGGCGGGCGCCAGCCGGCCGCGCGAGAGGTGCACCATGCCCATGGAGTCCTCCACCGTCACGCGCTGCTCCCCTGCGGGCCGCAGGTCGGCTTCGGTGCGGCCCAGGCAGGGCAGGATCAGCGCCTGGCGGCCGGTCACCGCGTGGGACCGGTTGGGCTTGGTGGAGATCTGCACCGTGAGCTCGCAGTTGCGCAGAGCTCGTTCGGTGAGTTCGGTGTCCGGAGCGGCGGAGACGAAGTTGCCGCCGAGCGCGACGAAGACCCGTACCTGTCCGTCCCGCATGGCCCGGATGCTCTCCACCGCGTCGTGGCCGTGGTGGCGCGGCGGCACGAACCCGAACTCCGCGCCGAGCGCGTCCAGGAAGGCGGCGTCCGGCTTCTCGTGGATGCCCATGGTCCGGTCGCCCTGGACGTTGGAGTGCCCGCGCACGGGGCACAGGCCGGCGCCCGGGCGTCCGATGTTGCCGCGCAGCAGCAGGAAGTTGACGACCTCGCGGATCGTCGGCACGGAGTGGCGGTGCTGGGTGAGGCCCATGGCCCAGCACACGACGATCTTCCGGGCGGACACCACCTCCTGGAACGCCTCCCGGATCTCCCGCTCCGACAGGCCGGTCGCCTCCAGGACGTCGTCCCACGACGTCTTGCGGGCCTGGTCGGCGAACTCCTCGAAGCCGTGGGTGTGCGCGGCGATGAAGTCACGGTCGAGGACCGTGCCGGGAGCGTCGTCCTCCGCCTCCAGGAGCATGCGGTTGAAGGCCTGGAAGAGAGCCTGGTCGCCGCCGAGCCTGATCTGCAGGAACCGGTCGGAGAGCTGGGTTCCCGCCCCCAGTACGCCGGAGGGCCGCTGGGGGTTCCTGAAACGCGACAGGCCCGCCTCGGGCAGGGGGTTGACCGAGATGACGCGGGCCCCCCTGCCCTTGGCGGTCTCGAGCGCCGAGAGCATCCGGGGGTGGTTGGTACCCGGGTTCTGCCCGACGACGAGGATCAGGTCGGCCTCGTACAGGTCCTCCAGCCGGACGCTGCCCTTGCCGATGCCGATGGTCTCGGTCAGGGCGGAGCCGCTCGACTCGTGGCACATGTTGGAGCAGTCGGGCAGGTTGTTGGTGCCGAGGAGCCGGACGAACAGCTGGTAGACGAAGGCGGCCTCGTTGCTCGCCCGGCCGGAGGTGTAGAAGGCGGCCTGGTCGGGTGAGTCGAGAGCGCCCAGCTCCCGGGCGATGACGGCGAACGCCTCGTCCCAGGAGATCTGCCGGTACCGGTCGCTGCCCGCGGCGCGGTACATGGGGTGGGTGAGGCGGCCCTGCTGGCCGAGCCAGTAGTCGCTGCGTCCGGCCAGCTCCGCCAGGGTGTGCTCGGCGAAGAAGCCGGGGCCGACCCGGCGCAGGGTCGCCTCCTCGGCCACCGCTTTGGCGCCGTTCTCGCAGAACTCGGCACGGTGCCGGTGCTCGGGCTCGGGCCAGGCGCAACCCGGGCAGTCGAATCCCGTCTTCTGGTTGACGCTCAGCAGGGTCAGCAGGCTGCGGCGGACGCCCATCTGGGCGTGGGCGTGGCGCAGCGAGGACATGACCGCGGGAACGCCCGCGGCGTGGTCCTTCGGCGGGCCCACCCGCAGACGGGAGTCACCGGGGTCCTCGGCAGGTGCCTTACGGGTCATCGCCTAGCGCTCCGCGAGGGTCGCGCGGGTGCCGAGGCGGTCCTGGACCCAGTCGTGGAACTCGCCGATGTGGTGCTCGCTGGGCACGAGGACGCCGCCCTTGGCGTACAGCCGGGAGCTCATCGCGGGCTGGCAGCGCTCACAGGCGTCGAAGTCCTGCCGGTTGACGCGGTCGAACAGCTCGACCGACCGGCTGACGTCCCGGCCGCCTGCCACCACGCCCTTCAGGTACAGCCAGTCGCACTCCACGATCGTGCGGTCGACCGCCACAGGGAACATCCGGTGGAAGATCACGTGGTCGGGGACGAGGTTGATGAACACCTGCGGACGCACCGTGATCGCGTAGTACCGGCGGTCCTGCTCCTCGGAGACCGTGGGGATACGGTCCAGGCCCTCCGAGCCGTCCACGGTGAAGCCCTGGACGTCCGAGCCGAACTCGGCGCCGTGTCCCACGTAGAACTGCGCCGCGTAGCCGTCGGCGAACTCCGGGAGGACCTCGGTCAGCTCGGGGTGGATGGTCGCGCAGTGGTAACACTCCATGAAGTTCTCGATGATCAGCTTCCAGTTGGCCTTGACGTCGTAGACGATCCGCCGGCCGACCTCCAGGCTCTCGACGTCGTACCGCTCGATGGACTCCACGTCGCCCAGGCGCGCTACCACGTCCGCGATCACCGACTGCTCGAACGAGGGCGGGTTCTCGGCCAGGCACACCCAGACATAGCCCAGCCACTCGCGTACCGCCACGCTCGCCAGGCCGTACTCGGTGCGGCCGACGTCCGGCATCTTCGTCAGGTTCGGGGCCGCCACGAGCTTGCCGTTGAGGTCGTACGTCCAGGCGTGGTACGGGCACTGGAAGGCCCGCTTCACCTCTCCGGACTCCTGCGTGCACAGCTTCGCGCCCCGGTGTCGGCACACGTTGAAGAAGGCCCGGACGGAGCCGTCCCGCGACCGGGTCAGCAGGACGCTCTCCCGCCCGACGTCCACGGTCCGGAAGGCGCCCGGCTTCGCCAGTTCCGACGAGCGTGCCGCGCAGAACCACATGGACTCAAAGATGTGTTCCTGCTCCAGGCGGAAGATCTCCGGGTCCGTGTAGTGGTCACCGGGGAGGGTCGCGATCAGGCTCTCCGGCAGGCCGGTCGTAGTCATGGTTCACCTCGGAGTGAAGCGCCTCGGGCGGGCGAGTGGTTGCCTCATGTGCAACGAGCTTCTTGCTACGCAACTCACGGTGCAGTCCACCCGAAGCACTGTCAAGCCCTTGACCCCAGACCGTCACAGCCTGGACCATGTTGCGTATCAGCCAGCCTGTTGCGTAATACGCACTTCCTCTGGGAGGGCTCCGTGTCACTTGGACCCACAACCGGCCGCGAGTTCGTCCTCACCCTGTCGTGCCCCGACCGCTCGGGCCTCGTCCATGCGGTCACGGGCTTCCTGGTCCGGCACTCCGGCAACATCCAGGAGAGCCAGCAGTTCGACGACCGGCTGCAGGACCGCTTCTTCATGCGGGTGCACTTCGACGTCTCGGACCCGGGCACGTCGCTGGAAAGCCTGAGGTCCGGCTTCGCCCAGGTCGCGGAGGCGTACCGGATCTCCTGGCAGCTGTACGAGGCGTCGACGCCGACGCGCACGCTGATCATGGTGTCGAGGTTCGGGCACTGCCTGAACGACCTGCTCTTTCGCTGGCGCACCGGCGCGTTGAACATCGAGGTGCCGGCGATCGTCTCCAACCACCGGGACTTCGAGCCGCTCGCCGAGAGCTACGGGATCCCCTTCCACCACGTGCCCGTCACCCGGGAGACGAAGCCGGAGGCGGAGGCGCGGCTGCTGGAGCTCGTCGACGAGCTGGACATCGACCTGGTGGTCCTCGCCCGCTACATGCAGATCCTGTCGAACGACCTGTGCAAGCAGCTCGAGGGCCGGGCGATCAACATCCACCACTCGTTCCTGCCGAGCTTCAAGGGCGCCCGCCCCTACGTCCAGGCCTATGAGCGGGGCGTCAAGCTCGTCGGAGCGACAGCCCACTACGTCACCCCGGACCTCGACGAGGGACCCATCATCGAGCAGGACGTCATCCGTGTGAACCACTCACAGGGGCCCGACAGCATGGTCGCCCTGGGACGCGACGTCGAGGCGCAGGTCCTGGCACGGGCGGTGGAATGGCACAGCCAGAGCCGCATCATGGTCAACGGCAACCGTACGGTCGTCTTCCGCTGAGGAAAATGAGCTCCACCCCTCACACCTGTTGACCATTTCACCTAGGGTTTCGCCATGAGCAACCACGGTGCTGAGTCCGCAGGCGCTCCCAGTGGCGGAGTGCAGTCCGTTGACCGTGCTGTCGCCGTGCTGGAGATCCTCGCCCAGCAGGGCGAGGCGGGCGTGAGTGAAGTGGCCGCGGCGATCGATGTCCACAAGTCCACCGCCTTCCGTCTGCTCGGCGCGCTGGAAGCGCATGGGATGGTCGAGCAGGAGAGCGAACGCGGAAAGTACCGTCTCGGCTTCGGTGTCGTGCGCCTGGCCGGCGCCGTGACGGGCCGCATCGCCGTCACCAGACACGGGCGCGGGATCTGCGAGCGTCTCGTCGACGATGTGGGCGAGACGCTGAACATCGCCGTGCTCGAGTCCCACCACGCGATCAACCTCTACCAGGTACGCGGCTCGTCGGCCATCGCCGCGCAGAACTGGGTGGGACGGCTGACTCCACTGCACTGCACGTCGAGCGGCAAGGTCCTCCTGGCCCACCTCGACCGCGAGGCCCGCGACGAGCTCCTCGCCGAGGTCGGCCTCCCCCGTCTGACACCGCGCACGGTAACCTCCAGGAAGAAGCTGGAGGCGGACCTGTCCCAAACCCGTGAGCAGGGCTACGCCATCACGCTGGAGGAATACGAGGAGGGCCTCAACGCCCTGTCCGCTCCCGTGCGTTCCGACGAAGGCGAGGTCGTCGCCGCTCTCAGCGCGTCGGGGCCGGCCTTCCGGCTGACCGAGGAGCGCATGCACGAACTCGCGCCGCTGCTGGTCTCGGGAGCGGACGAGCTCAGCCGCCGTCTCGGCTATGCGGGCTGAGACCCGCAAGGCCCGACTCGGTCGCTGCCCAGGACAGGGCCCTCATGGCAAGCGGCGGTCGGTGATCCGGTGTCCGGATCACCGACCGCCGCTTGCACGCTGCCCGCGTCAGCCCGTCCACTCCACAGCCGCGTCCAGCAGCCAGTCCGTCAGGTAGCCGGCGAAGGACGAACGGACCAGCACCCAGAACCCGGCCCTGGGGTCGTCACGGGCGACCAGGACGACCTGGGTGCGGCCCAGGTTCGTCTGGGCGCAGCGACCCGGGCCGAAGACCCGCGGGTGAAGATCCAGCGAGCAGCCGTGGGCCAGCACGTCGCGGGCCCGGGGACCCGCGACGAGGAGCGTGGTGCGCTGAGCCGAGACATCGATGACGGACACGGGCTCGTCGCCCGCGGCCTCACGGATCCGGCTCTCCAGGTCCAGTTGAGTGCCCGGCGGGCCCACCACGAGCCATTCGTCGGGGCCGAGCCACAGGGCGGTCAGCTCCCCGGCGCGGACGACGGTGTCGGGTTCGACGGGGAGCCGGAGGCCCAGTGCCAGCCCCACGGCGTCCGCCGCCGCTCCCTTGGGGTCGAGACGCACATCGATCTGGGTCAGGAAGGGCAGTTCCGCCAGCCGGATCGCGCCCCCGGAGGTGCGGGTCGCGGCAGCCAGCCGGTCGGCGGCATGCGACAGGGGGCTGCGGAGCGGGGTGGTAACGGCGGTGTCAGCCATCGCGGCGGGCTCCCTCGGGGTCGTAGAGGACGGGGCTCGCGACGGTCACCGGGACCAGCCGGTCGCCCACGGGGGCATAGAGTCGCTCACCGATGCGGTCCCGGCCGCCCTTGACGAGCGCGAGGGCGAAGGTCCGGCCGAGGGCCGCGCTGCGGTAGCTGGACGTGACGTGGCCGAGCATCGGGACGGGCGGCGCCGGCAGCACACTGACGGCGACCAGGTGCGTGCCTTCGGGGAGGAACGTGCCCGGGTCCTCCGGAAGCAGCCCGACCAGGTGCTTGCGGTCGGCGCGGGCGGTGCCGGCACGGGCGTGGGACCGCTTGCCGATGAAGTCCCGCTTCTTCTTCGACACCACCCAGCTCATGCCGAGGTCCTGCGGCGTCACGGTGCCGTCGGTGTCCTGGCCGACGATCGGATAGCCCTTCTCCGCGCGCAGGACGTGCATGGCCTCCGTGCCGTACGGGGTGATGCCGTACGGGGCGCCGGCCTCGTACAGCGCCTCCCACAGGGCGAGAGCCTCCCACGGTGACACGTTGATCTCATAGGCGAGTTCGCCGGAGAAGCTGATCCGGCAGACTCGCGCGTCGATGCCGGCGACGGTCGTCTCGCGCCACGCCATGAACGGGAAGTCCTCGTTCGCGACGGCGAGTCGGGGCGCGAGCGAGCCGAGGACCTCGCGGGAGCGCGGGCCGACCAGGGCGACGGTGGCCCACTGCTCGGTCACCGATACGCAGTGAACACGCAGTTCGGGCCACTCCGTCTGGAGCCACTCCTCCATCCAGTCCAGCACGGCGGCGGCGTTGCCCGTCGTGGTGGTGACCAGGTAGCGGTCCTGTTCGAGGCGGATCACCGTGCCGTCGTCGAAGACCATTCCGTCCGGGCGGCACATCACGCCGTAGCGGATCATGCCGACCTTCAGGGTGCTCATCATGTTGGTGTAGAGCAGGTCGAGGAAGACGCCGGCGTCCGGGCCCTGGACGTCGATCTTGCCGAGGGTGGAGGCGTCCATGAAGGCGACGCCCTCACGGGCGGCGGCGCACTCGCGCAGCACGGCCGTCTCCATGTCCTCGCCGTCCTGCGGGTAGTACCAGGGCCGCTTCCACTGGCCGACGTTCTCGAAGAGGGCGCCGTGCGCGACATGCCACCCGTGCAGGGCGGTGGTGCGGATCGGGTCGAGCAGGGCGCCACGGTCGCGGCCGGCGAGAGCGGCGAAGGAGACCGGGGTGTACGGCGGCCGGAAGGTGGTGGTGCCGAGCGCGGAGATGTCCACGCCGAGCAGTTCGGCGACGACGCCGCTGGCCAGGACGCCGGAGGTCTTGCCCTGGTCGTTCGCCGTGCCGGCCGTGGTGTAGCGCTTGGTGTGCTCGACGGAGCGCATGCCGGCACCGGTCGCCCGGGCCAGGTCGTCGACGGTGACGTCGCGTTGCAGGTCGACGAAGCGCGGGGCGCCTTCCCGGCCCGGGACGGTGAAGACCCGCATGGGAGGCGTCTGCGGCGGCGGGGCCGCCCGTGGCAGCTGGACCTCCCCCGGGGTGTAGCCCTCGGCCTCGATCGCGCGGGCGCCCGCGGCGGCCCCCTGGGCGAGAACGCGCACCAGGTCGAAGACGCCGCTCGCGCCGCCCGCGACCTCGACGGCCTGGCGGCAGGTGTCGGGAAGGAAGGTGCCGAGTTCCTCGTCGTAGCGGAGCTTGCCTCCCGCCTGGCTGAACAGGTGCGCCACCGGGTTCCAGCCGCCGGAGACCAGGAGCAGGTCGGCGGCGAACTCCCGATGTGCCACGGACTGTCCGTACGGGGCGACGGTCACGGAGGTGAGCCGGGGGTCGCCTTCCGTGGCGGTGACGGCGTGTCCCGTCAGCACCTCGATGCCTGCCTGGCGGGCGCGCGTCGCCCACTCCCCCGGCTCGGTGCGGGTGTCGACGACGGCCTCGATGGCCACGCCCGCCGCCGCGAGGTCCAGGGCCGCCGCGTAGGCGCTGTCGTTGGTGGTGAAGACCACCGCGTGGCGGCCGGGCAGGACCGCGTACTTGTTGACGTAGGTGCGGGCCGAGGCGGCCAGCATCACGCCGGGGCGGTCGTTGTCCGCGAAGGCCAGCGAGCGTTCGTGGGCGCCGGTGGCGAGGACGACGCGGCGGGCGCGGATGCGCCAGACGCGTTCGCGGGAGACGTTCTCGGGGGCCTGTGCGCCGAGGTGGTTCGTGCGGCGCTCCACGGCGAGGAGGTGGTTGTCGTCGTAGTAGCCGAAGACGGTGGTGCGGCGCAGGACATGGACGTCGGGTGCGGCGTCGAGCCGGGCGGTCGTCTCGGTCGCCCAGTCGAGGTGTTCGCCGGTGCCGAGGAGGCTGCCGCCGGGTTCCGGCTGGTCGTCGGCGAGGATGACGCGGGCACCTGATCGGGCGGCGGCTTCCGCTGCCGCGAGTCCGGCCGGGCCCGCGCCCACGACGAGGAGGTCGCAGTGGGTGTGTACGGCGTCGTAGCGGGCCGGGTCCGGGTCGGTGGCGAGGCGGCCCTGGCCGGGGAGGCTGGTCGCGACGAGGCCGTCGTAGAGCTCGACGGTGGTGGCGGGGAGCATGGGCTCGGGGAAGGGGGCCTCGATCTGGATGACGGCGTTGGGCTCCTCCGCGCCGGCCGAGAAGATGCCCCGCGGGCGGCCCAGCTTGATGCTGGTGCCGGTCTGGATCACGCCGTTGGCGAGGAGGGCGGACGCGAGGGTGTCGCCCTCGTAGCCCTGGTATTCGGTGCCGTCGAAGGTGAAGGTGATCAGGGTGTCGCGGTGGATTCGGCCGCGGGTGGGGTGGCGGAACGGCTGGGTTTCCTCGCCCCCGCCGCCCCTACCCTCCCCCACGCTCTCGGCTTCGCTCGAGCAGGGGGGACCCCCATCATCCTGAAGGGGCTCCGCCCCTTCGACTCCACTGGGGGCTGTGCCCCCGGACCCCCGCGGGGGCTTCGCCCCCTGCACCCCCACCGGGGCTGCCGCCCCGGACCCCGCTTCGGCCTGAACGGCCTCGTCCTCAAGCGCCGGAGGGGCTGGTGGTGCCGGAGTCGGCTGAAAAGTGGCCGGACGCGCGTCGAGAGTACTCCTACGTGGTCCAACCGTTTCCGGGCGCTCCTCCCCCGCCCGATAAACCGTCAGGATCTCGTTCGTGGACGTGTCCCGCACCGCGTTGAACCAGCGACGGCAGCCCGCCGCATGGCTCCAGCGCTCGGCGAAGGGGCCCCTCGGGTTGTCGCGGAAGAAGAGGTAGCGGGCCCACTCCTCGTCGGTGAGGGAGGACGGGTCCTGCGGGTACGGCACATGGGCCTGGCCGCCGTAGTGGAACTCGGCCTCGTCGCGGGGCCCGCACCACGGGCAGGGGATCAGCAGCATGGGTCGGCTCCCTGATGGTCCTAGTGGGCGACCGCGGCCGCGCCGTGCTCGTCGACGAGCGCGCCGGTGGTGAAACGGTCGAGCGAGAAGGGGGCGTTCAGCGGATGCGGTGTGTCGTGGGCGATGGTGTGGGCGTAGACCCAGCCCACGCCCGGGGTGGCCTTGAAACCGCCGGTTCCCCAGCCGCAGTTGAGGTAGAGGTTGTCGACCGGGCTGAGGCCGATGATCGGTGAGGCGTCGGGGCTGACGTCGACGATGCCGCCCCAGGTGCGCAGGACGTGGGCGCGGGCGAAGACCGGGAAGAGCTCCAGGGCCGCCGACATCTGCTCTTCGATGATGTGGAAGGCGCCGCGCTGGGTGTAGGAGTTGTACGCGTCGATGCCCGCGCCCATCACCAGCTCGCCCTTGTGGGCCTGGCTGACGTA
Organism: Streptomyces caelestis; assembly: GCF_014205255.1. Classification (GTDB taxonomy): domain Bacteria; phylum Actinomycetota; class Actinomycetes; order Streptomycetales; family Streptomycetaceae; genus Streptomyces; species Streptomyces caelestis. The sequence goes on along the minus strand of NZ_JACHNE010000001.1, from coordinate 8,250,612 downwards.
CACGTGGACCGCGTTGGACATGACGACCGTCGGGTGCACCGGCTCCAGCAGCTCCGACACCAGGGCCTGCAGGGGGTGGCTCTGGACGGGGAGTTCGACGCCCGCCATGGCCGCCAGGACCGAGGTGTGGCCCGCCGAGCAGAGCGCGACCTTGCCCGCCGCGATCGGGCCGCGGGTGGTCTGGACTCCCACCACCCGGTTGCCGACGACGTCGAGGCCGGTGACCTCGCAGTTCTGGATGATGTCGATCCCGGCGGCGTCGGCGGAGCGGGCCAGGCCCCACGCCACGTGGTCGTGCTTGGCGATGCCCGCGCGCGGCTGGTAAGTCGCGCCCAGGACCGGATAGCGCACGTCGGGGGAGATGTTGACGATCGGGCAGACTTCCTTGACGCCGTCCGCGTCGAGCCACTCGGCGTCCACGCCGTTGAGGCGGTTGGCCTCGACGCGGCGCACGCTGTCGCGGACGTCCTGGAGGCTGTGGGCGAGGTTCAGTACGCCACGCTGGGAGAAGAGGATCGGGTAGTCGAGCTCGTCCGCCAGTCCCTCCCACAGCTTGAGCGCGTGCTCGTAGATGCCGGCGCTCTCGTCCCACAGGTAGTTGGAGCGGATGATCGTGGTGTTGCGGGCCATGTTGCCGCCCGCCAGCCAGCCCTTCTCCAGCACGGCGACGTTGGTGATGCCGTGGTTCTTCGCCAGGTAGTGGGCGGTGGCCAGACCGTGGCCCCCGCCGCCCACGACGACGACGTCGTACGAGCGTTTCGGCTCGGGGTTGCGCCAGAGCCAGTCGGGGTGTTCGGGGAGCTCGGCGCCGGGGGTGCGGGGGCTCATCGGGCGTCTCCGTCTTCGGACAGGTGGGGGTAGAGCGGGTGCTTGGCGGCCAGGGCCTCCGTGCGGGCGCGCAGGACGGGCACGTCCGGCTGCGGCTGGAGGGCGAGTGCGATCACGTCCGCGACCTCGGCGAAGTCCGTCTCGGTGAAGCCGCGGGTGGCCAGGGCCGGGGTTCCGATGCGCAGGCCCGAGGTGACCATGGGCGGGCGCGGGTCGAAGGGCACGGCGTTGCGGTTGACGGTGATGCCGATCTCGTGGAGCAAATCCTCGGCCTTCCGGCCGTCGAGCGCCGAGTCGCGCAGGTCGACCAGGACCAGGTGGACGTCCGTGCCTCCGGTCAGGACCTTCACCCCGGCCGCCGCCGCGTCGGGCCGGGTGAGCCGTTCGGCGAGGATGCGGGAACCGGCGAGCGTGCGGGCCTGGCGTTCGGCGAACTCCGGTGACGCGGCGACCTTGAACGACACCGCCTTCGCGGCGATGACGTGCTCCAGGGGGCCGCCCTGCATACCGGGGAACACCGCAGAGTTGATCTTCTTGGCGAGGTCGGCCTCGTTGGTGAGGATGACGCCGCCGCGCGGGCCGCCGAGTGTCTTGTGGGTCGTGGTGGTCGTGACGTGGGCGTGCGGTACGGGGCTGGGGTGCAGGCCCGCCGCCACCAGTCCCGCGAAGTGCGCCATGTCGACCATGAGCAGGGCGCCCACCTCGTCGGCGATCCGGCGGAAGGCCGCGAAGTCGAGCTGCCTCGGATACGCCGACCAGCCCGCGATGATCATCTTGGGGCGGTGCTCCTTGGCGAGCTGCTCGACCTCGTCCATGTCGACGAGGTTGTCCGCCTCGGACACGTGGTACGGCACCACGTTGAGCATCTTGCCGCTGTAATTGAGGCGCATGCCGTGGGTGAGGTGCCCGCCGTGCGCGAGGTCGAGACCGAGGACCGTGTCGCCCGGCTGGAGCAGGGCGAAGAAGACGGCGGTGTTCGCCTGGGCGCCCGAGTGCGGCTGCACGTTGGCGAAGCCCGCGCCGAAGAGGGACTTGATCCGCTCGATGGCCAGCCGTTCGGTGACGTCGACGTGCTCGCAGCCACCGTAGTAGCGGCGGCCCGGATAACCCTCGGCGTACTTGTTGGTCGCGACCGAGCCCTGGGCCTCCATCACGGCGGAGGGCGCGAAGTTCTCGGAGGCGATCATCTCCAGGGTGGACTGCTGGCGGTGCAGTTCGGCGCGGAGCGCGGCGTGGACCTCGGGGTCCAGCTCCGCCAGGGGGGTGTTCAGCGCGTTCATACGGTGTTCGCGTTCCTCTCGGCGGCCTCGACGACATTGGCGAGCAGCATGGCCCGGGTCATGGGACCCACGCCCCCGGGCATCGGCGCCAGCCATCCGGCGACCTGGGCGGCGTCCGGGTGGATGTCACCCACCAGTCCTTGGCCGGTGCGGGTGATGCCGACATCGAGGACGGCCGCGCCGGGGCGCAGCATGTCCTTGGTGATCAGTCCGGGCGAGCCGGCGGCCGCGACGACGATGTCCGCCTCGCGTACGTGCCAGGCCAGGCCCTTGGTGCCGGTGTGGCAGAGGGTGACGGTGGCGTTCTCGGACCTGCGGGTGAGGAGGAGTCCGATGGGCCGTCCGACGGTGATGCCCCGGCCGATCACGCACACCCGCGCTCCGGCGAGGGGCACGTCGTGGCGGCGGAGCAGTTCGACGATGCCGCGCGGGGTGCACGGCAGCGGGGCCTCGACTCCGAGGACGAGCCGGCCGAGGTTGACGGGGTGCAGTCCGTCGGCGTCCTTGGCCGGGTCCATGCGTTCCAGTACGGCGCCCGCGTCGAGGTGGCGCGGCAGCGGGAGCTGGACGATGTAGCCGGTGCAGGCAGGGTCGGCGTTGAGTTCGTCGATCGTCTCCTCGACCTGCTGCTGCGAGGCGTCGGCGGGCAGCTCCCGGCGGATGGACGCGATGCCCACCTGGGCGCAGTCGCGGTGCTTGCCTCCGACGTAGGCGTGGCTGCCGGGGTCGTCGCCGACCAGGACGGTGCCCAGGCCCGGTGCACGGCCCGTGGTGACGGTCAACTTGGCCACGCGCTCGGCGAGTTCGCGGCGGATGGTGGCGGCAGTGGCCTTGCCGTCAAGGATGTGTGCAGTCACCTGGAGTTCCTTCCAACGAGCTGTGGCTGAACGCCCCCTCAAGGGGCGCGGGGCTGTGTCGGTCAGCGGCTCCGCCGCGGGGCGCGACCAGCCACAACGAAGCCGCAGACGAAAACTCAGCCACGAAGACGGGACATGGCCGGATCGAACAGCGGCTCTTCGGCCACGACTGCCTCGACGCTCTGGTCGAAGTAGCCGATATGCACAACCGTCCCCGGAGCGGCCAGCTCCGCCGGCAGCCACGCATAGGCGATCCCCTTGCCGATCGTGTAGCCGTACGCGGCACTCGTGACGTACCCGACGGCGCAGTCGCCGTCGTACACCGGCTCCTTGCCCATCACGACCGCCCGCGGGTCGTCGATCGTGAGACAGGTGAGCTTCCGCCGCACATCCGCCTTACGCCGCTCCAGCGCCGCCTTGCCGATGAAGTCGTCCTTGTCGAGCTTGACGGCGAATCCGACACCGGCCTCGTAGGGGTCGTGCTCGTAGGTCATGTCCGTGCCGAAGGAGCGGTAGCCCTTCTCCAGGCGGAGGCTGTTGAAGGCGCCTCGCCCGGCCGCGATGCCGCCGAGCGGCTCGGCCGCCTGCCACAGGGTGTCCCACAGCTTCCCGCCCAGGTCGGCGGTGGTGTACAGCTCCCAGCCGAGCTCACCGACATAACTCAGCCGCATCGCGGTGACGGGGACGGAGCCGATGTGGGCGCGCTTGGCCCGGAAGTACTTCAGGCCACTCGCCGAGAAGTCGGCGTCGGTGAGCGGCTGGAGGACGTCGCGGGCGCGCGGGCCCCACAGGCCGATGCAGCAGGTGCCGGGGGTGATGTCGCGGACCTGGACCGTGCCGTCGGCGGGGAGGTGACGGGTGAACCAGTCGAGGTCCAGGTTGCCGTTGGCGCCGACCTGGAAGAGGTCGGGGGCCAGCCGGGCGACGGTGATGTCGCTGCGGATGCCGCCGTCGTGGTCGAGGAGCAGGGTGTACGTCACCGAGCCGACGGACTTGGCGACCTTGCCGGTGCACAGCCGCTCCAGGAACTCGCCGGCACCGCGCCCGCTGACCTCCAGTCGCTTGAGGGCCGTCATGTCGTACATCGCGACGGTCTCGCGGGTGGTCTGGGCCTCGGCGGCGACGATGGGCGACCAGTACCGCGCGGCCCAGTCGTTGGGCGTGACGATGGAACGGCCTTCGACCAGGCCCGCGTTGGCCTCGTACCACTGGGGGCGCTCCCAGCCGTTCGCCTCCAGGAAGAAGGCGCCCAGCTCCTGCTGGCGGGCGTGGAACGGGCTCGTGCGGATCGGGCGCGGGTCTCCCGACGGCTGGAGGGGGTGGAGGATGTCGTAGACCTCGACGAAGTTCTGGCAGTCGCGGGCCAGGACGTACTCCGGCGAGAGCTGGTGCGGTTCGAAGCGGTTGACGTCGCACTCGTGCAGGTCGAACGAGGAGCAGTAGCCGTCGACCAGCCACTCGGCCATGGCCCGTCCGACGCCCGCGGAGTGGGTGACCCAGACGGCCTCGGCGACCCAGAAGCCCTTGACGTCCGGGGATTCGCCGAGCAGCGGCAGGCCGTCGGTGGTGAAGGAGAACAGGCCGTTGATGCCCTCCTCGACCTTGGCGTCCTTGGTCGCGGGGAGCAGCGACTGGGTTTCGCTCCAGGCCTCCTCGAAGTCCTCCTCGGTGAACTTCAGGACGGACGGCATCTCCTCGGCCTCGTCCACGGAGAGGATGTCGTCGGCCGAGATCGGCATCGGGCGGTGGCCGTAGTAGCCGATGCCCAGGCCGTCGAAGCGGTCGCGGTAGTAGAGGTCGGCGTCCTGGTGGCGCAGGATCGGGCGGACCGCCTCCTGCGTCTGGCCCGCCAGAGCCGGTACCGGGCCCGTCCAGGCGAGTTGGTGGCCGAGCGGCGTGAGGGGGAGGTTCATGCCGACCATGCGGGCGATCTTCGGGCCCCAGATTCCGGCGCAGCACACGACGATGTCGGCGGGGATCTCGCCCTGGTCGGTGAGGACGCCGGTCACCTCGCCGTCGGACCTTGGTACGTCGAGGACTTCGTGACGGGCGAGGAAGCGCACACCGCGCTCGGTGGCCCGGCGGATCTGCGCCTCGACGGCGAGGACCGCCTTCGCGAGTCCGTCCGTGGGCACGAGGAGGCCGGCGAGGACCTTGTCCGGGCTGACGAGCGGGTGCTGTGCGACGCACTCCTCGGTGCTCAGCAGCCGGGACTCGATGCCCCAGGAGGCGAGCCAGCCGTGGCGTCGCTGCAGTTCCCTGACGCGCTCCGGACTCGTCGCCACCTCCAGGCCGCCGACCTGGAGGAAGCAGGGCTGACCGTCCACGTCGAGCGAGCAGAACTTCTCGACGGTGTAACGGGCCATCTCGGTCATGGTCTTGGAGGGGTTGGTCTGGAAGACCAGGCCCGGGGCGTGCGACGACGATCCCCCGGTGGCGGGCAGCGGGCCCTGGTCGACCACGGTCACTTCGGTCCAGCCTCGCGCGGAGATCTCATCGGCGAGCGCCGCTCCCACGACGCCCGCTCCGATGATGACCACCCGGGGTCCCGCCATCGCCGCACCTCCGACGTTGAAAGCGATCCAGTTGCTGTGTGCGCAACAGGGTTCAGGTTGCGCAACTCAATGTGCCCGCCGTGGACAGGCGTGTCAAGGGGTCCGCGCGGCCGGAAAAACCCCTGCGGGCGGCGGGGAGGAACCACCGGAAAACGACGAGGCCCGGCAGGCTGACGACGCAGCCTGCCGGGCCTTTCCGGCGGGGTTCACCAGGACAGTCGTGCGCCCTACTTGATCCAGGCGTCGACCTTGTCGCGGTTGGCCTCGACCCACTTCTTCGCCGCCGCCTCGGGCGCCATCTTGTCCACCGCGATGTACTTGGCGACGGTGTTCTGGTCGTCGTTCGTCCAGGTGAAGTTCTTCACCAGGTCATAGGCCGGGCTGCCCGACTTGGCGAACTTGGCGCTGACGATCTTGTCGAGTTTGTACACCGGGTAGTCGCAGGCGACCTTCTCGGCGTCGGCGTCGCAGCCTTCCTTGTACTCGGGCAGGCTGACCTTCTTCAACGGCACCTCGGACAGGAACCACTGCGGCTCGTAGAAGTAGCCGATCACCCATTCCTTGTTCTTCTCGGCGTTGCGGTACGCCTGGATGAGCGCGGTCTCGCTGCCCGCGTACACCACCTTGAAGTCCAGCTTGAGGTTCTTCACCAGCGCCTCGTCGTTGGTGACGTACGAGGGGTCGCCGTCGAGGAGCTGCCCCTTTCCGCCCGACTCCGAGGTCTTGAACTTCGACGCGTACTTGTTCAGGTTCTTCCAGTCCAGGATGTCCGGGTGCGCCTTGGCCAGCCACGGCGGCACGTACCAGCCGATGAGGCCCTCGTTGCCGGTCGGGCCCGCGTCGACGGCGGTCTTCTGCTGGGTGATGTACTTCTTCTTCAGGTCGTCGTGACCCCAGTTCTCGACGACGGCGTCGACCTCGCCCGTCCCGAAGCCCTGCCAGGCGATCTCCTCCTTCAGGTCCTTCTGCTCGACCTTGCAGCCGAGGTCGTGCTCGGCGACGTAGGCGAGGACCGCCGCGTTCGCCTCGTAGCCCACCCAGGGGTTGATCGCGAGGTTGAAGGTGCCGCACTTGCCCGAGCTGCCCGAGCCGGCGGCGGTGTCGTCGCCGACCTTCGCGCCGCCGCAGGCCGTGAGGGTGAGGCCGAGGACGGCCAGGCCGGCCGCGCCGGCTCTGAAGTGTCGTGCCATGGTGTGGTGCTCCTTATGCGCCGGCGCGGCGAGCCGCTGCCTGAGTGATCCGGTCGAACATGACTCCGAGCAGGACGATGGCCAGCCCGGCCGCGAGTCCCTTGCCGTACAGCTGTCCCTGCGAGAACCCGGCCACGACGTCGTAGCCGAGGGCACCCGCGCCCACCAGGCCGCCCACGACGACCATGGACAGCACGTAGATCAGGCCCTGGTTGGTCGCGAGGGTCAGGGCGCCCCGCGACATGGGCAGTTGGACCTTGGTGATGATCTGCCAGGTGTTGCACCCGGTGGACGTCGCCGCCTCGACGGTGGTCTCGGGCACGGCCCGCACCCCGTCGGCGATGATCTTGATGGCGACCGGCGCCGCGTAGACGACGGCGGCGACGATGGCCGTGAACCGTGTCGCGCCGAACAGCGCGAGGAACGGCACGAGGTAGACGAACGGCGGCATGACCTGGGCCGCGTCCAGGGAGGGCCTCAGCAGCCGGTCCACGAGCGCGCTGCGGCCCATCCACACACCGAGGACGACGCCGAGCAGCATCACCAGCACCGTCGCCACCGCGGTGGACGCCAGCGTCGTCATGGCGTCCGACCAGACACCGGTACCGACCAGCAGGCCCACGCACACGGCGGTGGTGGCCCCGGCGCGCCAGCCGCCGAGCACCGTGCCGACCGCGACGAGGGCGGCGCCGACGAGCCACCACGGGGAGTCGGTCAGCAGGGTCTGGAACGGATTGAGCAGGCCGTTGGTGAGGGCGTCGCGGAAGGCGTTGGTCAGGCCCGACAGATTGTCCTGTGCCCAGGTGGTCACATCGGCCGCCGTCCTGGCGATGCCGCTGCCGATGCCGCCCTCGCCGGGGAACTCGGCCGCCCACACGTACATGTGCGACAGATACACCAGCACCGCCGCCACCACCGCGCCTGCCGCGAGCAGCTGCCGCCGCCACTTGAGGAACGGGCTGTCCGAGCCCCGGGCCGTCTCCGCCCGTCCGCTCGCCGCGGTGGTGACCCGGTCCAGCACGATGGCCAGGACGACGATGGCCAGACCGGCGTTGAAGGCCGTGCCGACGTCGAGCGACTGCAGGGCCTGTATGACGGTCTTGCCGAGGCCTGGCGCGTCGATCAGGGCCGCGATGGTCACCATGGCCAGGGCGGCCATGATGGTCTGGTTGACGCCCATCACCACGGTCCGCTTGGACATCGGCAGCAGGACCTTGAGCAGGGCCTGCCGCCGCGTCGCGCCCAGCGAGTTCGCCGCCTCGACCGTGGTCTCCGGTACGGAGCGGATGGCGTGCGCGGTGATGCGGATCGCCGGTGGTGCCGCGTAGATCGTGGTGGCGATCGTGGCGGAGGCGGGACCGATCAGGAAGAACAGGGTCAGCGGCGCCAGGTAGACGAAGGTCGGCATCGTCTGCATGAAGTCCAGGAACGGCGTCACGATCCGGTTGACCCGGTCCGACAGCCCGGCCCACACGCCCAGCGGGATGGCGAACAGCAGCGCCACGAAGACCGCGGAGAGGGTCAGCGCCAGGGTGTCCATGCTCTCCTGCCAGAGCCCTTGCAGGCCGAGGAAGGTGAAGCCGGCCACGGCCAGCAGTGCGACCCGCCAGTTGCCCAGGGCCCAGGAGGCGTAGCCGACGACGCCGACGACACCGAGCCAGCCGATCTGCGGAACCGGGCGGCCCGCGGTCGGCTGCGAGATCAGCTCCTGGACGAAGGTCACCAGGGAGTCGATGACCACGCGGATCTCGTTGAAGAAGTAGAGGAAGAGCGGGTTGGAGTTGCGGTTCGCTCCGATCGAGTCGTTGACGTCGTTGCACCACCGGTGCAGATCGGTCAGGTCGGCCGCCGCGAGGGCCAGGGTCTGCTTGCCTCGCAGCACGGCGAAGAGCACCAGCCAGACGAGCACGATCGCGGCCACCACCACGCCGCGGTTGACCCTGCGCACGCGCCGGGCGGGAGCGGGCGGCTTCACGGTCCCGGTCTTCTCCGGCTTCTCGATCGCGACGGTCATCACGCGTCGCCTTCCTGCCCGGCGACCACCGCGAGGATCTCCTCGTCGCCGACGATGCCGAGCAGCTTGCCGTCCTCCACGACCTTGACCGGCTTCTCGGCCGCGAGCACCGCCCGCGTGGCCTCCTTCACCACGACGCCCGGGCCGAGCTCGGGACCGTCCAGGGGGTCGCCGGGCTCCGCCGGGCGCATGATCCACCGCAGGGTCAGCACGTCACCGCGGGGCACGTCCCTGACGAAGTCGCGTACGTAGTCGTCGGCGGGGGCCCCGACCAGTTCGTCGCCGGTGCCGCACTGGACCATCCTGCCGTCGCGCATGATGAGGATGCGATCGCCCAGCCGCAGCGCCTCCGACAGATCGTGGGTGATGAACACCATCGTCTTGCCGACCTCGTGATGCAGCCGGACGACCTCGTTCTGCATGTCACGGCGGATCAGCGGGTCGAGCGCGGAGAACGGCTCGTCGAAGAGGAGTACGTCCGGGTCGCCGGCCAGTGCGCGGGCGAGGCCCACGCGTTGCTGCATACCGCCGGAGAGCTGGTCGGGGTAGGAGCTCTCGTACCCCGAGAGCCCGACGAGTTCGACGACCTCCAGCGCCCGTCTCGTGCGCTCGGCCCGGCTCATGCCGCGGATCTCCAGCCCGAACGCCACGTTCTCGACGACCCGGCGGTGCGGCAGCAGCCCGAAGTGCTGGAACACCATGGAGAACTTGCTGCGGCGCAGTTCGCGCAGGCGGCCCGCGTCCGCGTCGCGGATGTTCTCGCCCTCGAAGAGGATCTCGCCGGCGGTGGGTTCGATGAGCCGGGTCAGACAGCGCACCAGGGTGGACTTGCCGGAGCCGGACAGACCCATGACGACGAACACCTCGCCGGGCGCGACGTCGAAGTCCACGTCGCGCACGGCGGCGGTGCATCCGGTGCGGTCCATCAGTTCGCGGCGGGTGAGCCCGCGCAGTTCCTCGGAGCCCGGCACCTGGCCCGCCTTCGGCCCGAACACCTTCCACAGCTCGCGTACGGATATGACCGGGTCGGGTGCCGAGTCCTGGGGAGTGCCGCGCCGCTGCGGCACCTCGGTCGTTGCTGGGGTCATGTTCGACCTCTTTTCGGCATTCAGCCGCGGAACCAGTGCTGCGGCCGGGGTTGGATGTTCTGCCAGATGTGTTTGGATTCCCGGTACTCGTCCAGGCCGGTCGGGCCCAGCTCCCGGCCCACGCCGGAGTACCCGAACCCACCCCATTCCGCCTGCGGCACATAGGGGTGATAGTCGTTGATCCACACCGTGCCGTGACGCAGCCGGCGGGCGACCCGCTGAGCCTTCCCGGCGTCCTGCGTCCAGACGGCGCCGGCGAGTCCGTACTCGGTGTCGTTGGCGATGCGTACGGCGTCCTCCTCGCCGGTGAAGCGCTCCACGGTGAGCACGGGCCCGAAGGACTCCTCGTGCACCACCCGCATGCCCTGACCGCACTCGTCGAGCACGGTGGGCGGGTAGTAGTGGCCGTCCGCCAGGGCCGGGTCGTCGGGGCGTTCGCCACCGCAGCGCAGGACGGCGCCCTCGGCGAGCCCGGCCGCGACGTACGCCTCGACCTTCGCCAGGTGCTGCGCGGAGATCAGCGGGCCGGTCTCGGCCCGCGGATCGAAGGGGCCGCCGAGCCGGATCCGCCGGGCGCGGCGGACCACCTCGTCGACGAACCGGTCGTGCAACGAGTCCTCGACGATCAGCCGGGCACCGGCCGAGCAGACCTGGCCCGAATGCAGGAAGACGGCCGTGAGCGCGAAGTCCACGGCCGTCTCGAAGTCCGCGTCGGCGAAGACGACGTTGGGGTTCTTGCCGCCGAGTTCCAGCGCGACCTTCTTCACGGTCGCGGCGGCGGTGGCCATGATGCGTCTGCCGGTGTCCAGACCGCCGGTGAAGGAGACCAGGTCGACGGCGGGGTCCTCGGCGAGCGGTGCGCCCACCTCGGGACCGGTCCCCAGGACGAGGTTGGCGGCACCGGCCGGGAGCCCGGCCTCCTCCAGCGCCTTCATCAGCAGGATGGACGTCGAGGGGGTGAGCTCACTGGGCTTGAGGACGATCGTGTTGCCCGCGAGGAGAGCGGGTGCGACCTTCCAACTCGCCTGGAGCAACGGGTAGTTCCAGGGGGTGATCAGCCCGCACACGCCGATCGGCTCGTACACGACGCGGCTGACGGCGTCGTCACGGCCGGTGTCGATCACCCGGCCGGCGTCCGTGCCGCCGAGCCCTCCGTAGTAGCGGAAGCAGGAGACGACATCGGCGATGTCGTACGCGCTCTCCACCAGCCGTTTGCCGGTGTCCAGCGATTCGGCGCGGGCGAACGCGTCGGCGTCGCGTTCGAGGAGGTCGGCGGTGCGCAGGAGGAGCGCGCCGCGCTCGCGCTCGGAGGTGCGCGGCCAGGGCCCTTCGTCGAAGGCCCGGCGGGCCGCGGCGATGGCCGCCTCGGTGTCCGGACGGGTACCTTCGGACACGGTCACGGAGAGCGTGCCGTCGGCGGGGCAGCGGATGTCCCGGTGGCCGCCGGCCACGGGATCCCGCCATTTTCCGTCCACGTACAGGTCTGCCACGTCGGGCCCTTCGAGCGGATCGCGTTGCGCATCGTGCACCGCATTGCTTGTGGTGGAACACTCTGTAGAAGGCTGCACCCCACGTCAAGGGGGTGACCGATGACGGTTTCGCCAAGGAGACAGCCACGGGGAGGCTACGCCGACCGGCCCGGAACGCCTCGCCTCCGGGCCTGCCGACTGTCTGAAAACCGCTGGTTACGGCAGGGAGCGGTGCCGGTAATACGCGGCGCTGGACGGCGGCAGCGGCTCCCTTCCGAGGATGAGGTCGGCCGCCTTCTCCGCGATCATCATCACCGGCGCGTAGATGTTGCCGTTGGTGATGTACGGCATCACCGACGCGTCGACGACACGCAGCCCCTCCACCCCGTGCACCCGCATGCTGGCCGGGTCCACGACGGCCATCTCGTCGGTGCCCATCTTGCAGGTGCAGGACGGATGCAGCGCGGTCTCGCCGTCCTTGGCGACCCAGGCGAGGATCTCCTCGTCGGTCTCGACCGACGGTCCGGGCGAGACCTCCCCGGCGTTGTACGGGGCCATGGCGGGCTGGTTGAGCAGCTCACGGGCGACCCTGACGGCCTCGACCCACTCGCGGCGGTCCTGCTCGGTGGACAGGTAGTTGAAGCGCAGCGCGGGGTGCTCGGCCGGGTCCTTGCTCTTGATCTTCACCGAGCCGATGGCGTCGGAGTACATGGGCCCGACGTGCACCTGATAGCCGTGTCCACCGGCGGGCACGGAGCCGTCGTAGCGGACCGCGATGGGCAGGAAGTGGAACATCAGGTTGGGGTAGGGCACGTCCTCGTTGCCGCGGACGAAGCCGCCCGCTTCGAAGTGGTTGGTCGCGGCGGGGCCCGTGCGGAACAGCCACTGCAGGCCGATGAAGGGGGCCCGCCACTTCGCGAGGTAGGGCTGCATGGAGACGGGCTGCTTGCAGGCGTACTGGATGTACACCTCCAGGTGGTCCTGGAGGTTCTCGCCGACACCCGGCAGATCGTGTACGACGTCGATGCCGAGCGCGCGCAGTTCCTCGGCGTTGCCGACGCCCGAGAGCTGGAGCAGCTGCGGGGAGTTGATCGCGCCTCCGCACAGGATGACTTCGCGGGCACGCACCGGCTGGGGTCTGCCGCGGCCACGCCGGTACTCGACGCCGACGGCCCGCTTGCCTTCGAAGAGCACGCGGGTGACCAGGCTGCGTGTCTTGATCGTGAGGTTGGGGCGCTTTCGGGCGGGCTTGAGATAGGCCTTGGAGGCCGACAGGCGGCGGCCGCGGTGGACGTTGCGGTCGAATCTGGCGAAACCTTCCTGCCGATAGCCGTTCACGTCGTCGGTGGGAGCGTGGCCCGCCTCCTCGGTGGCCTTCAGGAAGGCCTTGAAGAGCGGATTGTCCCCCGGGCCGCGTTCCAGGACGAGTGGACCGTCGTGACCGCGGAACTCGTCGTCCGGGTCGGCGGCGAGGCAGTTCTCCATCCGCCGGAAGTACGGCAGGCAGTGCGCGTAGTCCCAGGTCTTCATGCCCGGGTCGGCCGCCCAGCGCTCGTAGTCCATGGGGTTGCCGCGCTGGAAGATCATGCCGTTGATGCTGCTGGAACCGCCCAGTACCTTGCCTCGCGCGTGGTAGACGCGCCGGCCGCCCATGTGGGGCTCCGGTTCGGACTCGTACTTCCAGTCGTAGAACCGGCTGCCGATCGGGTAGGTCAGGGCCGCGGGCATGTGAATGAAGACATCCCAGGGGTAGTCGGGTCTGCCCGCCTCCAGGACCAGCACCTGGTTGCCCGGGTCCGCGGAGAGCCGGTTGGCCAGTGCACTGCCGGCCGATCCACCACCGACGATGACGAAGTCGTACTGCAAGGGAGCCATGGGGCCTCGTCTCGCTCGCGCCGTTGAGAATGCGCGGCATGCTAGTACCTGTATCTCTATGCGCACCAGGTTGCGAACAACGCAACTTCTGAGAGTCTGCGCCAAGCCCGTGACCTGCACCGCTGTCGGCTATGTTGATCGCCCGTATAGTTGCGTCGTGAGCAACTACCCTGCAGATACCGAAACGACAAGTGTGCCGACCGGTGGGGTGCAATCCGTCGACCGCGCCATCACCGTGCTGGAGATCCTGGCCCGGCGCGGCGAGGCCGGTGTCAGTGAGGTGGCCGCTGAGATCGATGTCCACAAGTCCACCGCGTTCCGGCTGCTCGGCGCCCTGGAGGTGCGCGGCCTGGTGGAGCAGGCAGGCGAGCGCGGCAAGTATCGGCTCGGTTTCGGCATCGTCCGCCTCGCCGGCGCGGTCACCGGCCGCATCGACATCACCCAGCAGAGCCGCCCGGTGTGCGAGCGTCTCGCCGAGGAGATCGGCGAGACCGTGAACCTCGCCGTGATGCAGGAGCAGTACGCGATCAACCTGTACCAGGTGCGCGGTCCGGGTGCCGTCACGGCGTTCAACTGGGTCGGCCAGCTGACGCCGCTGCACGCCACCTCCAGCGGCAAGATCCTGCTGGCCCACATGCCGGCGAAGGAGCGTGCGGCGCTGCTGTCGGCGGTCGGCCTGAAGAAGGTGACCCCCCGTACCCTGACAGCGAAGACCAAGCTCGAGAAGAACCTCGCCGAGGCGCTCGAGCGTGGCTACTCCTGGACCCTGGAGGAGTTCGAGATCGGACTGCACGCCATGGCCGCCCCGGTCCGCAACAGGGACGGAGAGGTCATCGCGGCACTCAGCGCCTCCGGACCGGCATACCGGCTCACTGAGGACCGTATGCACGAGCTGGCACCGGTGCTGGTCAAGGGCGCGGACGAGATCAGCCATCGCATGGGCTACCTGGGCTGAGCCCGCCGCGCCGCCTTCGACGGCCGCCCTGCACACCAGGTGCCGGACCACCGTGCACCGCCGCTACCGTGGCCTCCCCACGCCCAGACGCTCCTGGACGAAGGCGTGGAACTCACCGATGTGATGTTCGCTGGGCACGAGGACTCCGCCCTTGGCGTACAGCCGGGAGCTCATCGCGGGCTGACAGCGCTCGCACGCGTCGAAGTCCTGCCGGTTGACTCGGTCGAAGAGCTCCACCGACCGGCTGACGTCCTTGCCGCTCTCGACGACATGCCTGAGGTAGAGCCAGTCGCACTCGACGATGGTGCGATCCGCGGCGACCGGGTACATCCGGTGGAAGATCACATGGTCGGGCACGAGGTTGATGAACACCTGCGGCCGGACGGTGATCGCGTAGTAACGGCGATCCTGGTCCTCGGTGACGCCTGGAATGCGGTCGAGGCCTTCGGAGCCGTCGACGGTGAAGCCCTTGACCTCGGAGCCGAACTCCGCGCCGTGTCCCACGTAGTACTGGGCGGCGTATCCGTCGGCGAACTCGGGGAGCACCTCGGTCAGTTCGGGGTGGATCGTCGCGCAGTGATAGCACTCCATGAAGTTTTCGACGATGAGTTTCCAGTTCGCCTTCACGTCGTAGACGATGCGTTGACCGACTTCGAGGTTGTCGATGTCGTAGTGCTCGATCGACTCCGTGTCGCCCAGGCGCGCGACCACATCCCCCACGACCTCGTCGAAGGGCGGCGGGTTCTCCGCGAGGCACACCCACACGTAGCCGAGCCATTCCCGCGTGGCCACTGCTGCCAGGCCGTATGCGGTGCGGCTGATGTCGGGCATCTTGGTGAGATTGGGGGCCGCGACGAGCTTGCCCGTCAGGTCGTAGGTCCAGGCGTGATAGGGGCACTGGAAGGCGCGTTTGACCTCGCCGGTCTCCGCCGTGCAGAGCTTGGCTCCGCGGTGCCGGCAGACATTGAAGAAGGCACGTACGGAGTTGTCCCGTGCCCGGGTGATCAGGATGCTCTCGCGGCCCACCTCGACGGTCCGGAAGGCACCGGGCTTGGCGAGGTCGGCGGAACGCACGGCGCAGAACCACATCGCCTCGAAGATGTGTTCCTGCTCCTGGGCGAAGATCTCGGGATCGGTGTAGGAGGAGCCCGGGAGGGTGGCGATCAGGCTTTCCGGCAGGCCGGTCGAGGTCACAGTGCACTCCTCGGGGATACGTCGTGGATCAGGCATGCACGCGCCGGGAAGAGCGACACCGGACGTCGTTGGGTAAGGGGCAGCGCCGCTTCGTGCGCGACAGCGGCTGTGTGAGCGAGGTCCGCGCCCCTGTCAGGGGGTCTTGGCAGCGAGATGCTTGCGCCAGCGCATGAACAGCTTCGGCTGGTTCATCCCGAGTACGGCGACCGGGTGTCCGGCACGCCGGTAGACGGCCAGGACGTTGCGATCGTCCGCGGTGCCTTCCTCGATCGTCACGCTGTCGGCGCGAGCCGCGTTGCCGACGAACTGGATCTTCACGCCGTACTGGTCGGACCAGAAGTACGGCGGTCGGGGTATACCCGGATCGGACTCACCCCAGGACAGCAGTGCGGCCACAGCCGCGTCGGGGCGTTCCCGGGCGCCGGTCCAGTGCTCGACACGGCGGTGGGCGCCGGTGCGCGGGTCGTACCAGGAGGCGCAGTCACCGACCGCGACGACGCCGGCCAGGCTGGTCCGGCCGTCCGCACCGCACGTGACGCCGTCGTCGAGTGCGACGCCGGATCCGGCCAGCCAGTCGACGCAGGGACGGGCCCCGACACCCACGACCACGATGTCGGCGGGGATGCTCCTGCCGTCCTCCATCAGGACGGCGTCGACGCGGCTCTCGCCGCTCAGCCCCTTGACGCCCACGCCGCACAACAGGCGTACGCCGTGGTCCGCGTGGAGGGCGGAGACAATGCGCCCCATGGCCGGGCCGAGCGGTCCGGCCAGTGGTGTGGGCGCTGCCTCGACGATGGTCACGTCGAGGCCGAGAGCGTAGGCGGTGGAGGCGACCTCGGCACCGATGAAGCCGCCGCCGATCACCACCAGGCGCCCGCCTTGGGCCAGTTCGTCCCGCAGGGCGCGGGCGTCGTCCAGTGTGCGCAGGGTGTGCACACCGGCCAGTCCGTCCATGCCGGGCAGGGTCCGCGCGGCGGCGCCCGTGGCGATGACGATGCCGTCGGCCCGCACCTCCCGGCCGTCGGTGAGCCGCACGGCGCGGGGCGTGGCGTCGAGTCCGGCGGCGCGGGCTCCGAGCAGCCACTCCGCTTGCAGGTCCTCGCCGTCCGGCTCCAGCGCGAGATCGGCATCACTGATGCCGCCGGCCAGGAACTCCTTGGACAGTGGTGGCCTGTCGTACGGGCGGTGGACTTCGTCGCCGATGACGACCAGCCGTCCGTCGTATCCCTGTTTCCGCAACGAGCGCGCCGCCGACAGACCGGCCAGCGACGCGCCCACCACCGCCACTGTCCTCACGCGACGCCCCCGGCGAGCCGGGCGGCGATGCAGGGGGGCAGGTTCGGGGCTGCCGTGGACAGCCGGACGTAGATCATGCCGTCCTCGACGAAGACCTCGTGCGTGCGCACCGGGAGCTTGGCCGGCGGGGCGTCGACGGCTCCGGTCTTGAGGTTGAACTTCGAGGCGTGCAGCGGGCATTCGACCTCGCAGCCCTCCAGCCAGCCGTCGGCGAGCGAGGCGTCCTGGTGGGTGCATGTGTCGTCGATGGCGAAGAGTTCGCCGTCGTCGGTGTGGAACACCGAGACCGGCGGGTCGATGTCGAGCCTGTGGGCCTCGCCTCGGGGCAGATCCACGAGACGGCACGCGGCAATCATCATGACACCTCGGTGCGTATAGCGAAACGGATTGCGGTGAACGCAACGCCAGTTTGAGGGCGCCCACAAACCGTTGTCAAGGAGTTCGCGGGACGGCTGACACCCATATTTTGCGTTGCGCATCATGAAACTCCGCGCATCATGAGAAACGCAGGTCAGAGCGGAGCGCCTCTCAGAACTGAGGGATCGGCGGCGGCGTCGCCGCGCATTCGAGGCCCCACCGAGCGGTCACGCGCACCGCGTCGGCCGTCGAGGCGACGTCATGGACGCGCACGCACCAGGCGCCCTGCGCGGCGGCCAGGACCGACACCGCGGAGGTGGCCGCGTCCCGCAGGTGCGCCGGCCGGGGCCGCCCTGTCTCCGGGTCCGCCAGCAGGTGCCCCAGAAAGGACTTCCGCGCCGCCCCCACCAGCATCGGCCGGCCGAGCGCGGCGACCTCCCGAAGACGGCCGAGCAGCCTCCAGTTGTGCTCGGCGTGCTTGGCGAACCCGAGCCCCGGGTCGACGATGAGACAGTCCGCCGGGACCCCGGCGTGCAGGGCCGCGTCGACTCTCGCCCGCAACTCGTCGACCACGTCGGTGACGACGTCTTCGTACACGGCGTTCGCCTGCATTCCCGCGGAGTGCCCACGCCAGTGCATGAGCACGTAGGGCGTACCGGCTCGCGCCATCAGCGGAAGCATCGCCGGGTCGGCGAGCCCGCCGGAGACGTCGTTGACCAGGGCGGCGCCGGCCTCGACGGCGTGGGCGGCGACCTCGGCCCGCATGGTGTCGACGCTGACCGTCGCCCCCGCGGCGGCGAGTTCGCGGACGACCGGCAGCACGCGCCGCAGTTCCTCCTCGACGGCCGGGCGCGCGGCGCCGGGACGGGTCGACTCGCCACCCACGTCCAGGATGTCCGCGCCCTCGTCGAGCAGCGCGATGCCGTGCGCGACGGCCCGTTCGGGATCGAACCACCGCCCGCCGTCGGAGAACGAGTCGGGCGTGACGTTCACGATGCCCATCACCAGCGTCCGGCCGGGACTGGGAAGACCTCGCGGTGGGAGCGCGGAAGCGGCCTGGCCGGGCCGGGCGGCGGTGCTCACGCGACTCGGGGCGGGTCGGCGAAGGGGTGTGCGGGAGTCATCATGGGACCGATTGACCTCGTTGCGTATACAGGAACAATGTGCGATTTGAGCAACGAGTCTGAGGACGGCCGTGCGGCACTGTCAAGGCAGGTGGAAGGCCTCGGCTTCCCCCTGCGGCCTCGACGCCAGAGTGAGCGGCCGAGAGGCCTTGAGTTCGGTCTCGTCCCACTCCCGCCCGGGATCGGACCCCCAGGTGATGCCGGCGCCCGTACCGAAGCGCAGCACCGGCCCCGCCGGGGCGGCGCGGTCGATCCAGAAGGTGCGGATGCCCACGGCCAGTTCACCGGTCCCCCGGTCGGCGTCGACCCAGCCGATGGCGCCGCAGTAGGGGCCGCGGGGCGCGGTCTCCAGGGCGTCGATGACGCGCAGTGCGCTGGATCTGGGGGCGCCGGTCACGGAACCCGGTGGGAAGGTCCCGGCCATCAGCTCGGGCCAGCCCGCGCCCTGCGCCAGCTCCCCGCGCACGGTGGAGACGAGATGCACCAGGCCCGGATGCCGTTCGACGGCGCACAGCGCCGGAACGGTCACGGATCCGGTGGCGCAGACCCGCCCCAGGTCGTTGCGGACCAGGTCCACGATCATCACGTTCTCGGCATGGTCCTTCTCCAGCAGGTCGTCCGCCGTACGGCCGGTGCCCTTGATCGGCCCGGACTCCACGATCCGGCCGGTGCGGCGCAGGAAGAGTTCGGGCGAGGCGGTGGCCACTTCGACGCCGTGTGCGGGAAGCCGGACCGTACCGGCGTAGGGCGCGGGGTTGCCACGGGCGAGCAGCGCGGTCAGCGCGTCGATGTCGGCGGCGCCCGGGTCGGGCAGGGGCGCGGAGAGCACGCGGCAGAGATTGGCCTGGTAGACGTCGCCCGCCGCGATGTGCTCGCGGATGCGGCGCACGCCCGCGGTGTAGGCGGTGCGGTCCAGCGACGAGATCCAGTCGCCGGCGGCCGGGCCCCGCCAGGCCCCGGTCCGCGGAGCGGGCACCCGCGCGGGACGCAGTCGGCCGAACCGCGCGCAGACCAGGCGGCCTTCGAAGCCCGCTACGACCGCCCAGAAACCGGAGGAGTCCAGGGCGGCGGGATCGCTGGTCACATCCCGCAGATCAGCGGCGACGAGACCGCCGAAGCGGGCCATCGGGGCGGGAGTGTGCACGGTGGTTCGTCCAGGGGCCGGCGGGGCGGGGGATTCTTGGTCATGACGGTCGTTCCTGGCAACGACGGCCGGGGCAGGGCCACGACGGCCGGGTACACCGGCATGCCGGCCAGGTACGCGGGCGTGCCGACGGGCTCGCGGCCATGCCGGCCGGGGCGGGCCCTGGATGACCTGACCCCGGCCGGCCTGGCGGCGCCCTGTCACCAGCCGCGGGCGGCCCACTCCTCCAGGTGCGGTGCCTCCGCCTCGACGGTCGTCGTCTCGCCGTGTCCGGTGTGGACGACCGTCTCGCCCGGGAGGGTCAGCAGCCGGTCACCGATGGAGCCGATGATCGTGCCGAAGTCGCTGTACGAGCGCCCGGTCGCGCCGGGGCCTCCGGCGAACAGCGTGTCACCGCTGAACAGTGCGCCCAGTTCGGGTGCGTACAGGCACACGGCACCCGGAGCGTGTCCGGGCGTGTGGAGGACACGCAGGCCGATGCCCGCCACCATGAGTTCGTCACCGTCGGCGAGCGGGCCGTCGGGCCGCCGGCCGGGGTGCACCATCTTCCACAGCACCTGGTCGTCAGGGTGCAGGAGGATGGGCGCGCCCGTGGCCAGAGCGACGTCCGGTGCGGCGCGCACATGGTCGTCGTGGGCGTGGGTGCACACGATGGCCGACAGGCGACGGTCACCGACGGCCTCCAGGATGGCGTCGGAATCGTGTGCCGCGTCGACGACGACCACCTCGTCGTCGTCACCGATGATCCAGACGTTGTTGTCGACGTCCCAGGTCCCGCCGTCGAGGCTGAAGGTCCCGCTGGTGACGAGATGTTCGATGCGCGGTGCGCCGGCCATCACAGCACCACCACCGAGCGCAGCACGTCGCCGCGGTGCATCTTCTCGAACGCCTCCTCCACGTCACCGAGGCCGATGGTCTCGGAGACGAACGCGTCCAGGTCGAAACGGCCTCCCAGATACAGGTCGATGAGGGCCGGGAAGTCGCGTGAGGGCAGGCAGTCGCCGTACCAGCTGGACTTCAGCGAGCCGCCCCGGCCGAAGACGTCGAGCAGGGGCAGCTCCACCTTCATCTCCGGGGTGGGCACGCCGACCAGCACGACCGTGCCGGCCAGGTCGCGGGCGTAGAAGGCCTGCCGGTACGTCTCGGGGCGGCCGACCGCCTCCACGACGACGTCCGCGCCGAAGCCGCCCGTCAGCTCGCGCACCGCTTCGACGACGTCGCCCTTCGCCCCGTCGACCGTGTGGGTGGCCCCCATGGTCATGGCCCGGTCCAGCTTGCGCTGGTCGATGTCGACGGCGATGACCTTGCTCGCCCCGGCCAGCCTCGCCCCCGCGACGGCGGCCATACCGACGCCGCCGCAGCCGATGACGGCGACGGAGTCGCCCCGGCCGACGGCACCGGTGTTCACGGCCGCGCCGAAGCCCGCCATGACGCCGCACCCGAGCAGACCGGCTGCCGCCGCCGGGGCCGCCGGGTCCACCTTGGTGCACTGCCCGGCGGCGACCAGCGTCTTCTCCGCGAACGCGCCGATGCCGAGGGCCGGCGAGAGCGGGGTGCCGTCGAGCAGCGTCATCGGCTGTGTGGCGTTGTGGGTGGCGAAGCAGTACCACGGCTTGCCCTTGCTGCAAGCCCGGCACTGGCCGCACACCGCACGCCAGTTGAGGACGACGAAGTCGCCGGGCTCGACGCCGGTGACTCCCTCTCCGACCGCCTCGACGCGGCCTGCCGCCTCATGCCCCAGAAGGAAGGGGAAGTCGTCGCTGATCCCGCCCTCGCGGTAGTGGAGATCGGTATGACAGACGCCGCACGCCTCGACCTTGACCAGCGCCTCACCTGGACCCGGATCCGGGACGACGATCGTCTCGACGGAGACCGGTGCGCCCTTCTTCCGGGCGACGACGGCACGAACCTCGTGGGTCATGAGCTGCTCCTCAAGCGGGAAACCCTCGCGAGCGCGTTGCCTCATTCGCTACACGCACCGCTATGCGCAACCGAGCATCGTGGAGGAGCACGCCGAGGGTCAAGGGGTTGGCGCCAACCGGGCCGACTCGGCCGGATCCACCGGAACGAAGCGGCTCGCCACAGGCGCGCATGAGGGACCGCACCCCTCGGACAGTCCGGGGATGCGGCCCTCACGTGCGTCCGGCTCCGGCCGATTCGCACTCCTCCGGTCCTCCCGGCCGGGCAGCTCAGCCCGTGGGTTGCGAGTCCGCCATGACCTCGGCCGGCCGTACACCATCGTCCGGTCCCGGCTCGCCGACGGCGTCGGCGAGGCCTTCCCGTTCCGCCGACAAGGCGGGGACCGGCTCGGCGCGCAGTGCCTTCACGAGGGAGACGCACAGGCCGATCATCACGAAGAGGAACGGGAACGCGGCGATGATGGCCACCTGCTTGACCGCCTCCAGGCCTCCGGCCATCAACAGCACGGCCGCGACCAGACCGGTCAGCGCACCCCAGAGGATCACGACGAGGCGCCCGGGGGCCATGTCGCCCCGGCAGGAGAGCATGCCGAGGACGACGGATGCGGCGTCCGCGCCGCTCACGAAGAACAGGCCGACCAGAACGATCACCAGGACCGAGGTGACGGGGAACCAGGGAAGGTTCCGCAGGGTGGCGAACAGGCCCGCTTCCTCGCCTTCGGCGACCGCCGCGGCCAGGTGACCGCCGTGCATCTCCTGGTTCAGGGCGGTCCCGCCGAGGATCGCGAACCACACGACACTCACCAGGCTCGGCGCGAGGATCACGCCGACGATGAACTCCCGGATGGTCCGCCCGCGGGAGATCCGGGCGATGAACGTCCCGACGAACGGCGTCCAGGAGATCCACCACGCCCAGTAGAAGACCGTCCAGCCGGAGAGCCACTCACCGCCGCCGAAGGCACCCGTCGTGAAACTCATCTTCGGCAGCGAGGCCAGATAGCCGCCCAGCGCCTCGGTCTGGCTCTCCAGGATGAACACCGTGGGGCCCACCACGAAGACGAAGAGCAGCAGGACGGCGGCGAGAATCATGTTGCCGTTGCTCAGCCACTGGATGCCGCGATGCACACCGGAGAGGGCGGAGAGCACGAACAGGACGGTGAGGACCGCGATGACCGAGACGGCCAGCGCGGTGGAGTCGGGGACGCCCCAGACCTCGTTCAGCCCCCGGTTGACCTGGAGCGCGCCCAGTCCGAGGGAGACGGCGGAACCGAAGAGGGTGGCGAAGATCGCCAGAATGTCGATGGACTTGCCCAGCGGCCCGTCCACCCGGTCGCCCAGCAGCGGGCGGAAGGCGGAACTGATCAGACTGTTGCCGCTCCTGCGAAAACCGAAGTAGGCGAGCGCCAGCCCGGCGACGGCGTACATCGCCCAGGGGTGGATCGCCCAGTGGAAGTACGAGTACTCCAGCGCCAGGCGGGCGGCGTCCGCGCTGCCCGCCTTCGCGGAGCCCGGTGGCGGGCTGGACATATGCATGATCGGCTCGCTCGCCCCGTAGAACATGAGGCCGATCCCCATGCCGGCGCTGAACATCATCGCCACCCAGGACGCGGTGCTGAACTCCGGGCGCTCATCGTCTCTGCCGAGCCGGATGGAGCCGAACCGGCTGAACGCGAGCACCGTCGCCAGCACCACGAACCCGGAACTCGTCAGGACGAACAGCCAGCCGAAGTTGTCGATGATCCGGCCCAGCGTCGCCTCGGCGACCGTGGCGAGACTGTCGGTGAAGAACACCCCCCAAGCGACGAACAGGGCGGACAGCGTGACAGATACATAGAGGACGGCCGGATCCACCCGTGCGAGGGCCGATGTCGTTTTCTTCGTCGTCGCGATAGTCATCCGCAGCCTTCCGACGGGGGACGGGGGTGGCGGGTCTGCATCCCTGTGATGAGCACCGCGGGCTGCGGTGCGCAACACGCAACTTCGAGCTCGATGTGCAACACAGTTCCTGTCACATCCCGGGTGCGTCAACCCCCTGTACGCCGACCTTTCTCGCCGCGCTCACCTCGGCCCAACGGCCGCGCCACGACGGTCAGGGCGAAGTCCGCACAGCCCATGCCCTTGGGTTCGAGATGCGCTTGCAGCCAGTCGGCGACCTGCTTGGCCAGGCGTTCCGGGACCTGGAGCCGGCAGACGAAGTGCTCTATCACGCGGGCCAGTTCGGACGAGGCTGGGGGAAGCGCCGGTGTCTGCGGGCGGGGAATGCGTCAGGAACTCGCGCTCACGGGCGGGGCAGAAGCCGGCTCCAGGCGGACACAGCAGTGGCCGGGGCTCGGCGCCAGGCAGGCGTGGAGCCCGCTGTCCTCGAGCCCTTCGAGGACGCCCCGGAGCAGGTGGAGGTTCATGCCGCACACCGTCTGGGTGTGCTCGCGGGCGAGCGCGTGGAACGGGCAGTTGCCCAGCACGATCGCGTCACCGTCATGGCGAGGCTCGAAGCCGTACCGCTCCAGAAAGCCGAATGCGCCTGTGCCGCCTTGCTCGGCGAGCTGAGCGCCGAGACTGCGGGCCTTTCGGTGCAGGACGGCGCGGACCGGTTCGCCCGTGACCTCGGACTCCTCCATGGCCTGGGCCAGGAGCCGTCCGGCCAGCTCGTAGTGCCGCTCGGGCAGGCTGACGGCGACCTGCCTGGCGGAGCGCTTGTAGAGCTTGGCCGGCCTGCCCGCTCCCGGGCCGGTGCGACCGCTGCGCCGCTCGTAGACGACGTCAAGCAGTGCTTCGCCGGCCAGGCGGTCCAGGTGGAAGGCCGCGGTCTGGCGCGCCAGCCCGAGAGCGGCGGCGGCTTCGTCGCGGCTGACCGGTCCCGGCTGGCGCACGACGTGGTCGTACAGCCGCCTGCGGGTCGGCTCGTCCAGGGCGGCGACGGCGGAGACGTCGGGGCGGGGTGCTTCTTCCGGATGGTCCACGAACACCAGTGTAAAACCCACAGCCATTGACTAAAGAGGCCTTCCACGCTTCTATCGTTAGTGAGAGTTGTCGATAGAAGGAGCGGTGCGCCATGACGTCCACCACCCACATCACCCCGTCCGCCGCGCCCCGGCGGGCCATGCTCAGTGACCCCGGCTACCAGGCGTTCGTCATCCTGCGCGCCGGGTTCACCGTGGCGCCGATCCTGTTCGGGCTGGACAAGTTCGCCAACCTGCTCGTGGACTGGCCCGCCTACCTCGCGCCATGGATCGACGACGTCGTGCCCGGCAGCGCCCAGGCGGCCATGTACGCCGTCGGTGTCATCGAGATCGTCGCCGGCCTCGCCGTCGCTCTGGCCCCGCGCTTCGGGGGCTGGCTGGTGGCCGGATGGCTGGCCGGCATCATCGTCAACCTGCTGACCATCCCGGGGTACTACGACATCGCGCTGCGCGACTTCGGCCTCCTGCTCGGCGCGGTCGCCCTCGCCCGGCTCGCCCAACGCCACCACGGCGAACGGCCCTCGCGCTGACACAGCGGCGCGCACGGGGGAAGGCGGGTGAGCCGGACGAGGGCTCACCCGCCTCACCCGCGCCCGATCCCCGGCCGGGTCAGATGCGGCCGGACGGCGGCCGGGCCGAGGTGCGGTGGTGGAGCTGGATCGCCACGGGGGCGGCGGTGAGGACGGAGGAGTACGTACCGACCACGAGGCCGATGAGCAGGGCCAGGGCGAAGTCGGTGAGCGACGACCCGCCGAGCACCGCGAGGGCGGTGAGGATGAACGCTGCGCCGATGCCCGTGTTCACGGTCCGGGGCAGGGTCTGCAGGATGGCCTGATCGGTGATGTCCGGCAGCGGTGCCCCTGGGGAGTTGCGGGCGAGCTCCCTGACGCGGTCGAAGAGGACCACGGAGTCGTTCACCGAGTAGCCGATGACGGTGAGCAGGGCCGCCAGGAACACCCCGTCGACGGGCCTGCCGAGCCAGGCGAAGACGCCGACGAGGATCACCACGTCGTGGGCGAGGGCGACGACCGCCGCCGCGGCGAACACCGACCGGAAGCGTGCCGCGAGGTAGACGAACTGGGCGCCGAGAGCCACGGCGAGCGCGATCAGGGCGCCCCGGCGCAGTTCCTCGCCCAGGCTGGGGCCGACCAGTTCGTCGCGGACCTTGTCCGCCCCGCTCGCGAGATCACGCACGGTACCGGTGACCTCGGTCTCCTCCGCGTTGGTCAGCGGATCGGTGCGCACCGTCAGCCCCGTCTCGCCGGAGGACTGCACGACGGCCCGGGGGAACCCGGCGTCGGCGAGGGCGGTACGGACCCGGTCGGGGTCGACGGGGCTGGTGGTGGCGTACTCGATCAGGCGGCCACCGGTGAACTCCACACCGAGGTCGATGCCGCGTACCGCGATGCCCGAGCCCGCCAGGATCAGCGCGGCGGCTGACACGGCCAGCCAGCGGCGGGGGCGGCGCATCAGCCGTGGGTTGCGGCGGGTGAGGCGGTCGCGGACCGCACCGGTGGTGGCGATGCCGGTGAGGCGGGGGCGGCGGCGAACCCGGGGGCGGCTCACGGCGACCTCGGCGAGCACGCGGGTGATCACCAGGGCGCTGAACATGGAGGCGAGCACACCGATGCCCAGGGTGACGCCGAAGCCGCGCACCGGCCCGGAGGCGAGGAAGAACAGCAGGGCGGCCGCGATCAGGGTGGTGATGTTGGAGTCGGCGATCGCGCTGAAGGCGTCGCGGAACCCGGCCGTCAGCGCCGAGCGCGTACTGGGCCGGCGGCGGGCCGCGTACTCCTCGCGGGCCCGTTCGAAGACCAGCACGTTGGCGTCCACGGCCATGCCGATCGCCAGAACGAAACCGGCCAGTCCCGGCAGGGTCAGGGTGGCGCCGAGCGCGGCCAGCGCGGCGTAGGAGACGAGGCCGTAGCAGGCCAGCGCGACAGCGGCCAGTACGCCCATCAGCCGGTAGACGCCGATGATGAACAGCGAGGTCAGCGCGGTGCCGATGGCCGCCGCCCAGGCGCTCGCGGTGATGGCCTGCGCCCCGAGCGTCGGGCCGACGGTGCGCTGCTCCACGGTCTCGACGGGCACGGGCAGGGCCCCGCCGTTGACGAGCAGGGAGAGTTCGCGGGCCTTCTCCGGGCCGAAGGAGCCCGTGATCTGTGTGGCGCCGTCGCGGATGCCGGTCCGGCAGGCGACGGACGGGTCGACCTGCGGCGAGGAGATGACCTTGTCGTCGAGGACGATGGCGACCCGCCGCGCCGGGTCGCCCGCCGGGTGGCAGGCGGCCTCGCCGGTCAGCCGGGCCCAGCCGGCCCGGCCGTCGCCCTCGAAGTCGACGGTGACGTGCCATCCGGCGCCGCCCTGCTGGTCGAACCGGGCGGCGGCCTCCTTGACGTCCTCGCCGGTCAGGGCCGCGGCCCCGAGGCGCAGCGGTGTGCCGGACTCGTCGGGCAGGACGTGTTCCCGGGGTCGCTTCGGCAGCGGCCGGGAGGCGTCGTCGGTGCTGTCCGCGGTGCCGAGCACCGGGTGGAAGGTGAGCTGCGCGGTACGGCCCAGGACATCGGCCGCCCGCTTCGGGTCCTGCACACCGGGCAGTTCGACGATGATCCGGTTCCCGCCGGATCGGACGAGGGTGGGTTCGGCGACGCCGAGCCCGTCGATACGGCCGCGCAACACCTCCAGGGTGCGGTCGGTGGCCTCACTGTCGGCTTCGGTGGTGGGGGTGGAGCGGGTCTGCAGCACGAGCTGCGTACCGCCGCGCAGGTCGAGTCCGAGGCGGACCGGCACGGTGACGGCGATGTACAGGGAGAGGGCGAGCACGGCGAGGGCGAGCAGCGCCCTCACGCGCAGGGAACGGTTCAACGGGTGCCTCCGGCAGGCGCACCGCGGTCCGCGCAAGGCGGGCGGGGTGCTGTAGAGGAGAGGGAAAGGGGATGTCAGATGCCGGAGGTAGCCGGGGGCGCTCGCCCACGGTCATGGAGTGTGTGAGGACCCGGGGAGGGGGTGTGGGCGGCCGGCGCCGGGAGCCGCGCGGCGCCCGGTGGGACGGCGTCCGTGCCGGGGACGCAGGTCGCGAGGAGACCACGCGGGGCCGGCTGCTCGCTGTGCGGCTCCTGGCGGGGTGCCGCCCGGACGGCGCATTCGGTGTCGCATCCGTCGTCGGCGCGCGGCCCGGTGTCCCCGTGCCGGCCGACCCCTGCCACCGCGCCGGCCACCGGCTCGCCCGTCGCACCGGGCGGTGGACCGGCGATGCCGAGCACGGCCAGCAGCGTCAGCACGACGGCCGCCAGTACCGCGGCGCGGGGCCGGGCGCTGCTGTTACCGGGGGCGGTGCGCGCCGCGCGGTGCATGCACCGTCCCCCTTTCATCGTCGTGTGCTGCGGTACGGGCGGGCGGGCGGTTCAGGCTTCGATCAGGCCGGCGCGGATGGCGTACCGGGTCAGTTCCAGGCGGTCACGCAGGCCGAGTTTCTGCAGCAGGTTGGCGCGGTGCCGCTGGACGGTCTTGATGCTGATGAACAGCAGGTCGGCGATCTCCTTGGACGAGTGGCCCTCGGCCACCAGCTTGAGGACCTCTTCCTCGCGGGGGGTGAGGATCTGGTCGGGCGTCTCCTCGCCCTGGCGGGCCCGGTCGAGGTAGTTGCGGATCAGGGCGGTGACCGCGCCCGGATACAGGAAGGGCTCGTCCCGCATCGCGGCCCGGCAGGCGGCGACCAGGTCCCGGTCGGCGACGGACTTCAGCACGTACCCGCTGGCGCCGGCCTTCAGGGCCTGGAAGAAGTACTGCTCGTTGTCGTGCATCGTGAGCATCATGATCCGCAGGCCCGGCTCGGCGGCGGCCAGTTCACGGGCGGCCTGCAGGCCGGTCAGCCGCGGCATGGCGATGTCCAGCACGGCCAGGTCGACGTCGCGGGCGCGGGCCATCTCGATGGCCTCGGCGCCGTCCCCGGCCTCGGCGACGACTTCGAGGTCCGGTTC
Source organism: Streptomyces caelestis (assembly GCF_014205255.1). GTDB lineage: Bacteria > Actinomycetota > Actinomycetes > Streptomycetales > Streptomycetaceae > Streptomyces > Streptomyces caelestis. The sequence goes on along the minus strand of NZ_JACHNE010000001.1, from coordinate 8,222,527 downwards.
CCGGTCGAGGATGAGCCGCACCCCGCGGCGCACCAGCGCGTGGTCGTCGGCGAGCAGGATGCGGATCGTGCCCGTGCCCGTCGTGGCGGTCGTGGTCGCTTCGGACATGGTCAGGGCTGCTTCCTGGAGACGGGCGCGGTGAGCTGGACCCGGGTGCCGGTGTCGGGTGCCGGGGCGATGTCGAGGCTGCCGCCGATCAGCAGGGCCCGTTCGCGCATGCCGCGGATGCCGGCGCCCTCTCTGGGGGCCTCCACGCCGCAGCCGTCGTCGGTGACGGCCAGCACCAGGTGGTCGTCGGTGTGCCGCAGGGCGACGGTGACCTGTGTGGCGTCCGCATGCCGGGCGACGTTGGTCATCGACTCCTGGGCGACGCGATAGAGGACCAGTTCCGTCTCCGGCTCCAGGACCGGCAGGTCGGCATCGAAACGGCGGGTGACCCGCAACCCCGTGTGGGTGGCGAAGTCCTCGGTGAGCGAGGTCAGCGCGCTGACCAGACCCAGGTCGTCCAGCACTCCGGGCCGCAGCCTGCGCGCCAGGCGGCGGACCTCGTCCAGGCTCTCCCGGGTGATCTCCTGCACCTCGTGCAACTGCTTGCGCAGCGGCGGCGGTGCCTCGTCCGAGGCCCGCTTGAGTTCCAACAGGATCGCGGTCATGCTCTGGCCGACCTCGTCGTGGAGTTCCTGCGCGATGCGGCGGCGTTCGGCCTCCTGGGCCAGCAGGGCACGGGCGCTGCTGGTGGCCCTTTCGTGTTCCAGCCGCTGCAGCATGGCGTTGAACGTACGGATCACCTCGGTGATCTCGCCACCGCCGGTAGCGGGCAGGCGCTGGCCGGGACGCAGCAGGTCCACCGTGGTCATCAGCTTCGTGAGCCGGCCCAGCGGGGCCAGGCCGAGCCGTAGCAGCGCGGCGTTGGCGACCAGCATGACGGCCAGACCCCCGACGAGGATGATCGCCTCGGTGAGCAGAACCGGCACGGAGACGGTCACCGGCGCCCACAGCAACAGGGCCGTGGCCGTGCCCAGCACCACGGCGTTGAGGGCGAAGATCCGCCAGAACAAGGACACCGGCGCTCCGCCTCTCTTCCGTAAAACCTCGGTTCACCTCCGTCATCGGACCGCGCACGGCCCCGACCGCGTTCACGATCCCGGGGTGCTCCAGTGGGCCTGCGGCCAGCCTGCCCCGTCCCGAGCGCCCCGTCGATGGGTAGTGACCCCCATTTTCGGTCCCGCGCCACCCAGGGCAGGGCCGCATGGGTCCCCTGCCCCGGCACAAATGGGCCCCGCGCCCGATAGGCGTCCGCGACGGGCCCGGCCAGGGTGGAGAGCACCCCCTCACCCCGGCCGAGAAAGGGACCGACCATGCCGTTCGATGCCGCCCGGGCCGAGCCCCACCTTCACGAGGCCCGTCAGCGCCTGGAACACGCCCGCACCTCCCGGCTGGCGCAGTTGCAGGCCCTCGACGGGACCGAGCCCAGCGCGGACGACCACCTGCTCGCCGCCCGGAAGACCGCGATGGAGCGGGTCCTCGAAGAGATCGAGGAGGCTTTCGCCCGCATCGAGGACGGCACCTACGGCACCTGCCTGGGCTGCGCCAGACCCGTCCCCGCGGAACGCCTGGAGATCCTCCCCTACACCCGCCACTGCGTCGCCTGCCGGCGCCGCGCCACCTGACCGACGCCCGTACCGACCTCCTACGCCCTGCCTCGAAGGGGTGACGTGGTGACCGACCAGACCATCGGCGAGAGCACGACCCACCTGTCGGCCGAAGACCTCGCCGCGCTGCGCGAGAACCTGCAGGAGCAGCGCTTGTTCCGACGGGAGCAGCTGCGCCAGCTCGCCGGACCCACCACCTCCCGTGCCGAGGACCGGCTCCAGCGGCAGACCCCCGCGCAGGTGGAGGTCCGCATCAAGCTCGCCGCCTCCGCCCGCATGGTCCTCGCCGACGTCGAAGCGGCCCTCACCCGCATGAAGGAGGGCATGTACGGCACCTGCCACCTGTGCCGGCGCCCCGTCGACCGGCAGCGGCTGATGATCGTGCCGCAGGCCCGCTACTGCGCCCGCTGCCAGCAGGTCAAGGAGGCGATCCCATGACCGGCGCACACCACCTGCCCGACACCACCGCCAGGCCACATCACTGGTCAGTTCTGAGCGAGCATCTGTGAACGCAGGCGACCCAGGATCCGGGAGATCAGGCGGGAGACCTGCATCTGCGAGATACCCAGCCGCTCGCCGATCTGTGCCTGTCCGCGCTCTTCGACGAACCGCAAGTGAAGGATGAGGCGGTCTCGTTCGTCGAGTTCGGCGATGAGGGGCGCCAGCGCGTGGAAGTCCTCGACGCGTGCGAGGGCGGGGTCCTCCTGGCCGATGAAGTTGAAGAGGGTCGCGTCCTCTTCGGAGTCGCTGCTGATGGCGGCGTCGAGGGAGGCGGCGGTGTAGCCGTTGGCCGCGACCTGGGCCTCGACGACTTCCGCCTCCGTGAGGTTCATCAGCGCGGCGAGTTCGGAGGCTGTGGGCTTGCGGCCCAGGCGTGAGCTGAGTTCGTCGGTGGCCCTGGCGAGTTCCGCGCGTGCCTCCTGGAGACGTCGGGGCACGTGCACGGACCAGGACGTGTCACGGAAGTACCGCTTGATCTCCCCCACGATGTAAGGGACCGCGAAGCTGGTGAACTGGACCTCGCGAGAGATCTCGAATCGGTCGATGGCCTTGATGAGGCCTATCGTGCCGACCTGGACGACGTCCTCGATGTCCTGACCGTTGCTGCGGAACCGCCGGGCCGCAAAGCGCACCAGGGACATGTTCATTTCGATGAGGGTGTTGCGCGCGTACTGGTATGCGCGAGTTCCCTCTTCGAGTACCGCGAGCTGGTCGAGGAACAGCTTGGTCAGGTGCCGAGCGTCCTTGGGAGCCATCTGCTGCGGGTTGGTGATCTGCGGCAGGCCGGTATCCGTGTCCGCCGCCGCGTCGACCTGAGTCGTCACGCTCACAGCCCCTCCCTGATGGTCGTGGCCCGCTCCAGGAGCAGGCCGCCGTGCAGGGCCGCTACCCGGGCACGGAAGATCCAAACAGGGCGTCGGCAGGTAAACGAGACGGATCCCGGAAGAAAAGTTGCTGTTTGACAACTATAGCCGTAGGGCAACAAAGTGAGCCGTGTCGTACGTGCACAGGGAAGCAGAAGGAGAAGTTCCGGTGGAACAGCACGCGGCTGCCGACTCGGCGGCAGCACGGCTGGTGGGGTCCTTCCTGGAACGCCGGCGGGAGCGGATCGCCCAGCGCTGGGCGGACGAGCCCCTGTTCCGCATGGTGTTCACCGTCTCCCGGGACGAGGCCGTGGAGGCGTCCAAGGCCGTGGTGGACGCGTTGTCCGCGGTGGCCGCCACCGGCCGGCTGGAGGACATCGAGGCGCCTGGATTCCGGGCGGTGCGCGACCAGTTGGGACGTATGGTCGCCTCTCGGGCCCGCAGTGGGTTCGCGTCCGCACAGATCGCCGACGAGATCGCCGGCCTGCGCGGGTCGGTCACCGAAGTGTTGCGTGGCGAGTTCCCGGATCCGGCCGCTCCCGACGCCAAGGACTGTGTGCTGTCGCTGGCCCTGCTGATGGGCACGCTTCGCCTCGTGGTGGTGGAGACGGCGCTGAGCGCCCGCGAGGAGCTGATCGCCCGGCAGCGCCGGCAGCTGCTGGAGGTGGCCACCCCGGTGATCACACTGTGGCAGGGCGTCATCGCCGTCCCCTTGATCGGCACCCTGGACAGCGCCCGCAGCCAGGTGGTCATGGAGAACCTGCTGAACGCGGTGGTCAGCGAGCAGGCCCGGTATGCCATCCTCGACATCACCGGCGTGCCCACCGTCGACACCCTGGTCGCCCAGCACCTGATGAAGACCGTCGCCGCGGCCCGGCTGATGGGCGCCGAGTGCATCGTCTCCGGCATCCGCCCCGCCATCGCCCAGACCATCGTCCACCTCGGCATCGACCTGGGAACGGTGCTCACCCGTGCCGGACTGGCCGACGCCCTCGCCCACGCACTGGAACGGCAGGGCATCGAAGTGAGCCCGCATGCTCCTGCCGGTGCGAGCAGGGCATGAACAGCCGGCCCTTCGGCGACCTGACACCCGTGCCGGTCCTGGCGCTGGGAGACGTTCTTCTGGTCACGCTGCCGGGCGAGTTGCACGACGGCATCGCTGAGCAGCTGCAACAGGACATCACCCACCGCATCGCACAGGGAAACACCTCCGGTGTGGTGATCGACATCTCCGGCGTGGAGATCATCGACTCGTTCCTGGGGCGCGTCCTGGCCGAGATCGCCTCCGCTGCCCGACTGCTGGCCGCACGAACGGTGGTGGCCGGGATGCGGCCGGCCGTGGCGATCACGCTCGCGGAGCTGGGGCTCACGCTGCCCGGTCTGCACACCGTCCTGAACACCGAACGCGCGATGGACCTGCTCGCCTCCCCACGCAGCCCGGCCCAGGAGGGCACATGACGCAGGCCTCTCCCGACACCGCCACGATCAGCCTGCCGATCGGCTCGGACGCTGACCTCGCCTGGGTCAGACAGCGGGTGCGGCAGACCGCGGCGGAGCTCGGGTTCGGCCTGGTGCAGCAGACGAAGCTGGTCACCGCGGCCAGCGAACTGGCCCGCAACACCCTCGTGCACGGCGGCGGTGGCCGCCTCGAGATCACTGCCCTGGCCGCAGGGCCGAACCGCGGGCTGCGCCTGACCTTCCTGGACACCGGCCCCGGCATCCGTGACCTCCAGCAGGCCATGACGGACGGCTTCACCACCGGTGGCGGCCTGGGGCTGGGGTTGAGCGGAGCCAAACGGCTGGTCAACGAGTTCTGCCTCGACAGCCGGCCCGGCGCAGGCACCACCGTCACCATCGCCGCCTGGGCGTCCGGCGCTCCCTCCCCCCGCTCGGGGGCGGGATGAGCGGGGTGTGGGACATCCCGGTGAACACTCGACCCGGGTCAGTGATGTCCGCGTGGCGGCCGAGACCGCCCCGGGCCACGCCGGACTCCCCTCGCGATCAGGTGGCGGGGGTGTCCTGCGAGGGCTGCTCGTGCGCGTCGGCATCCAGGCGAGGCGCGGCACGCCGGTCGGTGCGGTGCTGCTCGCGAGGCCCGGTGAGCCTGTGCCGGGGAGTGCTGGCGGGGCCGGGCGGAACGGGGACGTGCCGACGCGCGGTGAGCCGGCCCACCCAGCGGCGGCCGCAGATCGGGCAGGCGGGAGCGCCCTGCGGGTCGTAGGGGGACGGCACTCCGTGGCCGTCGCGGTTGAAGTACTCCCACTCGTCCCCATTGTCGTCGCGGTAGTACTGCACGTCGTAGTCGGCGCTCCACTTGTGCCAGCAGTGGCCGCAGGTGAATGCCACGCGCTCGACAGCCAGTTCGGTGATCATCGGCTTGCCTCCTTCCGGACAACCTCGGCTCCTGAGATCGCCGACCTCCGGGCACGGCGTTGCGCCTTCGCACCAAGTGCCCTTAAAAGGGCGTTGCCGTCTTCTTGGGACACACCTGGCAATATTTTATGCACGTCGGCGGGCCGCCGGCGGCAGCGCAGCGACAGCCGCGCAGGCGCGAGCGGTGCCTCGGCCCTACGGTGGTCATAAGGGCCGTCGAACCGGCTTGGCGTTGTGGAGGAGGCCGCGATGGATGAGCACTTCGTCTGGGTGACGACACGCCGCCTTCGGCCGGGCGCCCTGGAGGACTTCGAGAGCTCATGGCGTCCCGACCCCTACCCGCAGGGCCTGCGCCGCGCCTTCGCCTACTGGTCCGAGGACGGGCAGGAGATCACCGGGGTGTCGTTCTGGGACTCCAAGGAGGTCTGCGACTCCTGGCGGGCCTCCGAGCCGGAGAAGCAGCGGCGCGCGGCCATGGCCCCGTACGTCGTCGAGGAGCGGGAGAGCTTCTACCTCGGCCGTGAACTCGCCGTCCCGGAGCGATAGCCATAGGTACACGGGCACGAGCACGCGTCACCGCGAACAGGGCGGACCTCTCAGGGCCGCCGCCCACGCCAGTCCTCCCTGCGGGGCTCGCTCTCGGCCGCGGCACCCCCCGCTTCAGTGAACGGACGGTCACCCGCGTAGGCCACCGATTCCACCAACGCGGCGTGCGAGCGCACGCATGTGATCACCTCGACAAGCCGATCGCGCAGCAACATGCAGGCGCCGGGGCTGATGCTCCGTTCCACACCCTGCACAACGCGCCATCATCATCAGCGACAACGCCGTCGCGTCGGCATCACACCAATGGCGCCCCGTTTCCACGTCGCGGCACCACCGCGACCGGGCAGTCGGCGTGCTGGAGCGCGGCGTGCGCCACACGGCCGAGGGGCCGCGAGAGCTGCCCCTGGCGTCGAGGGGCGCCGAGGACGAGCAGGTCGGCCGTGGCCGAGTGCGTGAGCAGGACGGACGTGGCGGGCCGGACCCTCGGCGGTGACGCGGTGCACCGGTACGTCCGGGTGTTCGTGCTCCGGGGCGCGCAGGGCGTCGTCGAGCGGAGTCGCTGCCTGATCCTCGTCGTGGTGGCCGGGAACCCCGGTGAACAGCGGATGCGCCAGGGGACGGTGGGCGGGGCGACGCCACACGCGTACGGCGTCCAGCGCGCAGCGCCGCGCTTCGGCCTCGCGGAACGCGAACCGGATCGCCGCCGTGCCGGTCGCCGCCTCCCCCACTCCGATCACGATGCGGCCGTTGGTTCCTTGCCGATTCCCTGAGGTGCCCCGGACCACGATCACCGGGCCGGTGGCATGCGTCGCCAGGGAGCGGCTGACCGAACCCAGCAGCGCTCCCCTGATCGGTCCCCGGCCCCGGGTCACGACGGCGGCGGCGTGGCGCGCCTCCCGCAGCAGCGCCACCTCGGCCTCCTCGGGAACGATGTCGACCGTGATCTTCACATCCGGGTTGCGCTGCCGAGCCCGTTCGGCCGCCCGGTCGACACTGCCCTGGGCCAGGTGCAGCGTCGTCGGCCCCAGGGGCAGGTACGCCTCGCCGCAAACCCGGCTCCGGCACCCGCGCGCGTAGCGGCGCGCCCGTATCGCCACCCGCCCCCGGGAGGCGCCGCCGGCGACGGCGGCGTCGATGTACGGCCGCGAGCGCAGCGAGAGGACCTCGGCGTCAGCGATCCGGGCGGTCGACGGCCAGTGGGTGAGCGCGACCGAGGCCACCACCGGCCAGATACCGGGCCGGAACATGGCGACGATGAAGATGCCGAGCAGCAGGTGCGGCACGGAGGAGAACGTGTCGGCCAACCGCATCACGCCCCGGTCGGCCCAGCCGCCCAGCGCCCCGGCCGTGGCCCCGACGGCCGTCCCGATCACGGTCGCCGTCAGCGCCGCCGCCACGCCGACGAGCAGGGAGGCCCGCAGGCCGTAGACGCAGCGCAGCAGCAGGTCCCGACCGACGTCGTCGGTGCCGAACGGGTGGGCCCAGGAGGGCGGTCGCAGCTTGGCGGCGAGGTTCACGGCCTGCTGGTCGAGTTGGACCAGGGGCGGCACGAGCAGGACGGCGAGGACCGTCAGGGCGACCAGGGCGACGGATGCGCGCACGCGAACGGTGCGGGTGGAGCGGCGGTTGGGGCCGTACGACCGCCACGTCCTCTCGACTGCGGCCTCAGCCATGGGAGTCCACGAACGCGGGAAGCCCCGGTTCGAAGTGGGGTTCCCGCTGGATGGCGAAGCCCGGCCGCTCGTGCCACGCGACCGCCGGCTGGTGGCTCGTCGACAGTGCTGCCGCCGGCCGCCTGGGACCTGATCGGTACGCTGCCTCTGTCGCTCGGCGTCGCCGGGCACGAGGACCCGACCGCCGTCGTCGGCCTCAACGGCCTGCGTCTGCCGCGCGAGGCCGCTTGGACCAGCCCCGGGAAGGACACCGTGTGAGCAAGCGCTCCCGCCGTACCGCCGCTACCGCTTCCGCTCCGTCCGCGGGGGCGGCGCGGTGCACGGTCACCGTCTGCCGGGGGTGCTGCTGCGGCACGCCGAAGATCCCCGGCTTCGACCATGCGGCTCAACTGCGCGGCCTTCGCCAGGCGCTCGACGGCACCGCGACCGTCCGCGTCACCGACTGCCTGGACGCCTGCGAGCACGCCAACGTCGTCGTCGTGCAGCCCTCGCCCGCCGGCCGTGCGGCAGGCGGCCGGCCGGTGTGGCTCGGCCTGGTCAACGACCCCGACGCCACCGCCGACATCACGACCTGGATCGAACAGGGCGGGCCCGGCCTCGCCGACCCGCCCGGCATCCTCGACCTGTACGGCTTCACACCGTCCCGGCGGGTGCGGGGGCAGGTGGAGGGCTGACGCGAGACCTCCGCGGGACAGTGTCAGACCAGGGCGTCGTGTTCGGCGCGGGTCGGTGACGCGGGTGGTGCTGTCGTTGGTGTCCTGCGGGGCCCGGAAGAGAAGGACCACGATCAGCGCGAGCCCGGACACCTTCACCCAACGCGGCATTCCCGCCGCCGGTGTTCGGCCCGGATCTCACCGGTCTTCTCGCGCGGTGGAACGAGACGATCGACGCGCACCGCCGAGAAGTGCGCCACGCCATCCTGGCGGAAACAACCTCCTTCCACTGAACACCTCTTGGCACCACTACGTACTAAGGACATCCGTAGATAACAGCCAGAGGACGACGGAAGTCGACGGGCCCGCAAAACAGGGCGTCGGCGACGACGGTCGAGGCGGAGGCAGCGATGGGAAGTCCGGCCCTGAACTGGACGCTGGCGGCGGTCTCCGCACTCGCGGCCGTCGTGAGCACGGCCCGGCTGGCCGCCGCCGACGGCAGAGAGGCCCGGTTCGCGGCCGGAGGCGATCTCGTCATGGCCGGCGGCATGGCCGCGATGTTCCTGCCCGCGACGGCGCACAGTTTCGGAGACCACAGCCTGTGGTGGGTGGCGGCGTTCACGGCCGTCGGCCTCGGCGGCGCGGCCCTGTCCGTACGCCACGCTCGGCTGCACGGCTGGCGACACGGCCGCCGCTGGGCGCACCACATCATCGGCAGTGCCGCCATGGTGATCATGACACTCGCCATGCCGGGCACCGACTCCGCGCCGGTCCTCGCTCTGGGCGGGCACTCGATGGCCGGCATGAATCATGGGCACGGGCGCGGATCCGACACCGCGGGGACTGCGGGCATGGCCGGGATGGAGGGCACGGCCGGGATGGAGGGCATGGCCCACTCCTCGGGGATGACCGCCCACGACATGACAGCCGACGCCGCCCACAACTCCGCGTCGTCAGACGCCACTTCCGTGTGGCGTGCCGTCCTGCTCGCCCTCGCCGTGTACTTCCTGCTCTCGATCGTCGCCGCCGTGTGGGCGCGGCTCCGTGGCACCGGCCCACGAGCGGGTGCGGGCCGCGCCGCGGGCAAGGGTCGCTGGGCGCGGCGGTTCCTCGCCCTGCCCGACGCGATCGTGGTGTTCGCCGCGTCCCTGGCCATCTCCGTCTGGGACAGGGCCCGCCCGGGAGGCGACAGGCGCCGGGCCCACGCGGCAGCGGGCAACCGCAGCCGCCGTCGCCCACCGGGCACGTCACCGGGCGCGGCGCTGACGGCCCACATCGGCATGGGCGGCACGATGTGCGCCATGCTCGTCATGATGGCCGCCTGACCACCCGTTACGGGTCAGTGGCCGCCGCTCGACGTAACGGCCAGGCGCTTCTTGAACGTCCTGCCGCCGTCCTTCGACTCGAACACCCCGGTCCGGGTGGCGGCGAGGACATGGTCGGCGCCGACGGCGGTGAGCGCCTGCGGCCGGCCGCCCGGGACGGTGGAGACCTTCTTCCACGTGGTGCCGCCGTCCGTGCTGCGGTTGAGGCCGCCGGAGGTGTCGATGCCGAAGAGGCCGTCTTTCGCGGCCCAGGAGAGGAAGGCCATCACCGGCTCCTTCCCCGGGGCGAAGGTCTTTCCGCCGTCGCTGCTGCGGGCGATGCCTTCGGCGGTGGTGGCCAGGACGACGCCGGGGTCGGTGGGGCTGACTGCCATGTCCAGCGCTTCCAGCCGGGCCCCGTCCTTCCAGGAGACGCCGTCCTTGGTCGTGCGCACCAGGCCGTTGGTGGAGTCGTAGCCGTAGACCGTGCCGTGGGCGGATTCCAGGGCGTGGAAGTCGGACTCGCCTGACAGGGACAGCGACTTCCAGGTCTCGCCCGCGTCGGTGCTCTTGATGAGCCCCTTGTTGCCGCCGGAAGCCGGGTGGCCGCTGGCGTAGAACGTCTTGTCGCCGGCCACGGTGAAGCCCATGAAGTCGTCCCTGCTGTCGCCGACCGGCTCAGGCTCTCCCTTGGCGTCGGGGGTGTAGATGCCTTCGTGGGTGGCGACGTAGAGGCGCTGGTCACCGGGGTCCAGACCGAGACCGTGGATGTGGCTGACGGTCGTCCCGGAGGTGGTGTGCGAGCCGGCCGGGCCTTGGCTGTCTCCGCTGTCGGAGCATGCGGCCAGTGTGAGGGTGACAGCCAGGGCGGTGGCTGCCACGGCGGCAGGGCGCTTGTTCATGATTCCTCGGGTGCGTACTGGTGCAAGGGAGTGGCGAGCGCCGGTCACGGCCATGCCGACATGGGGAGGTGACCGCCCGGGCTCCTCGGGTGCGCCTCGGAGCCCTGGGCGGTCAGTGGGTGTTGCTGATCAGAGCCGGTCGAGGATCTTCTCGAACTTCTCGACCTCGGTGGACTGGGTCTTCACGACGTCGGCGGCGAGCTTCTTGGCCGTGGCGTTACGGCCCTTCTTCCGCTCGTCCTCCGCCATGGTGATCGCGCCCTTGTGGTGCTCGATCATCATCTCCGCGAACATCCGGTCGAACTCGGTGCCCTTGGCGGCCTCGAGCTTCTTCATGTCCTCGTCGGACATCATTCCGGACATCCCGGACCCGTGGTCCATGCCGCCGGACCCGTGGTCCATGCCGGGCATGCTCTCCTCGGCGGACTCCGGCTTGCCCCAGGCCTTCAGCCAGGACCTCATGGTCTGGATCTCGGGGTCCTGGGCCTTCTCGATCTCCTCGGCCAGGGTCTTGATCTCCGCGTCGGAGGCCCGGCTGTCCGCAAGCTTGGACATCTCCAGGGCCTGCTCGTGGTGCGGGATCATCATCTGCGCGAACATGACGTCCGTGTCGTTGAACGCGCCGGGCGCCGGGTTCTCACTCGTCGCCTGGGTCGGCGAGGCGGAGGCGGAGCTGCCGCTCCCGTGGTCCATGCCCTCCATGTCGTTCCCGCCGCAGGCGGCGAGCAGCAGCCCGCCCGCGGTGATCGCGGCCACCACCGCGAGACGGCGGCTCAGGCGACGGTTGAGGGCGTGCGTGTAGGCAGTCATGTGCGAGATACCTCTTGTCGTCAGTTCTGTCTGTGCGGAGTACGCGTCTGCGCGGGCAGCACTGAAGTGGCCGCGCGACGGTTCGGCCTATATCCGCAGAACTGACAACTGGGAGAGGAGCGGTCTCGGCGGCGGAGTGCCGGGGCGCGCCGAGGCCATCGATCGGGTGAGAAGGGCGGTCAGCCGCTCATGTCGGCGGAGCACCAGCGCATGCAGGAACAGTCCGAGCAGCCACACGGTGAGAACCGCCAAGCACACGGACATCGGGTCCATGCCGCTCGGGAGCTCGTGCACCGGCGACTCGGTGGGCGACGCCGCGGTCCCGTGCTCGGCCGTCACCCCCGGCACGGCCGAATGCTCGGAGGCTGCGGCCTGCTGGGCCATGCCGCCCTGGTGCGCACCTGCGGCAGCGGGGATCGCGCCGCTCATGCCGTGCCCGGAGGAATCTTCGGGGTGGCCCATCGTGTGCATGGCGAACACGCCCAAGGTGAGCATGACGACCAGCAGGAGGTACCCGAAGGCCCCACCTGCGCGCAGCCGTCCGCTCATGCTCAAGCCTGCCCTCCGCACTCGACCTACTGGGGATACTACTAAGTCACTTGGCACTTGGCGTCAGCACCGGGCACTGGCTGCCCGGTACGACAACGCGGCTGCGTCCCCCTCGGCACCGCCGTCGCCGCAGCCCGCACGATCTGGTTGCGTACCTGAGAGGCCGGACATGCCTCGGCCGGCCCGGCCGCGGAGCCCATTTCTCAGACCCGTCGCCGCCCGGAGGCAGTCGGCCCGAGGGCGAGGACGGCAAGGAGCACGAAGGCGGCGACGGCGGTGAGCGTGCGGGCGTTGTTGAACAGCTCCCAGCGGCGCAGGATCTCCGCATGGTCGGCCGGCGCAGCGGTGGCGGCCCACTGCTTGATGCGGCCATTGATGGGGACGTTCCCGAACCGGGTGATCAGGAAAGACGCCAGGGTCAGGGTGCACGCCGCACCTGCGAGGGCGCGGGCCCGGGCGCGGGTCAGCACGGCAAGGGTGAGGGAACTGAGAGTCGAGACCGCCATCGCGCCCTGCACGGTGATCCCGTTCATCCTCATCAACTCGGTGTGGAAGTCGAGCCGCATTCCGATGGGCACGGAGTTGAACGTGGGGACGAGGTTGGCGGCGCCGTAGCCGAACGCGCCGGCGAGCAGACCGGTGGACAGCAGGGAGAGTCCTTGGATGAGCCGGACGCGCCTGGTCTGTGGTGGTCGGGTGCACGGAGGGGCGAGGTCGGGCCGGGTGGGCATCAGGCTTGCCCGTCCGCATCCGCATCGGCCGGTGCCGGGGTAAGGGCTCGGGTGAGCTGGTGGGCCCGGCGCATACGTCCGTCGTCGGTGAACTCCCCGAGGAGGTGCACCTCGGTTGCGGTGGCGCCGCCCTTGCGCGTCCGCGCGTGGATCGTGAACCGGGCGGCGATCCGGTTACCGTCCGCGATGGCCTCGTGGACCTCGAACCGCCAGCCGACCACGTTCTTGCGCACCGGTCGCAGATGGGCGAGGAGCCGGTCGTGTTCGAGTCGAGTCCCGTCACTGATCTGGACGATGTCCGGGGCGAAGTGGCGGGCCATCACCGATTCGGGTGCGTCCCCCTGGACCGTGGACTCGGTGAGAGAGGTGAAGAAGTCAGAGATGAACCGCTCAGGGGCGGTGTTGGTGAAGGGTTCCATGACGTTCCGATCTGGTCAGGCCGACGGGGCGGGGAAGGGCATGACGGAGAGGCCGCAGCGCGATCACTATCTTTGACAGACTTGTAAGATATAAGCCCCTCGATAACTTAGACAAGGCTGTAAGAGATGACTTCCTCGGGAGAACCACGCCGTCGGCGTCGCGCCGATGCCGAGCGCAGCAGAGCCGCCATCCTCGACGCGGCGGTCCGCCTGCTGCGACAGCGCCCGGATGCGGGCATGGAGGCCATCGCCGCGGCGGCGGGGGTGACCCGGCAGACGGTCTACGCCCATTTCTCGTCGCGCGACTCGCTCCTCGTGGCCGCCGTCGACCGCATCACCGAGGACGCCGTCGCCGCGATGGACGCCGCTGCACTCGACGAAGGACCGGCCAGAGCCGCGCTTCTGAGGTTTCTCGACGCCTCCTGGCGGTCGTTCGAGGACAACGCGCCGCTGCTCCAGGCGGCTCCGACCGGCACGCCGGGGGACGGGGAGCAGGCACGCCACGAGCCTGTCGCCGAGCGGCTGGCCCGTCTCGTCGAACGGGGCCAGCGGGCGGGTGAGTTCGCCCCCGGACTGCCTCCGCGCTGGCTGGTGGCCATGACGGTCGCCCTCGGACACGCGGCCGGTGACGAGGTCGGTTCCGGCCGCATGACGAGCAGCGAGGCCGAGACCGCGCTCCGCACCACAGTCCTCCGGGTTCTCGGCGCCGCTGAAGGACCACCCGACTCACATGACCGGCCGGACAGGGCTTAGCCGGCTCACCGCCGCGCACAGGATGCCGAGGAAGGGGAACATCTCCACGACGGCCGTGATCCGCGCCTCCCAGTCGACCTTCACCCACGGGAGCCTGCGCCGCCGCCGGCTCCGGCTCGGAAGACCTGCGCGTGCGGCGACCCCGCCGGCGCCGCCCGCTGAGCGCGTTCCGTCACACACCGCTTCCGACGGCACCGGAACCGGCGCAGGCGAGGAAGAAGCGGGACACGCGGAGGACGGGCACGTCCACTGAGTCGGGGCGCCCGTGGCCGGGAGCCGCGTCGCGGTGATGCTGCTGCGGCTCCCGGCCCTCGGAGATCGCTCGGGGCTGGTCGCTCCTGGTCGGCGGCGGTCAGTCCTGGTCAGTGCGTGTGCGGGCCGCCGGTCGACTGCGGTTTGCCGCGCGGTACGAGGCCCAGGGCGACGACGGCGCCGGCAGCGGCTGCCGCAGCACACACGGTGAACGCGTCGGCGAAGCCGCCCACCGCGCCTTGCTCGAAACCGGATGCCGCGATGGTCGAGACGACGGCGACGCCGATCGGGCCACCCACCTCGTGGAAGGTGTTGACGACCCCGGAGGCGAGTCCCGCCTCCCGGTGCTCCGCCATGGCCAGGGCGGTCGTCGTGGCGGTGACGCATACCGCGCCGATGCCGGGGAGGCGATCACGAAGCCGGGCAGGATCCCGGCGTACACGCTGCCGGTCTCCGACAGCCGGGTCAGCGGGATGGTTCCGGCGGCCGCGGCGGCCATGCCGGCGACGGCCGTCGGGCGGCCGCCGATCCGGCCGACGAGCCGGGAGCCGAGGTGGGCGCCGATGCCGGTGGCCGCGGCGACAGGGAGGAACACCAGCCCGGTCCTCAGCGGGCGTGGAGCGATGGCGTCACTTGCTCGAAGAGATACGCTCACGCGTCGCTGTGCCGAAGAACAGTGCCCACAGGGACCACAGGAACGCCGCCGAGGTACCGACGGGCATGACCCACCCCTTCGAGCTCACCATCGCCCGCACCGACGGCGCCGGGAACATCTACCTGGAGGCCGCGGCGGGTGTCACGGCCTTCATCCTGGCCGGGCGGTACTTCGAGGCGCGGTCGAAGCGGAAGGCGGGGGCGGCGCTGAAGGCCCTGCTGGAACTCGGCGCCAGGGAAGTCACATTGGTGCGTGACGGCCGGGAAGATCTCATTGCTGTCAGCGAGTTGAAGGTCGGCGACCGGTTCCTGGTGCGGCCCGGTGAGAAGATCGCCACCGACGGTGTGGTCGTCGAGGGGTCGTCCGCCGTGGACGCCTCCATGCTCACCGGCGAGTCGGTGCCGGTCGAGGTCGGCACCGGGGACGCCGTCACCGGCGCCACGCTGAACGCCGGCGGCCGCCTGGTCGTCGAGGCCCGCCGTGTCGGCGCCGACACCCAGCTCGCCCGCATGGCCAAGCTGGTGGAGGACGCGCAGAACGGCAAGGCCGCCGCCCAGCGGCTCGCCGACAGGATCTCCGCGGTCTTCGTACCGGTCGTGATCGCCCTGGCGCTCGGCACCCTGGGCTTCTGGCTCGGCAACGGGGCCGGACTGACCGCCGCCTTCACCGCAGCGGTCGCCGTCCTGATCATCGCCTGCCCGTGCGCCCTGGGCCTGGCGACGCCGACCGCCCTCATGGTCGGCACGGGGCGCGGCGCCCAGCTCGGCATCCTCATCAAGGGACCCGAAGTCCTGGAGACGACGCGCGAGGTCGACACCATCGTCCTGGACAAGACCGGCACCGTCACCACCGGCAAGATGACCCTGCTCGCCGTGCACACCACCGACGGCACCGACGAGGAGGAAGTCCTGCGCCTCGCCGGCGCCCTGGAGCACTCCTCCGAGCACCCCATCGCCCAGGCCGTCGCCTCCGGCGCCGCTGCCCGCGTCGGCACACTCCCCACCCCGGAGGACTTCGCCAACATCGCCGGCCTCGGCGTCCAGGGCATCGTCGAAGGCCACGCGGTCCTGGTCGGACGCGAGAAGCTGCTCGCCGAATGGGCCATGTCCCTGCCGGAGGAGCTGCGGCGCGCCAAGGCCGAGGCCGAGGCGGCCGGGCGTACGGCCATCGCGGTCGCCTGGGACGGCGACGCCCGCGCGGTCCTGGAGGTCGCCGACGCCATCAAGGAGACCAGCCCGGAAGCCGTCAAGCGACTGCGCGCCCTGGGCCTGACACCGATCCTGCTGACCGGTGACAACAAGGCGGTCGCCGAAGCGGTCGCCGCGGAAGTGGGCATCGCCCCCGAGCACGTGATCGCCGAGGTCATGCCGCAGGACAAGGTCGACGCCGTCAAGCGCCTGCAGAGCGAGGGCCGTTCGGTCGCCATGGTCGGCGACGGTGTCAACGACGCCGCCGCGCTGGCGCAGGCCGACCTGGGTCTGGCGATGGGCACGGGTACGGACGCCGCGATCGAGGCGGGCGACCTGACGCTCGTGCGGGGCGACCTGAGGGCCGCGGCGGACGCCATCCGCCTGTCCCGCAAGACGCTGGGCACCATCAGGTCCAACCTCTTCTGGGCCTTCGCCTACAACGTCGCCGCCCTGCCACTCGCCGCCGCCGGCCTGCTCAACCCGATGATCGCCGGAGCGGCCATGGCCTTCTCCTCGGTCTTCGTGGTCGGCAACAGCCTGCGGCTGCGCGGCTTCCAGCCCGCCGACCGGTGAAGCGGCCGACCAGGATGGGAAGGGGGCCGCCGTGGCCGCAGAGCAGACCCACCGGGACGTCATTCTCCGAAGGCTCCGCCGGATCGAGGGCCAGGTGCGGGGATTGCAGCGCATGGTCGAGGAGGAGACCTACTGCATCGACGTCCTGACCCAGGTCGCCGCCACCAACACCGCGCTCCAGTCCTGCGCGCTTGCCCTGCTGGACGAGCACCTCAACTGCTGCGTCACGGAGGCCATCGTGGAGGGCGGCGAGCAGGCCAGAACCAGGATCAACGAGGCGTCCAAGGCGATCGCCCGGCTCGTACGGGCATGACCTCCAGGCTCCGGGCCCGGGCGGTTGAACCGCCCGGGCCCGGAGCTGCTCAGCCTACGCATACCCCCGACCCGTATGCGTGGCGCCTGTGTGACCATCCTGCGGAGACGAGGGGTGCCATACGATGTGAGGCACCTCGGTGACGGGGAAGAAGAGGGGGAAGGGTGCGACGGCTGGGTGACCTGGAAGCCGAAATCATGGACCGGCTCTGGCGCTGGGGCCGGCCTGCCACGGTCCGGGAGATCGTCAACGACATCAATCACATACGTCCCGTCGCCTACACGACGGTGATGACGGTCGCGGACATCCTCCACCGCAAGGGCCTGCTCCGCCGCGAGAAGGCCGGGCGTGCCTGGCTGTACGAACCCGAGCGCAGCCGTGAGGAATACACCGCCGCCCTCATGCAGGACGCGCTCGGCAACACCCAGGACCGCCCGGCCGCGCTACAGCGGTTCGTGGAGCACATGTCGCCGGAGGACGTGTCCGCGCTGGCTGCCGCACTGCGCGCGATGGGCAGCGTTCGCGGCAGCGCCGAGGAGCCCGGAGCACCCTCGTGACCGAACTCCTCGGCCACGCAAGCGGGTTACTGGTTCCCGGCCATCATGTGCTGCCGCCTCTGGCCATCGCGCTGGTGGTCGGGGTGCTGCTGCCGAGGGCGCTTGCCCGCAGCCAGTGGGCGCACCGAGCACCCCGGCTGGCTGCCACGGTGTGGATCCTGCTCGGGCTGTCCTTCATCGCTTCCGTGTCCCTTACTGCCCTGCAACTACTGCTTCCGACAGCAGGCAGCCACCACTTGTCCCGCTTCACCGAGGCCTGCGTCGTTTCCGGTGGCGCGCAGTGCGGGCCCCTCCTTCCGAGCGGCCCGGCAGGCGTGGACACCCGGGTGTGGGCGGCTCTTTCGGCGGCGGCCGCCGTGCCCTCCACTTTCGTTGTCGCCTTCGTACGTGAACTCCTGAGCGCGAGGCGCCAGCGGGTACGTCACGCCGACCTACTGCGCCTCGTCGGCAGCAGGCGACCGGAGTTGGGTGCCACGGTGCTGGAGCATGACACCCCGGCGGTGTACTGCCTGCCGGGCCGCGCACCTCAAGTCGTGGTCAGCTCCGGGGCACTTCAGGTCCTGACCGGGCGGCAAGTGACAGCGGTGCTGGAACACGAGCGGGCACACATCGCCGGCCGCCACCATCTGCTGGTGGCCGCGGCCGGGGCCTTCGCCGCCATGTTCCGTCGACTGCCCCTGGCCCGGCTCGCTCACACCGAGGTGGCGCTGTTGCTCGAGATGGCAGCCGACGACCGGGCGTTGCGCCGGTGTTCGCGGGACGCACTCGCCACCGCCCTGTACGCGGTGGCATCCGGTCAGGCACCCGACACGGCCTTCGCGGCGGGCGGACCGTCGGCGGTGTTGCGTATGCGCCGCATCCTCACACCGCACGCCGCATGCTCTCCGACGCTGCGGACAGTGTGTGTGGCACTTACCGCAGCGGCAGCCCTGACTCCGCTTGTCCTGGCTTGCTGTTCCGTTCCGGGTATCACCGATTGACTGGGCTCGCTCCCCCGCATCAGCGCGGAAATAGGGAGGCGCAACCGCAGGAGGCGTACCCGCGCCGGGTGAGGGGGAGGTGTACGCACTGTGCACCGCACCGCACCGCACCGCACCGCACCGAAGCGACGCCGTGACGCCCACCACCCTCTGCAGACCCTGGCTGGCAACTTCTGGTCGTCTGCCGCGACTGCTGCTGCGGCAACCCGCGCAAGCACCCCGGCACCGACCACGCCTGGCAGCTCGACCGGCTGCGCGTCGGCGCGGCCGAAGAGGGCTTCCAGGTCCGTACGACGGACTGCCTCGGCCCCTGCGACCAGGCCGACGTCATTGTTGTCCAGCCCTCCACAGCCGGCCGCAGGGCCGGCGGCCGGGCGACCTGGATCGGCTTCGCCATGGCTGCACCGACGACCTGCTCGACTGGGCCACCGCCGGCGGACCGGCCTCGCCGAACCCCCGCCGACTCTGAAACTCCAGTTCGGCCGCCCGCCTCGACGAGGCCACCGTCGACTCCCTCGCCGCCACCGGCTTCGGCTCCTGGGCGCCCTCGGCAGTGGACTACGTCGTACGCCTCGAGCAGGGCCGCAGCAGTCAGCCCTCTCCCCAGCTGCTCGGCGCGCTGGCCCGGGCGCTGCACCTCTCCGACGACGAACGCGACCACCTGTTCCACCTGGCCGGCCACCGGCCCCCGCCCGCCGACGGGGTGGCCCGCCTGGCCCGCGCCGGCCTGATCCGCATGCTCGACCTGCTCGGCGACACCCCGGCCCTGGTGCTGTCCGACCTGGGTGAAATCCTCGCCCAGAACCGGGCAGCCCTCCTGCTGTCGGGCGATCACACCGGCTTCTCCGGCGACCACCGCTACGTCTTATACCGCTGGTTCACCGACCCCGCCGCCCGCGACGTCTGCCCACCCGAGGAGCAGGAGTACCACGCCCGCCAGCTCGTGGCCGACCTGCGCGCGGCCGTCGGCCGCCGGTCCGGCGACCCCGCGGCCGCCGGACTCGTCGACCGGTTGCAGGCCGCGAGCGCCGACTTCCGCCGGCTCTGGGCCGAGCACGAGGTGGCGGTCCGGCGCGCCGACCGCAAGACGTTCCTGCATCCGAGGGTGGGCCGCCTGCTGAGGGACTGCGAGACCCTGGTCACTCCCGACCAGCGGCAGCTGCTGCTGGTGCTCACCCCGGCGGACGCCGAGGCCCGCGACCGGCTGAACCTGCTGCAGGTAGTCGGCATGGAGGAATTCACCACGGAGGCTACGGACACGCCCATACGGTGAAGCGGCCGGCCCGCGGGGCACCGGCTGGGTATTCGGCGGTCCCGTCGGCGGGAGTGGCCGTCCCCCCACAGCAGGATTGCCGGGCGGCCGCCTTGTGCCACCGCGTCGACCTGCCCTGCCGGCTCAACGTGTGAGGGCCGGCCCGCGAGGCGGGCCGGCCACGGTCAGGCCACCGGATCGAGGAAGGTCAGCGCGGAGGCGTCCTCCTCGATCAGCGGGGCGAGGGCGGTGTTGAACGGAACGCCGTACGGAGCCTTCAGGTGTGTCCGGAAGGCGTCCTCGTCCCGGTACACCTCGAAGATCCAGTAGGCGCGTGGATCGGACGCCTTGGTGTAGACGTCGAACGCGAGGTTGCCGTCTTCCTCGCGCACCTTCTGGGCGTAGTCCAGGATCAGGCGGGCGACCTCGTCCTCCGCGCCCTCGCGGGCGGTGAACTCGGCGAGCAGTGTCTTGTTCACGGTGCGGTTCGTCCTCCGTGGTCGGTGTCGGTATCAGTCGTGGTAGGAGTCGACGTGCCAGACGGTGGCCCGGTCCAGCTGCACGGAGCCGTTTTCGGCGAAGACCTGAACCCCCTGGCTGGCGGGGTCGGGGAAAATCTGGTCGGTGATCACTGCCTCGCCGTTGCCGCCGAAGACCTCGACGGACGACCAGTCGACGAGAATCCGCAGCTTGACCTTGCCGTTCTTGGCCTTCAGCGGTGCGGTCTGGACACCGGGGAAGGAACTGTGGAAGCCCACGGCCCCGGAGCGGGCGCGGTCGACGTACAGCTCCTGTGTCGTGGTGTCGTAGCCGATGACCGTCTCCTCGCCGCCCGCGCCGGTGCGCACCTTGAGGCCGAAGCGTTCGGCGTCCTTGAGGGAGAAGGTCGCCTCGATGTCGAGCGCCTTGCCCTTGGCCGCGGTGCCGATCAGGGGCTGGGAGGTGCTCTTGACGGTGACTCCGGCCGCGGACGCCGGGTCCTGCCTCAGGGACGTCAGACTGCTCACCGGCTTGCTGGTCAGCCGGACGTGACCGTCGATGGTGCGCAGGGCCATCTCCCGTGGGATGCTCTGCGCGCCGCGCCAGGGTGAGGTGGGGATGGCACCGCTGTAGTCCCAGTTGTTCATCCAGCCGATCATGTACCGCTTGCCGCCTGGAGCGTTCTCCCAGGACACCGCCGCGTAGTAGTCCTTGCCGTAGTCGGCCCAGTCGGCGCGTTGCAGGACGGAGAGGGCGGGGGTTTCGGCTTCGGTGAACCGGTCGGCGAGGATGTGACCCCAGCCGGCGCTGTTCATGTCGACGATCTGGATCCGGGCCTGTTTGCCGAGGTAGGGGCGCAGGTTGAAGGACGCCCAGTCCAGGGTCTCGCTGTTGGAGCCGGTGGCGCTGCGGACGACCTGTCCGTCGACGATCAGGTTGACGGACGTCTCCTGGGAGACGGGCTGGGCCTTGGTGTCGGACACCATGATGTGGTCGACGTTGATGTGACCCCAGCCGCCGGCGTTGTCGTCGACGATCTTGAGCTGGGCCTTCTCGCCGGCGAGGTCGCTGACGTCCCAGGACGCCCAGTTGAGTGCCTCGGCGTCCTGTCCGGTAGCACTGCGCACCACCTGGCCGTCGACGAGGAGTTCAATGGCCGTCGGGGTGTCGGAGCCGGCCGGGTGGTTGCCGCCGCCGATCAGGAAATTGACGTAGTCCTTGTCGATGGTGAACTCCGGCGAGGTGAGGGTGCCGGTGGTGGAGTCGCCGTTCAGGTAGCTGTTGACCAGGCCGCTGCCCAGGAAGCCGGAAACCTCCTGTTGGTTGGGGAGGGTGCCGGTGGCCGGTGCGGTGCCGAAGGCGTCCCCGGTCGCCGTCCAGTCACCGTAGGTTCCGCCTTCGAAGTCGGCGAGGACCGTGCCCTCGGGCGGAGGGCCCTGCTCCATGACGGTTCCGGGTACGTGCGGGTGCCGGCCGCCGCCGACCTTGAAGTTCAAGTAGGGGCTGTCGACGGTGAAGGAGGGCGAGGTGAGGGTGCCAGTCGTGCCGTCACCCGCGTGGAAGCTGTTGGCGAGGCCCTTGCCGTCGAAGCCGTCGACGGTTCCCTGGCCGTCCAGCGCCCCGGCCGCCGGTCCGTCACCGAACGCGGTGCCGGTGGTCGCCCACGTACCGAAGTCGGTGCCCTCGAAGTCCTGCACGACCTGGCCGGCCGGCGGGGTGTAGGTGCCCTTGTCGTCGGCCGTGAACTTCTTGCCGTCGAAGTCGCCGACGAAGTACTGGGCGGCCGAACCGCCCGCGATACCACCGGGGTTGATGTTGACGACCAGGACCCACTTGATGTTGTTCTCGTCCCCGTCGACCGCGAGGGGGAACAGGTCGGGGCACTCCCACACGCCACCCGTCGCGCCGGCCGGCCCGAACTCGCTCTGCAGCTCCCAGTCCTTGAGGTTCTTGGACGAGTAGAACCGCACCTTGCGCTCGGTGGACAGCGACACCGTCATCAGCCAGCTCTTGGTCGGCTCGTACCACTGGACCTTGGGATCGCGGAACTCCTTGGAGCCGATGTCGATGACGGGATTGCCCTGGTACTTGGTCCAGGTGCGGCCCCGGTCGGTGCTGTAGGCGAGCGACTGGGCCTGCTTGCCGCCGTTCTTGTAGGCGCTGGTGTAGATCGCCACCATGGGCGGGTTCTTCTTCGTGCCGAACCCGGTGGTGTTGTTCCAGTCGACGACCGCGCTGCCGGAGAACACCATCTCCTCGTCGTCGTGCGACAGGGCGAGCGGCAACTCCTCCCAGTGCACGAGGTCCCGGCTCACCGCATGCCCCCAGGACATGTCACCCCAGGAGTCGCCGTTGGGGTTGTACTGGTAGAATGATGTCTCCTGTGCCGCGCCGTCCACGTGGCGAAGCCTGCGGTGGACGGACCGAAAAGTGACACCTTGGCCGGCGTCGTCGTCCACTCCACCGACCAAGGGTGTCATCGTTGACTTATGTCATCGATGACATCGAGTGGCCCGATCATGAGCGCAATCCGCCCAACACGTCAACGGTTGGGCCAGGATCGGCCGGGCGGGACTCGCTTGCCCGTCAGGCGCCGCCGACGGTCGAGAGCTGCGCCAACTGGTTCTGCCACGGCGGGTTGGGGCCGGCGACCGAGCAGGTCAGGGCCGCTACTCGAGTGGCGAACCGGCAGGCTTCCGCGACATCGTCGAGACCGAGATCGGCCAGCCGGCCACCGAGGAACCCGCGGATGCCGAGGTGGTGCAGCAGCCCGGCGGTGAAGGAGTCCCCCGCCCCGACCGTGTCGACCACCCGGGTAGTCACCGCGGGCACCTGCAGCCGTTCGCCGTCGAGCGAGGCCAGGGCGCCGCCGGCACCGAGCGTGATGACGACGAGCCGCACCCCTGCGGCGTGCCAGGTGTCGCACGCCCGCTCGGGCGGGGTGCCCGGCAGGAGCAGCTCCAGGTCGTCCTCGCTGAGCCGCAGCACATCCGCGAGGCCGCACCAGTGCGGCAGCCTGGCACGGTAGACCTCGGGGCGCACCAGCAGCGGCCGGACGTTCGGGTCGATGCTGATGGTGGCCTGGGGAGAGGCCGTCGCCAGGAACTCCTCCACCGCCGCCGCGCCGGGTTCACGGACCAGCGCCAGCGACCCGGTGTGCACACAGGCTGTACTGGACAGATCCACCCTCACCAGTTCCTCGGCCGTCCACTGCCAGTCGGCCGTGTTCTGGGCGTGGAAGGAGAACGCGGCCTGCCCCTGGGCGTCCAGCTCGGCCACGGCCAGCGTGCTCGGCTCGCAGGCCGCGACGGCGTACGACAGGTCGACGCCGGACGCTTGCAGGTGGGCCCGGAACAGGCGGCCGAACACGTCGCCGGACAGGCGCGCCAGGAAGCGTGCCGGGGTGCCCAGCCGGGCCAGGGCCACCGCCGTATTCGCAGGTCCGCCGCCGGGCAGCACCCGAAGGGCCAGTTCGTTCGAGGTGTTCGCGGGTTCGGTGAAGGCGTCGGCGACGCACTCTCCCAGAACGGTGATCCGACACGGGCGCATGGACTGCTCTTCTCTCGGAAAGTAGCGGCAAAGAGGGCGCCTCGCGGCATAACCGCTCACCGGCTGCCCATGGACGGCGGCCACGGGCGTTGCCGATTTGTGACGAGTGCAAGGCATTGACGTTGCCGGGATGCGGAGTCCATCATCCTCGCCATGCAGTGTCAACGATGACATAAGTCAACGATGACACCTCCGGGCGGCATGCTCTGATGCCGGCCCCGCCGCTCGCTATCGCGCAGGAGTCGTTCATGTCTCGCACCACTCGTCTGTCCTCCTCCCTCCTCAGAGCCGCGGCATGCACGGGCATCGCGGCCCTCACCCTGACGGCCTGCGGATCCGGCTCCGGCTCGGGCTCCGCCAGCTCCGGTTCGGGCGAAATCAAGGTCGGTCTGATCACCAAGACCGACACCAACCCGTTCTTCGTGAAGATGAAGGAGGGCGCGGAGAAGGCCGCGAAGGCCGAGGGCGTCAAGCTCATGACCGCGGCAGGAAAGTTCGACGGCGACAACGCCGGTCAGGTCACGGCCGTCGAGAACATGGTCGCCTCCGGCGTGAAGGGCATCCTCATCACCCCGAGCGACTCCAAGGCCATCGTGCCCGCGATCGAGAAGGCCAAGGCCAAGGGTGTCCTGGTCATCGCCCTGGACACCCCGACCGAGCCGGAGAGCGCGGTCGACGCCCTCTTCGCCACCGACAACCTCAAGGCCGGCGAGCTGATCGGCGAGTACGCCAAGGCGGCGATGAAGGGCAAGCCGGCGAAGATAGCCACCCTCGACCTCGCGCCGGGCGTGTCCGTCGGCGTCCAGCGGCACAACGGCTTCCTGAAGGGCTTCGGCGTCAA
Source organism: Streptomyces caelestis (assembly GCF_014205255.1). GTDB lineage: Bacteria > Actinomycetota > Actinomycetes > Streptomycetales > Streptomycetaceae > Streptomyces > Streptomyces caelestis. The sequence goes on along the minus strand of NZ_JACHNE010000001.1, from coordinate 8,198,156 downwards.
GGACGGCGACCCCTCCGTCGTCTGCTCCCAGGACACCGGTGGCGACCAGGCCAAGGGCCAGACGGCGATGGAGAACTGCCTCCAGAAGGAGCCCGACATCAACGTCGTCTACACCATCAACGAGCCCGCCGCGCTGGGCGCGTACACCGCGCTCAAGGCCAAGGGCCGGGAGAAGGACGTCCTGATCGTCTCCGTCGACGGCGGCTGCACCGGCACCCAGGCGGTCAAGGACGGCAAGATCGCCGCCACCTCGCAGCAGTACCCGCTGAAGATGGCCTCCGAGGGAGTCAAGGCCGTCGTGACGTACGCCAAGGACGGCAAGAAGGCGTCCGGATACACCGACACCGGCGTCACGCTGATCACCGACAAGGCGCAGGACGGGGTCACGTCCAAGGACACCGCCTACGGCCTGGAGAACTGCTGGGGCTGAGCCGCCCCGCGGACCTCCCGTACCGCCTTTCCCCTCAGTCGGCGGGCCGGCTCCCACCTCCCCGACCGGGAGTCGGCCGCCCTCTCATTCTCCGTCAAGGACCTCGCATGACTGCCACGTCCACGCCACCGTCCACATCCTCGCCGTACGCCGGGCTCAAAGCACCGACCACGGCCCGCCGACTGCTCACGGCGCCGACCACCGGCCCGTTGGTCGCCCTCCTCCTGGCCTGCGCCTTCTTCTCCCTCTCGACCGACCAGTTCCTCACGGGCGGCAATTTCTCGCTGATCGTGCAGCAGGTCATGGTCGTCGGCACCCTCGCCATCGGGCAGACCCTGATCATCCTCACGGCGGGCATCGACCTGTCGTGCGGTGCGGTGATGGCGTTCGGCAGCATAGTGATCGCCAGGATGGCGGCCGAGGGCTCCCTGCCCCCGCTCGCCGCCATCGCGCTGGGCCTGGCCGTCTGCGGCGGCTTCGGGCTGCTCAACGGGGCGTTGGTGCAGAAGATCCCGCTGCCGCCGTTCATCGTCACCCTCGGCATGCTCAATGTGGCGTTCGCGCTGACCCACATCTACTCCGAGGAGCAGACGGTCACCAACCTGCCCGGCCCGCTGACGGCCCTCGGGCAGACCTTCCCGCTCGGCAAGACCGACATCACCTACGGCTCCCTGGTCACCATCGCCCTGTTCCTCCTCCTCGCCTACGCGTTGAGCAGCACCGGCTGGGGCCGGCACGTCTACGCCCTGGGCAACAGCCCGGAAGCGGCACGGCTGAACGGCATCCGCACCTCCCGCCTGACCATCGGCGTCTACACCGTGGCCGGCATCCTCTACGGCATCGCCGCCCTGCTGCTCATCTCCCGCACCGGCGTCGGCGACCCGCAGGCCGGGCAGACCGACAACCTGGACAGCATCACGGCCGTGGTCCTCGGCGGCACCAGCCTCTTCGGCGGACGCGGATCGGTCCTGGGCACGTTCATCGGCGTCCTCATCGTCGGAGTCTTCCGCAACGGCCTGCAGCTGATGGGCGTCGCCTCCATCTACCAGACCCTGATCACCGGTGTCCTGGTGATCCTCGCGGTGACCGTCGACCAGCTCTCCCGGAAGAAGGCCCGTTGATGACCGCCACCTCCTCCTCCACCCCTGTCCTGCAGGCCCGCGGTCTGGTCAAGCGCTACGGTCACGTCACTGCCATCGACGGCGCCGACTTCGACCTGCTGCCCGGCGAGGTCCTCGCCGTGATCGGCGACAACGGCGCCGGCAAGACCAGCCTGATCAAGGCCCTCACCGGCGCGGTGACCCCTGACGCGGGCGAGATACGGCTCAACGGCGAACCCATCCAGTTCTCCGGGCCGCAAAGTGCCCGCGCGCACGGCATCGAGACGGTCTATCAGGACCTCGCCGTGGCCGCCTCCATGGACATCGCCTCGAACATGTTCCTCGGGCGCGAGCTTCGCCGGCCCGGTGTCCTCGGCAGTGTCCTGCGCATGCTGGACAAGAAGCGCATGCGCGAGGAGGCCGCCGAGCACATGGCCGACCTGAAGATCGGCCTGCGCTCGCTGACGCAGTCGGTCGAGACGCTCTCCGGTGGACAGCGGCAGGCCGTCGCGGTGGCCCGTGCCGTCGCCTGGGCCCGCAGCGTCGTCGTCATGGACGAACCCACCGCCGCCCTCGGCGTCAAGGAGTCCGGTCAGGTCCTGGACCTCATCCGCCGCGTCCGGGACAAAGGCATGCCGGTCGTCCTGATCAGCCACAACATGCCGCACGTCTTCGAGATCGCCGACCGGATCCACGTCCACCGGCTGGGCCGGCGCGCTGCTGTGATCAAGCCGTCCGACCACTCCATGGCGGAGGTCGTCGCCATCATGACCGGCGCGCTCACCGTCGACGAGGCCGGAGATACCGTCGTAGCGGACTCCCAGGCGGCGAAGGCCGCAGGCGTCCAGGCCAGTTGACGTACGACTGAAATACTCACAGGTTCCGGCCGAGGCCGCGGTCGGAACCGACGAGCACAGGAGACCGTTTCCTCCATGGCAGCCAATCGCCGCCCCACCCTGGCTGACGTCGCCCGAGAAGTGGGCGTCAGCGCCAAGACCGTCTCCCGCGTCCTCAACGAGGACGGACCCGCTTCGGCCCAGACCAGGGAACAAGTCCTCGCCGCCGTGGCCAAGCTCGGCTTCCAGCCGAACCTCATGGCCCGCAACATCCGCGTCGGCGGACCCGACACCACCATCGGACTGGTCATCCCCGACCTCGGCAACCCCTTCTTCGGAGCCGTGGCCCGCAGCATCGAGGACACCGTCCGCGACCGCGGCCTGACCCTGCTCATGGGTTCCTCCGCGGACGATCCCGGCCGCGAACGCGCGCTGACGGACAAGTTCCTCGCCCGCCGCATCAGCATCCTGCTGGTCGTGCCGTCCGTCGGCGCCGACCACTCCCACCTCAAGACCCACCGGGTCACCGGCCTGCCCGTCGTCTTCATCGACCGCCCGGGAGTGGGCCTGGCCACGGACAGCGTCGTCAGCTCCAACCGCACCGGCGCCCACGACGGCGTCGCCCACCTGATCGCCCACGGCCACCGGCGCATCGGCTTCGTCGGCGACCTGCCCACCAAGCTCTACACCCGCCGCGAACGCCTGGCCGGCTATCGCGCCGCCCTGCGGGAAGCAGGCCTCCCCTACGACCGCTCCCTGGTCTCCAACGCCCACGACCAGCACGGGGCCTCGGCCGTCACCTCCCAACTCCTGGGCCTGGAGGATCCCCCCACCGCCCTCTTCGCCGGCAACAACATCGTCGCGCTGGGAATAGTCACCGAACTCGCCCGCATCCACCGGAAGGACGTCGCCGTCGTCGCCTTCGACGACGTGGCCCTCGCCGAGGCACTTGAGCCGGCCCTGACCGTCGTCGCCCAGGACGCCGAAGAAATCGGCAGAACGGCAGCGACCACCGCCCTGGCCCGCCTCGACGGCGACCGCGCCCGGGCCCGCACCGTCACCGTGCCCACGCGGCTGATCGTCCGGGGGTCCGGGGAGCGGTCCCCTGCGGTACCGCAGGGGTCTTGATGCGCTCGGTGGCATCCTGCCGTCCAGCAGTCGCGCAGACCGGCAGCGCCGAAACAGTCTGAGTTGGATGTCCTGGGCAGGGCGTCGATGACCAGGCCTCGATCTCCACGTCCTGCCGCAGTCGCCCACAGACAGCCCCACTGTGGAATCGTCGACCGCACCGGCCCTGAGCCAGCCGGCTGTTCGGACGTCTTCTGACAGGCAGGCAAAAGGAGCGCGGCTTCACAGCGCGGCCACCGGGCCACGCTGCAAAGCCGGACGGTCTCGGTGCCCTCGGCTACGCGTCCCCCACCACGACGATGTCGAGGATCCTGGGCCCGTGCACGCCCTCGACACGGTCCAGTTCGATGTCGCTGGTGGCCGAGGGACCGGAGATGAGAGTCAGCGGACGGCAGGGGTCGAGCAGGCCCCATGCCTCGGGTACGTCGGGAGCGATCTGGTCCGCCCGGACCACGCAGATGTGCTGGTCCGGAAGCAGGGTCAGGGCCCGCCGTCCCTGGCCCGGACCGTGGTCGAGGGCCACGGTGCCGGTGACCGCGATGGCGGTGGCGACAGTGGTGACCACGGCGTCCGCCGCGTCGAGTTGTCCGACGGTCAGCGGCGGGACATCCGCCAGCAGTGACCACTCCCCCTCCGGAACCAGGTCCTCGGGAAGCCAGGGCGGAACCACCAGGGACCGTGCTCCGCTTCGGGCCAGCGCATGACCGACGGCCGCCGCGGCACCGGACGGCGGAACACGGACCACCGTGGCGCGGTACTCGGCGGCACGCTCGACGAACAGGTCGACGACGTCCGGTCCCACGTGATCGGCGCGGCGACCGTGCGAGGTCGGTACCTCGTCAGGGCGCTCGGAATCCGGCACGCCGGACAGTGCTCCCCGAATCGCGCTCAGGACGGTCTCGCGGCCGTTCATCGTCGTCCCTTTCCCTCCGCTGTCGTACTCCTGCCTTCGCTGCCGGCTGGTCGCGTGCGGCGCCACCAGGCGCGCAGGGACTCGCGGGCCGGCACTGGGGTGTCCCGCGTGCCGGACCAGCGGGCGAACGGACCGGGCAGGGCGCCGATCAGGCCGTCACGGGCCAGCAGCCGGGCTCCGGTGGCGGCCAGCCGCTGTACGGTGGCCAGCCGGCGTGGTGAGCCCAGGACGGCACCGGCGGCCTTCATGGCGAGTGCCTCGGATGTGGGCAGCAGTCGGTCCCGGCGTTTGGCCTCCACAGCCTCGGCGCGCAGGTGGACCAGCACCTCGGGGATGTTGATCTTCACGGGGCAGGCGTCGTAACAGGCACCGCACAGGGTCGAGGCGAAGGGCAGCGAGGCCGCGTTCTCGATGCCGGCCAGCTGCGGGGTCAGGACGGCGCCGATCGGCCCGGGGTAGACCGAACCGTAGGCATGGCCACCCGTGCGCTCGTACACCGGGCAGACATTGAGGCACGCCGAACACCGGATGCAGGCGAGGGCCTGGCGGCCCACCTCGTCGGCGAGCGTGGCGGTGCGGCCGTTGTCGAGCAGCACCAGGTGGAAGTTCCGGGGGCCGTCGCCCTCGGTGACACCGGTCCACAGCGAGGTGTACGGGTTCATCCGCTCACCGGTCGACGAGCGGGGCAGGAGCTGGAGGAAGACGTCCAGGTCGGCGAAGGCCGGCAGGACCTTCTCGATGCCCATGACGGTGATCAGGGTCTCCGGCAGGGTCAGGCACATCCGCCCGTTGCCCTCCGACTCCACCACGGCCACGGTGCCGGTGTCGGCGGCCGCGAAGTTGGCGCCGGAGACGGCGACCTTGGCGCGCAGGAACTTCTCCCGCAGGTGGAGCCGGGCCGCCTCGGCGAGATCGCGGGGCTCGTCGCTGAGGTCCTCGGGGGCGGGCCTGCCCCACTCCCCCATCTCCCGGCGGAAGATCTCCCGGATCTCGGAGCGGCCCCGGTGGATGGCGGGCACGAGGATGTGCGACGGGCGGTCGCCGCCCAGCTGCACGATGAGTTCCGCGAGATCGGTCTCGTAGGCACGGATGCCCGCGTCCGCGAGCGCCTCGTTGAGGCCGATCTCCTGGGTCGCCATCGACTTGACCTTGACGACCTCGTCCTCGCCGGTCGCCTTCACCAGGGCGGTCACGATGCGGTTGGCGTCGGCGGCGTCCGACGCCCAGTGAACCACTCCCCCCGCGGCGGTCACCGCCTTCTCCAGGCGCAGGAGATGGTGGTCGAGATGGCGGAGGGTGCGACGCTTGATCGTCGCGGCTGCCTCCCGCAGTTCCTCCCAGTCCTCCAGTTCGGCGGCCACCGCCAGCCGTTTGTCCCGGATGGTGCCGGTCGCGCGGCGCAGGTTCGCCCGCAGCCGGGTGTCGGCGAGCGCGGCGCGCGCCGCCTCGGGGAAGGCGGGGGTGCCCAGCCATACGACGTTGTCGGCGGCGCTCACCGCACGTCCCCTTCCGTGGAGGCCAGGATTTCGGCCAGGTGCATCGTGCCGACACCGGTACGCAGCCGGGACAGGCCGCCGCCGATGTGGGTGAGACAGGAGTTGTCGCCCGCGCACAGGAACTCCGCGCCGGTGTCCTGCACATGGCGCATCTTGTCGGCCAGCATCGCGTTGGACACGTCCGCGTTCTTCAGCGCGAAGGTGCCACCGAAACCGCAGCAGGACTCGGCGGCGGGCAGTTCGACGAGGTCGATGCCCTTCACGGCGCGCAGCAGGCTGAGCGGCCGGTCGCCGACGCGCAGCATGCGCAGCGAGTGGCAGGTCGGGTGGTAGGTGACGCGGTGGGGGAAGTACGCGCCGACATCGGTGACGCCGAGGACGTCGACGAGGAGTTCCGACAGCTCGTACACCGTCGGGACCACGTGCTCGACCGCCTCGGCGAGCGCGGCGTCGCCGTACTGGGCGGCCACCACACGGTGGTGGTCGCGCACCATGCCCGCGCAGGACCCGGAGGGGGCGACGACGGCGTCGTAGCCCGCGAAGACCTCGGCGAAGCGGCGCACCATGGGCAGCGTCTCGGGACGGTAGCCGGTGTTGAAGTGCATCTGACCGCAGCAGGTCTGGCCCTGCGGGAACTCCACCGTGTGGCCGAGGCGCTCCAGCAGTTCGGTCACCGCCCGACCGGTGCGGGGGAACATCGTGTCGTTGAAGCAGGTGATGAAGAGGGCTATGCGCATGGGGTGTCCTGGGGCGGGGCCGGCCGTGCGGTGACGCGCAGGTCGTAGGTCCGCATGGCCGTTCCGGTGAAGACGTCGTGACGCTCGGCGGGGCCGAGCCCGGCCGTCAGCGCGCGTGCGACGGCGACCACTTCGGCGTACGTGGCGACGAGCCGGCAGACGGGCCAGTCGGAGCCGAACATCAGCCGCGCGGGGCCGAAGGCGTCGAGCACGGTGTCGGCGTACGGCGTGAGGGCCGCGATGGTCCACGAGTCCCATGCGGCTTCGGTGACCATGCCGGAGAGTTTGCAGACGGTGTTGGGGAGGGCGGCGAGGCGCCGGATCTGCTGCGCCCAGGGGGCGAGTTCGCCGGACGCGATGGGCGGCTTGCCGAGGTGGTCGAGGACGAAGGTGAGGTCTGGCAGGCGCTCCGCGGCCTCGACGGCCGCCGCGAGTTGGTGGGGCTTCACCACCAGGTCGTAGACGAGTCCCGCCTCGGCGACGGCGGACAGACCGCGCAGGACCTCGGGGCGTACGAGCCAGCGCGGATCCGGCTCGCCCTGCACCTGGTGGCGGATGCCCACCAGGTACTCCCCTCCCGGACCCGTCCGCAGCCCCGCGAGGGTCTCCGCGATGTCGGGGGCGGTCAGGTCGGTCCAGCCGACGACCCCGGCGACCAGGTCGCTGTCGGCGGCCAGGGCCAGGAACTCCGGGGTCTCCTCCGGCACGGTGATCGTCTGCACCAGCACGGTGGCCGTGACACCGGCCGCGCGGGCCTCCGGCGCCAGCTCGGCGAGGGTGAAGTCGCGTCGCAGCGGGGCGAGTTCGTCTCCGCTGATCCAGTCCTGGTCGCGGACGGACAGGTCCCACACATGGTGGTGGGCGTCCACGATGCCGGGCGCGGTTTCCGCTGCGGTCACAGTTCCCACACCACCGGCAGTGAGGCGTCCGCGCCCTGCGCGGAGTAGTCGTGGACGACGTCGAGCAGGTCGGCCATCCGGGCCTGCCAGGCGATGTTGACAGGCAATTTGTCGAGTGCGGCGATCATCGCCGGGTAGTCCTCGACCTCCAGCACATGGAACAGGTCCGTGCCGCTGCGCCAGATCGTCCATTCCCGCACTCCTGCGGCGCGGATGGCGGCGGTGAGTTCCTCGGGCACCTCCCGGTGCGCGGCCTCGTACTCCTCGATGCGGTCGGCGCGGACCTTGGTGTGCAGGGCGACCCTCATGACGGCTCCTTCGACGGCATGGCTTCCCCGGTCGGCGCGGCTTTGCCGACCTGTGCGGTTACGGGGACGGGGGTGTCCGGGTCCAGCAGGCCCTCGGCGCGCAGTTCCTCCCACAGGGCGTCCGGAATCGGGCGCCGCAGCTGCTCCACCGTGTCACGTACCTCCTGAGGGGTGCGCGCGCCGGTCAGGACGCTGTTGACCGCGCAGTGGCCGAACGGGAAGCGCAGCGCGGCGGCCCGCAGAGGCACGCCATGGCGTTCGCAGACCGCGAGGAGCCGCAGCGCCCGGTCGAGGACCGGCTGCGGAGCGGGCGCGTAGTCGTACGTGGCGCCGGGCCGGGGGGCCGTCAGCAACCCGGAGTTGAACACCCCGCCGATGACCACGCTGCGGCGGCGGGCAGCTGCCTCCGGGAGCAGTTCGGTGAGCGAGTCCTGTTCCAGGAGGGTGTAGCGGCCGGCCAGCAGCACCACGTCGATGTCGGTCTCGCGCACGAACCGGGCGGGCAGCGCGGACTGGTTCATCCCGACGCCGATCGCCCCGACCACACCTTCGGCGCGCAGCCGCTCCAGCGCCGGGTACGCCTCGCGCAGCGCCTGGTCGGCGTGGTCGTCGGGGTCGTGGAGCAGGGCGATGTCGATCCGGTCGAGGCCGAGGCGTTCCAGGCTGGCCTCCAGGGAGCGCAGCACTCCGTCGGCGCTGAAGTCCCAGACCCGGCGGTGGGTGGCCGGGACGGCGAAGCCGTGGGCGATGTCGTCGCCGGCACTGCCGTCCGGGTCCGGTACGAGAAGCCGTCCCACCTTGGTGGAGAGCGTGTAGGTGTCACGGGGGCGGTCGCGCAGCGCGGCGCCGAGCCGCCGTTCCGACAGTCCGAGACCGTAGTGGGGCGCGGTGTCGAAGGTGCGGATGCCGGCGTCCCAGGCCGCCTCCACCGTGGCGTGGGCGGCCTCGTCGGTGACGGGGTGGAAGAGGTTGCCGAGGGCGGCACAGCCCAGCGCCAGTTCCGAGACCGGTACTGTGCCGCCGCCCAGCGTGGTGGTCCTCACGACCGGTCCACCGGGCGCAGGCGCAGTCCCTGCATGCCGCCGTCCACCGCGAGCGCGGTGCCGGTGACGGACGCCGCGGCCGGACTCGCCAGGTAGACGATGGCGGCGGCGACCTCGTCGGCGGTGACCAGGCGTCCCATGGGCTGGCGGGTGTTGAGGGCCGCGCGCTCTGCCTCGGGATCGTCGGCCGCGTCCAGCAGCCGGGCCACCCAGGGGGTGTCGGCGGTGCCGGGGTTGACGCAGTTGACGCGGATGCCCTCGCGGACGTGGTCGGCGGCCATGGCCAGGGTCAGCGACAGCACGGCGCCCTTGCTGGCGGAGTACAGGGCGCGCTGCGGCAGTCCGGCGGTGGCCGCGATGGAGCAGGTGTTGACGACGGCCGCAGTGCCCGGACGGGCAGTGGCAGCGCGGCGCAGGTGGGGCAGGGCGGCACGGGTGGTGCGGACGATGCCGAGGACGTTGACGTCCAGGACCCGGTGCCACTGCTCGTCGGAGTTGTCCTCGACGGTGCCCGCCGCGCCGATGCCCGCGTTGTTGACCAGGATGTCGATGCCGCCGAGCCGATCGGCCGCCGTGCCCACGGCGGCGCGCACGGAGGCGTCGTCGCCGACGTCGGCCTGGAGGCCGAGCAGCGGTTCGCTGACGCCGCCCGGGTCGAGGTCGAGCACGGCGACCGCCGCGCCCTGGGCCGCCAGTGCGCGGGCCGTGGCGAGCCCGATGCCGGACGCGCCCCCGGTGACGACGGCTGTGAGCCCTGACAGACCGCTCATGCCACGTCCTCCGGTCCAGCGAGGTCGGCGGCCCAGAAGGCGCCGTCCGGGTAGCGGTATTCGGCAAGGGACTCGGGGTGCATGGTGGCGGAGAAGCCCGGGGTCAGCGGCGCCGTGTAGTGACCGTCGCGCATCACCACGGGCGCGGTGAAGTGCTCATGGAGGTGGTCGACGAACTCGATGACGCGATTCTCGGTCGTGCCGGACAGCGCCAGGTAGTCGAACATCGACAGGTGCTGCACCAGCTCGCACAGGCCCACTCCGCCGGCGTGCGGGCAGACCGGCACCCCGAACTTCGCGGCGAGCAGCAGGATCGCGAGGTTCTCGTTGACCCCTCCGACCCGGGCCGCGTCGATCTGGAGCACGTCGATGGCGTCGGCCTGGAGGAGTTGCTTGAAGATGATGCGGTTCTGCACGTGTTCGCCGGTGGCGACCTTCACGGGGGCGACGCCCCGGCGGACGGCGGCGTGGCCCAGGACGTCGTCGGGGCTGGTGGGCTCCTCGATCCAGTACGGGTCGAACTCGGCGAGCGCGTTGGTCCACTCGACCGCCTCGCCGACGTTCCAGCGCTGGTTGGCGTCGATGGCGATGCGGATCTCCTCGCCGACGGCGGCGCGGGCGGTGCGCATGCGGCGGATGTCGTCGGCGAGGTCGGCGCCTACTTTGAGCTTGATCTGGGTGAAGCCGTCGGCGACGGCCTGCTTGGCCAGCCGGGTGAGCTTCTCGTCGGAGTAGCCGAGCCAGCCCGGAGAGGTGGTGTAACCGGGGTAGCCGCGCTCCAGCAGGAGACTCTCTCGCTCCGCGAGTCCGGTGCGGCCCTCGCGCAGCAGCTGGAGGGCGTCCTCGGGGGTGAGGGCGTCGGCGATGTAGCGGAAGTCGACCTGGGAGACCAGCCACTCGGGGTCGGCGTGGGCGAGCAGTCGCCACAGGGGCTGCCCGGCGCGCTTGGCGGCCAGGTCCCACACGGCGTTGACGACCGCGCCGATGGCCATGTGCATCACGCCCTTCTCGGGGCCCAGCCAGCGCAGCTGGCTGTCTCCGATCAGGTCACGGCTGATCGAGCCCGGGTCGGCGCACAGCTCCTCCACGGAGCGGCCCACGAGGTGGGGCCGCAGGGCGCCGATCGCGGCGACCTGGACATCGTTACCGCGTCCGATGGTGAAGGTGAAGCCGTGGCCCTCGTGCCCGTCGACCGCGTCCGTGCGCAGCACGACATAGGCGGCGGAGTAGTCGGGATCCGGGTTCATCGCGTCGGAGCCGTCCAGTTCCCGCGAGGTGGGGAAGCGGATGTCGTAGGTGTCGACGGCAGTGATCCGGGCGGAGGTCGTAGTCAAGATGGTCCTGCCTTTCACGCTTGGGTGAAGGTCTGGCGCTGGCTGCCGAGGCCGTCGACGGAAAGCTCGACGGTGTCGCCGGGGCGCAGGAAGGGAGTGCCGGGAAGCCCCAGAGCCACGCCCGCGGGCGTACCGGTGTTGATCACGTCACCCGGCTCCAGGACCATGTACTGGCTCAGGTACGACACGATGTGGTCGACCGGGAAGATCATGTCGCCGGTGTGGCCGTCCTGCCGCTTCACCCCGTTGACGCTGAGGTGCAGGCCGAGGTCCTGCGGGTCGCCGACCTCGTCGGCGGTGACCAGCCACGGGCCGAGCGGGTTGAAGGTCTCGCAGGACTTGCCCAGGTCCCACTGCGGGGAGTACTCCAGCTGGAACTCGCGCTCCGAGACGTCATGGCTGATCGCATAGCCGGCGATCACGGCCCGCGCGGCCTGGGGTCCGTCGAGGTAGCGGGCCCGTCGTCCGATGACGACCGCGAGTTCGACCTCCCAGTCGGTCTTGACCGAGCCGCGGGGGACCAGCACCTCGTCGTACGGGCCGACGACCGTGCCCGGGTCCTTCATGAAGACCACCGGGCGGGGCGGGATCGCGGCGCCGGTCTCGGCGGCGTGGTCGCGGTAGTTCAGCCCGACGCAGATGATCTTGCCGGGACGGGCGAGGGGGGCGCCGATCCGCAGGCCGTCGGCGTCGAGCTCGGGCAGTCCGCCCGCCACGACGGCCGCTCCGGCCCGGTCCACTCCCCCGGAGGCGAGGAAGTCGCCGTCGATGTCCCGGGTCACCGAGGAGAGGTCCAGCAGCCGGCCGTCGTCGGTACGGACCGCGGGTCGCTCCTCGCCGGGGGCGCCGACTCGTAGCAGTTTCACTGGGGGGCTCCCTTGCCGTGCGGGGTTTCGTCTGAGTGTGGGTCGCCACAGGGCTGAGCCGCCTGCGGTGCGCCGGGCCGGGCCTGCCCTGACGGGCTCCGCCCATCCACCTCTGCAGTCATCGGATGTATGGCGGCACAGTGACCCTAGATGCGGACATCGCGCCTGGCAACGGATTCCTCGGATGTATTTTCTCGGCGTTGCCAGTCAGGTCCGCACAAGGGCAGATTCACCATGGTCGCCCCAGGCCACGAGGTCGACACGCGAGCCGCCATCCGATGAATCCGAGGTGAGCCGCGAGGCCACCTCCACTGGTGAGAGCGACGCCGACGGGCGCACGACGGACCACCCAGGGGCATACGGGCTCTCCGGGCACTACCCCGGCCCCGATTCCGCCGGCCCGGGTGGCTCCGTTGTCGAATCGTGAGCTTCCGCAGCGCCCCCGCCCGTCACGCACAAGGTCGAAACTGTGCAGGTCGCAAAGGGTGTCAGTGGGAAGTGGCCCGGCCGGAACGGTGCCTTCGCCCCCTACGGCGTGATGTCCCGCAAATCTGTGGCGGCGAACCCTTGTCAACGTCGGCAACGCCGTCGTAACGTCCTCGACGTCCGGGATACATCGGAGGAATGATCGCACGGTCCTGTACGCCGTTCGGCTCGCATCGGTGCGGTCGCTCCGCCTCCGCATCTCCCGGTCCCCGGCTGACCCTCACACCCACCCCTCAGGGCATGATCCGCGCACCTCCACGCCGGATCGGCAACTGCCCGTCCGGCGACCTCGCCCCTCCCCCGCAGGCAGGTACGCCGTCCCCACCGTCGCCCTGCGGCCCCAGTGCCCCTGGCTAAGGAGAGAACACGGCCATGAACCTCGCTCGCACCCGCTCCACCGCCGCAGCCGCCACCACTGTTCTCGCGGTACTGGCACTCGCCACCGCGTGCAACCGCGAAAGCGCCGACTCGGCCGCCTCCGGCGGTGACAAGCCCGCCATCGGGATCGACCTGCCGCGCTCCGACTCCGACTTCTGGAACTCCTACGCGCAGTACATCGAGAAGGGCGTCAAGTCCGACGGCATCAAGGCGCTGCCGATCAGCAACTCGCAGAACGACGTCACCAAGCTCGTCGCCAACGTGCAGGTGTTCCAGAACACCGGGGCCAAGGCCGTGGTCATGGCTCCGCAGGACACCGGGGCCATCGCCTCCACCCTCGACACCCTCGCGTCGAAGAAGATCCCGGTGATCAGCGTCGACACCCGGCCCGACAAGGGCGACGTCTACATGGTCGTGCGCGCCGACAACCGGGCGTACGGCACCAAGGCCTGCGAGTACCTCGGCGAGCAGCTGGGTGGCAAGGGCAAGGTCGCCGAGTTGCAGGGCGCCCTGGACTCCATCAACGGGCGCGACCGCTCCGAGGCGTTCGCGGAGTGCATGAAGGAGAAGTTCCCGAAGATCAAGGTGTTCGAGCTGCCCACCGACTGGAAGGGTGACGTGGCCTCGGCCAAGCTGCAGTCGCTGCTCGCCCAGCACCCGGATCTGAACGGCATCTACATGCAGGCGGGCGGTGTCTTCCTGCAGCCGACCCTGGCGCTGCTGGAGCAGAAGGGTCTGCTCAAGCCGGCCGGCCAGAAGGGGCACATCTCGATCATCTCCAACGACGGCATCCCGCAGGAGTTCGAGGCCATCCGCAAGGGCCAGATCGACGCCACCGTTTCCCAGCCCGCCGACCTCTACGCCAAGTACGCGCTGTACTACGCCAAGGCCGCGGCCGAGGGCAAGACCTTCAAGGCGGGCAAGACCGACCACGACTCCACCATCATCAAGCTGCCCAACGGCCTCGAAGACCAGCTGCCGGCCCCTCTGGTCACCAAGGACAACGTCGACGACAAGACCCTGTGGGGCAACAACGTCGGCGGATGACCGGCGCTCCCTGCCCGCCGCGTCGGGGGCCGCACAGCCTCCCGCCCCCCGACGCGGGCAGCCTCCCGCACCCCCCGGCTCCAGCCTCCGTACACGAAGGACGGTATCCACCATGGCGGACACCGCGACCGCCCCGGCGACCGGCCCCGGCACTCCGGCCCCTGTGGCCGAGGCGACCGGTATCAGCAAACGATTCGGCGCGACCGTCGCACTGCGCGACGCCCGTATCACCGTCGCCCCCGGCGAGGCGCACGCCCTGGTCGGACGCAACGGCGCCGGCAAGTCGACACTCGTGTCCATCCTCACCGGCCTCCAGCAACCCGACACCGGCACGCTGCGCTTCTCCGGCGAGCCGGCGCCTGCCTTCGGCGACATCGACGCCTGGCGCTCCCGAGTGGCATGCGTCTACCAGCACTCCACCGTCATCGGTGACCTGACCGTCGCCGAGAACCTCTTCCTGAACCGGCAGAGTGCCGGCGCGGCGCAGCCCATCCGCTGGAAGCAACTGCGCCGGCGTGCCGAGGAACTGCTCGGCGAGTACGGCGTGGCCGTCGACGCGACCGCGCGGGCCAAGGACCTCACCGTCGAGCAACGGCAGTTCGTCGAGATCGCACGGGCCCTGTCGTTCGGCGCACGCTTCATCATCCTCGACGAGCCGACCGCGAAACTCGACGCCCGCGGCATCAACCGCCTCTTCGACAAGCTCCGCGATCTCCAACGGCAGGGCGTCGCCTTCCTCTTCATCTCGCACCATCTGCAAGAGGTGTACGACCTCTGCACCACCGTCACCGTCTACCGTGACGCGGCCCACATCCTGACCGCGCCCGTCGCCGACCTCGGTCACCAGGCACTGGTGGAGGCCATGACCGGCGAGTCGGCCCCCACGATCACCGCTGCCGGAGGGTCTCCGGTCGCGCGGAAGGATGCCCCGGAACTGCTGGCGATCGACGGCCTGACCCTGCCCGGCTTCTGCGAGGACATCTCCCTCTCGGTCCGCTCCGGCGAGGTCGTCGGGCTCGCCGGAGCCACCGCCAGCGGCAATGTGCAGGTGGGTGAGACGATCGCCGGTCTGCACCGCGCCAAGGACGGCCGTATCACGGTGGGCGGCAGGACCGTGCGCACCGGCAGTGTGCCGTCCGCGCTCACCGCCGGAGTCGGTCTGGTCCCCGAGGACCGCCACCTCCAGGGGCTGGTGCACAACCGCAGCGTGGCGGAGAACGCGACGCTCACCGTCACCGATCAGCTCGGTCCGTTCGGCACGGTGCTGCCCGCCCGCACCAAGGCGTTCGCCGGACGCATGATCAGGGACCTCGACATCAAGACGCCGGGAGCCGGCACCCCGGTCTCCGCCCTTTCGGGCGGCAACCAGCAGAAGGTCGTCGTCGCCCGGGCCCTGGCCACCGATCCGCACGTCCTGGTGGCCATCCGCCCCACCAACGGAGTGGACGTCAAGTCCAAGGAGTTCCTCCTGCGCCGCATCCGGCAGGTCGCGGACGGCGGCAAGGCCGCCCTGATCGTCTCCGACGAACTGGACGACCTGAAGGTCTGTGACCGGGTTGTCGTCATGTTCCACGGCCGCGTGGTCGCCGAGTTCGACCGGGGCTGGAAGGACGAGGTCGTCGTCGCCGCCATCGAGGGCGTCAGCGGCGGCACGGCCTTCGCCACCGCGTCCCCCGCATCCGCCGTACCCGCCTCAACCGGCACAGACGAGCACGGAAGGTAGTCATGTCCGCCACCACAGATCTCACCGAGCCCGCAGTGGGCAAGGCCGAGCCGGCCGCCGCGGCCACCGCGCGCCGCCGGGTCGACTTCGGGCGCTTCCGTGAACTGTCCCTGGTCCCGGCGATCCTCGTCCTCGGCCTGATCGGGTTCATCGTCTCGCCGGCCTTCCTGACCGCCGACAACCTCATCGGCGTGGCCCAGCAGTCCACCGAGCTCAGCCTGCTGGTGCTGGCCACCGCGCTGATCCTGATCTGCGGCCGGATGGACCTGTCCCTGGAGTCCACCATCGGCGTGGCGCCCGTCATCGCCGTGTGGCTGGTCCTGCCGACCAGCGGAGCCCGGTTCACGGGTCTCGGGCTGTTCCCCGAGTGGACGGCCGTACCGCTCTGTCTGCTGGTGGGCGTGGTGATCGGGGCCCTCAACGGCTTCCTGATCCTGAAGCTGCGCCTCAACGGCTTCATCGTCACCCTCGGCATGCTCACCATGCTGCGCGGACTCCAGGTCGCCCTCTCCGAGGGGCAGTCCATCGTGGAACTGCCGTCTTCCTTCACCTACCTGGGCAAGTCGTCGTGGCTGGGTGTCCCGGCCGCGATCTGGATCTGCGTGGTGCTCTTCGCCATCGGCGGCAGCGCGCTGGCCTGGCTGCGCCACGGCCGGGCGCTCTACGCGATCGGCGGCAACCCGGAGGCGGCCCGTACCGCCGGTATCCGCGTCGACCGCATCGTGTGGATCGTCCTCATCCTCGGCAGCGTCCTCGCCGCGTTCGCCGGCATCCTCTACAGCGGCCACTACGGTTCCATCTCCGCCACCCAGGGCAGCGGCTGGATCTTCCAGGTCTTCGCCGCGACCGTCATCGGCGGAGTCAGCCTCAACGGCGGCAAGGGCTCGATCTTCGGCGCGCTCACCGGTGTGCTGACGCTGCAACTCGTCGTGAACGTCATGACGTTGGCGGGTGTACCAGCGCTGTGGAACCAGTTCCTCAACGGAGCCATCATCATCGTCGCACTGATCATCTCCCGCTTCGCCTCCGGCGAGAAGCAGGAATAGCCACGTACCGCGGGCGGCTCCGCCGGGCCCGGCGGAGCCGCCGGCCGGCGCGTCCCCTACTCAGAGAGGCACCCTCGTGGCAGTGACGGACGAGGCGATCGACAAGATCAAGGCGATGATCCTCGCCGGCGAACTCGCGCCCGGCTCCCGGCTCCCCAAGGAGGAGATCCTCGCCGGACAACTCGGCCTGTCCCGGAACTCCCTGCGCGAGGCGGTCCGGGCGCTGACGGCCATGCGCATCCTGATCACCCGGCAGGGCGACGGCACGTACGTCTCCAGCCTGGAGCCCCATCTCCTGCTGGAGAGCCTCTCCTTCGCCGCCGATGTCTCCCAGGGCCACACGGCTCTGCAGTTGCTCCAGGTACGACGGCTGCTCGAACCGCAGGCGACAGGACTGGCCGCCTCGCTGCTCAAGCAGGAGGATCTCCGGGAACTGCGCAACATCCTCAACCGTTCACGGACCGTCGCCACCGTGGAGGAGTTCGTCGCCCACGACATCGCCTTCCACCTCAGGATCGTCGAGGCGGTCGGCAACCCCGTGCTGTCGATGCTGCTGCAGGTGCTTTCCACCCGCACACAGCGTGTCCGCATCGTCCGCGGCAGCCAGACCCGTCACGCCCTGAACAACGCCCACGAGGACCACGAGCAGATCCTCAGCGCGCTTCAGTCACGCGACGCCCTGCTCGCCGCCGCTGCGGCGACCGTCCACATCACGGCCGTGGAGCAGTGGCTGGCCACCAGTCTGACCGATGACCCGATACGGGCGATCGACGACTGACCTCAAGCGCTCTCCCCTCAGCTCCGGCCGCCATCCGGTCGCCCCCTCTCATGCCCCCGACCGGGTGGCGGCGCGCCATTTGTTCGCGCCCCGGCCGGAGACTGTGTCCTCCAGCCGGGGCCTGATGCGGAAGGCTCCGCCGGACGGGCGTCGGTCAGCCGACTCGCTCAGGTTCTTGGGCGCCACCTCGGGGGCCTTCCGGAGACGCGTGCCCTCGACGTCGAGATCGGGCAGGACACGGCCCAGCCAGGCGGGGAGCCACCAGGCGTGTCGTCCGGTGAGGGCGAGGACTGCCGGTACGAGGGTCATGCGGACGGCGAAGGCGTCGATGGCCACGCCGACGGCCGGCGCGAAGGCGATGGGCTTGATCAGGGCGTCGTCCAGGGGGAAGAACCCGGCGAAGACGGTGAACATGATCAGGGCCGCGGCGGTGACGCCCCGCACGCTGTGCCGCGCGCCTTCGACCACGGACCGGCGCGCCCGGCCGGTGTGGACCCCTTCCTCCCGCATCCCCGAGATCAGGAACACCTCGTAGTCCATCGCGAGTCCGAAGAGCACACCGATCAGAATGATCGGCGACTCACGACGGGACCGGTGTGAGCCAGGCCGAAGATGCTTGCCGGAGGCGAGCCGGGGGCTGGTCCACACCGAGACATCGCCGGTGCGCTGCGCCGAGTACAGGTCGACCAGCGCATCGGCCCCGCCGTCGACGGAGACGCCCGCCATGCCATGGCTCGGCGCGGTCACGGCGTGCAGCGTGACGCCGGTACCGACGAAGCTCAGCGTCGCCGTGTCGCCCGTGGCGTCACTGTAGGAGTTCGTGCCGGCGTACGGGCCGGTCTCCTCGCTCGCGTGACCCCAATTGCCGTTGTGGGAAACCGCGGTGGCGGCGTCGTCCACCTTGCTCGACGCGTTGCCCAGGTTGAGGTACGACCGAGTCGGTGAACGTGGTAGTGCCCGACTTCGTGGTCGACAGCACCAGGTACACGCGGGAGCCGCCGGCCGGCGCGGTGAACGAGACAGGCCGGGTGACCCGGGAGCCGAGCGGGATGGTGAGGGGTTCGTTTCCGGACGCGATGACCGTGCCGTCCGGACGGTCGAGTCACGCCGTCCAGTGGACGAGGTCCGCCCTCACCCTCCAGATGGATCTTGCAGGTCAGCCCACGCCTTGATCGGCCCAGGGCCTCGTCCGGTCGGTGCCGGACCGGCGTCCTTCGCTGGCCGGGCACTCGCCCTTCCGAGGGAGGTCGAGAGCCCGGTCTCCAGCGTGCGCGTGTTCGTGAGAGATCTCCTGGAAAGGCCTGACTGTCCTTCGATCTGGGATGGACGTCGACGGAGTGGAGCCAGAACCATCCTGGCTCCACCCGTGGTGCGGGCGTGTCACTGGAACTGTGCGAAGAACCTCCAGATCTCTGCTTTGGTCCAGGTGGCGACGCCGCTTTCGCCGGAGGAGCCGTCGACCGGACCGGGGATGTGGCCTCCGTCGAACGCGGCCCACTGGACCGGGTATCCGGCACGGCAGCCCGAGTAGGTGGTGGTGATGTGCGTTCGGCTGCCCGGCGCGGGTTCGCGCGGGCTCTGGGGGGTGCAGCCGTTGTTGCTGACGAATCTGTCGCGCAGGGATCGTCCTTGCCCGATGTTGAGGACCGAGTCGCTGATGCCGTGGATGCCGAAGTAGGCGATGGGCTGGGTGCCGCCGCTGCACCCGCTGATCTGGGCGCCGGAGATGACCGCGACGGCCCTGAAGACGTTCGCCCGGCTGCATGCGAGTGCGTAGCTCATACCGCCGCCCCAGCTGAATCCCGTGGCGAAACGCTGTGCCGGGTTGACACAGAGGCCGCCCTCGATGCGCCGGATCATGTCGTCGACGAAGGTGACGTCCTCACCGCCCGAATTGGCCCAGCCGTTGCCGAGGCCCTGAGGGGCGACGAGGATCGCGCCGTTGCTCGACTGTTCCTGTTGGCCGTAGTAGGACCAGGCGTTCCCGCTCGTGCCGCCCGACGCGACGTCGCCGGCGGTTCCGCCCCGCCAGTGGAACGCGAAGATCAGCCGGTAGCGGTGGCTGCTGTCGTAGTTGGCGGGAACCCTGAGGATGAAGCTGCGGCTCTTGCCGCCGCTCTGAATCGTGTGCGTACCGCTCGTCAGAGTCGGGGCGCTGCCGCATCCGCCGCCGCCACCGGACGACAGCTTGACCATCTGCCACTGCTGGTTGGCGCCGCCCCAGTCGGAGTACTGGACGACGGTGCCGCCGTCGGCGGTGGAGGCGCCCTGCACCTCCACCGCCTTGCCGCTGGTGCGGTTGATCAGCCGGACGTGGCCCGCGTCGGAGTCGGCCAGACGGAACTGCTGGTTGGCCCCGTTGTGGTCGGCCCACTGCTGGATCGCGGCACCGTCCGCTGCCGAGGCGCCGGCCACGTCGAGAACCTTGCCCGAATGCCGGGCCTTGAGGCGGTAGAAGCCGCCGCCGGAGTCCACGAACTGCCACTGCTGGTTGGCTGCGTCGTTGCGCGTCCACTGGCTGACCCGCGCGCCGTCGGCGGTGGACGTGCCGGAGACGTCCAGTGCCTTGCCGCTGTTGCGATTGACCAGGACGTACCAGGCGTTGGTGTCCACCGTCGCCGCCTCGGCGGGCGCCGGATTCACCGCGGCGAGCATGCCGATCGCGAGGGTCGCCGCCACCACGGCGGCGACCCGGGACCACCAGCGATGTCTGCGTGGAGGGGCGGGGGAAGCCGCACCGTAGGTCTTCATCGACTCACCCTTTCGTCGGTGGCGGGTCCCATCAGGTGCGGGTCCAGCGCTGGTTGCTGCCGTTCGAGCAGGAGTAGAGCTGGATCAGGGTGCCGTTGGCGGTGCCGCCTGCGACGGCGTCGAGACAGAGGCCGGACTGGACGCCGACGATGGATCCGTCGGAGTTGAGGCGCCATTTCTGGTTGTCGCCGCCCCAGCAGCTGTAGATCTGGACCTTGGTGCCGTTGCCGGTGCCGGCGGCGTCCAGGCACTTGTTGCCGTAGACCCTGAGCTCACCGGCGGCGGTGTGCGTCCACTGCTGGTTGGTGCCGTTGTTGCAGTCCCACAGCTGGAGCTGGGTGCCGTCGGTGGTACTGGTGCCGGGCACGTCCAGGCAGCGGCCTGAACCGACGCCCTTGATCGGTCCGGACTCCGCAGGGGGCGTAGAAGAGCCGCCGTTGAGTGCGTTGAGGACGGTGGTGTAGGCGGGCTTCTTACTGCCGTCGCCGTTGAACAGCAGCGGCGTGTGCTCCGGTCGCCAGGAGTCGGTGTCGCGCACACCCCAGACGGTGATGCCGAGGCAGCGCGGGACGGCAAGGCAGTCGTTGACCACGTTGGCGTAGGTCGTGGCGGGGGCGCCCTGGATGTCGAGTTCGGTGATGGCCACATCGACGCCGAGGGCGGCGAAGTTCTGCAGGGTGGTGCGGAAGTTGCTGTTGTAGGGGCTGCCGCTGTTGAAGTGCGACTGGAAGCCGACGCAGTCGATCGGCACGCCGCGCTGCTTGAAGTCCCGGACCATGGCGTACATGGCCTGGGTTTTGGCCCAGGTCCAGTTCTCGACGTTGTAGTCGTTGTAACAGAGCTTGGCGGCCGGGTCGGCGGCGCGCGCGGTGCGGAAGGCGACCTCGATCCAGTCGTTGCCGGTGCGTTGCAGGTTGGAGTCGCGCCTTGCTCCCGAACTGCCGTCGGCGAAGGCCTCGTTCACGACGTCCCACTGGGCGATCTTGCCCTTGTAGTGGGCCATCACGCCCTTGATGTGGTCGATCATCGCCTGGCGCAGCGCGCTGCCGCTGAGGCTCTGCATCCAGCCGGGCTGCTGGGAGTGCCAGGCCAGGGTGTGGCCGCGCACCTGCTTGCCGTTCTGCACCGCCCAGTTGTAGACGCGGTCACCGGCGGTGAAGTTGAACTGGCCCCGCTGTGGTTCGGTGGCGTCGATCTTCATCTCGTTCTCGGCCGTCACCGAGTTGAACTCACGGCCCGCGATCGTCGTGTACGCCGAGTCGCCCAGCCTGCCCGAGGCGATGGCGGTGCCGAAGTAGCGGCCGCTCTGCGCCGCCGCGGCGCCGAGCGTGTTCTCGGCGGCGTGTGCGGTCGGCGGCGCGACCATTGCGGTGACCACACCGAGGACGCCGACGACCAGCGCCAACAGCAGGCCGCGGATCTTCCGGCGGACAACGGGTCTGGGAAGGGCATACGAGCCCATGACTGTGCCTCCAAGGTAGACATCAAGGAAGGACTGAAGCGCGGGGGAATGCGTCGTCCACTGGTGCGAACCTCACCGGGACGTGACGGGGGTGGCGCGGGTGCTTTGGTGCACAGATTGCCCAGGGCCGGCGTGGTTCGACATCTCGAACTAAGGCCGGGTTCTCAGACAGGGATGATTGAGGAATTGACGATGCATCGTCAATACTCCCCGCAGAAGAAGTTTCGATTCCTCGCCCGAAACATTCGGGGCCGACCAAGCGCTGTTTGCGGACAGATCGGCGACAGGCCTTGACCTGAGGGCCGCACATTCCTAGCTTGTGGCGTCAAAGCTTCCGGGAATTGTTCGAAACATTTCGAGACCGTCCCTACCCCCGGCGGTCCGCTCCACGGTTCCTCGGGGTCCCGCACCCCCGCCCCCCAAAGGAGTGCCCTCTGATGCGTCCGAGACGCTTACTCGCCGTCCTTGCGCCCTTGCTGCTCGTGGCTACCTTCCTCGGTGCCCAGCCCGCCGGCGCGGCGACCATAGACCCCAACGCCTCGTATGTGCTGGTCAACCGCACCAGCGGCAAGGCCCTGGATGTCTACAACATGGCGACCGACGACGGCGCCCGCATCACCCAGTGGACCAGGAACGATCAGAGCCAGCAGCAGTGGCAGTTCGTCGATTCCGGGGGCGGCTACTACCGCATCAAGTCCCGCCACTCGGGCAAGGTGCTGGACGTCCACAACTGGTCCACCGCGAACGGCGGATCGATCGTCCAGTGGGCCGACCTGAACGCCACCAACCAGCAGTGGCGGCTGGCCGACAGCTCGGACGGCTACGTGAGGTTCATCTCGCGCCACAGCAACAAGGCCCTCGAAGTACAGGGCGCCTCCACCGCTGACAACGCAAACGTCGTCCAGTACGACGACTGGGGCGGCGCCAACCAGCAGTGGCAGCTCGTCAAGGTCGGCGGCGACACCCCCGGCCCGTGCGATCTTCCGTCGACATACCGCTGGACCTCAACGGGCGCGCTGGCGCAGCCCAAGCCGGGGTGGGTCTCCCTCAAGGACTTCACCGTCGCCCCCTACAACGGCAGGCAACTCGTCTACGCGACGACGCACGACACGGGGACGCGTTGGGGTTCGATGAACTTCGGCCTGTTCAGCAACTGGTCGGAGATGGCCTCGGCCAGCCAGAACACGATGTCGGCTTCCACCGTCGCGCCCACGCTCTTCTACTTCGCGCCGAAGAACATCTGGGTGCTCGCCTACCAGTGGGGCGGGACCGCCTTCTCCTACCGGACGTCGAGCGACCCCACCAACCCGAATGGCTGGTCATCCCAGCAGGTGCTCTTCTCCGGAAGCATCACCGGCTCCGGAACAGGACCCATCGACCAGACGCTCATCGGTGACGGGACGAACATGTACCTGTTCTTCGCCGGTGACAACGGCAAGATCTACCGGGCCAGTATGCCGATCGGGAACTTCCCGGGCAGCTTCGGCTCGACCTCGACCGTGGTCATGAGCGATACGACGAACAACCTGTTCGAAGCCCCGCAGGTCTACAAGCTGAAGGGCCAGAACCGCTACCTCATGATCGTCGAGGCGATCGGCTCGCAGGGCCGCTACTTCCGCTCGTTCACGGCCACCAGTCTGAACGGCTCGTGGACACCCCAGGCCGCGACCGAGAGCAATCCCTTCGCCGGCAAGGCCAACAGTGGCGCCACCTGGACGAACGACATCAGCCATGGCGAACTGATCCGCACCAGCGCCGATCAGACCATGACCGTCGATCCCTGCAATCTGCAGTTCCTCTACCAGGGGCGCAGCCCCAGCTCCGGCGGCGACTACGGCCTCCTGCCCTACCGTCCGGGTCTGCTGACACTGCGGCGCTGACGGCGCGACACGAGTCCGGCTCCGGTATGGAGCCGGCGTGGCGGGCTCGGCGGAAGGCCGAGCCCGCCCGGGTCACGCGACAAGCTGACGCTCCAGGCGCACCGGGTCGCCTGGTGCGCTGCGGCGGACGAGCCAGGCGTCGGTGATGTGGGTGAACATCGCCTAGAAGGCTGATGAAGATCTTGGGTTTTGGTCCTGCCGCGTCAGCGGCAGGGCCAGACTCGTCATGTGGCGATGGGTGAGTGGGTCGGCGAGATGGTCGGGCCGGACGTGTGGGAGACGTGCCGGGAAGTGATCCCGCAGGGGAGTGTGTTCGCGTTCCTGGCCGAGCATCGTGGCGAGCTGTTCCCGGCTGAGATGTTCACGGACATGTACCCGTCGGCGAACGGACGGCCGAGCATGCCGCCGCAGATCCTGGCCGCCGCGGTCACCTTGCAGGCCCTGCACGGGCTGTCGGATTTCGAGACGGTCCAGGAACTGCGGTGCGACCTGCGGTGGAAGGCCGGATGCGGGCTGGGCCTTCACGACATGGCGTTCGACCCGTCGCTGCTGGCCTACTTCCGCCGTCGGCTGGCCCGTTCCGCCCGTCCCAACCGGATCTTCGAGGCCGTGCGCGAGGTCGTGAAGGCCACCGGCGTACTCAAGGGCAAGCACCGCCGGGCACTGGACTCCACCGTGCTGGACGACGCGGTCGCCACCCAGGACACCGTCACCCAGATCATCGCCGCCGTCCGCGCGGTGATCCGCGAGGTCCCCGGCGCCGACGCGGTCGCCGCTGCCCAGTGCAGCGCGCACGACTACACCGACCCGGGCAAGCCCCGCATCGCCTGGAACGACGAGCAGGCCCGCGCCGAGCTGGTCGACGCGCTGGTCACAGATGCCCTGCGGCTGCTGGGCCACCTGCCCGATGAGCAACTCGGCGAAAGGGCGGCCAACGCGGTGGGCCTCCTGGCCCTGGTCGCCGGCCAGGACGTCGAGCCCGCCGAGGACTCCGACGGCCGCGACGGCCGCTGGCGCATCACCCGGGGCACCGCCCCTGGCCGGATGGTCTCCACCATCGATCCCGAAGCACGCCACGTCCACAAGACCCGCACTCACCAGCAGGACGGCTTCAAGGCCCACCTGGCCGTCGAGCCCGAGACCGGGTTATACACCGCCGTCGCTCTGCGGCCCGGCGCCGGGCCCGAGCACCACGAGGCCGCGGTCGGCCTGGAACTGCTTGCCGACGAGGACACCCCACTCGATGCCTTCGGCGACACCGCCTACTCCAGTGGTGATGTCCGCCAGGCCCTCCACGAGGCCGGGCACCGGCTGTTCATCAAGCCCGCCCCGCTGCGGCCTGCCGTCCCCGGCGGCTTCACCCTCGACGACTTCGCCATCGACACCACAGCCGCTGTCGTGACCTGCCCGGCCGGACACACCGTGGCCCTGTCCGGCCCCGGCGGGCAGCACCACCAACGCAAAGCCATTTTCGGGAGCTTATGCACCGGATGCCACCTGCGCGAGCAGTGCACCAAAGCCAGGGCCGGACGCATCCTGACCATCCGGCCCCATCACAACATCCAGACAGCAGCCCGCCACCAGGCCGCAACCGACCCCGGCTGGCAGGCCGACTACCGCCGCTGGCGGCCCCCGGTCGAACGCGCCGTCGCCTGGCTCGTCCACCACGGCAACCGGCGCCTGCGCTACCGCGGCACCATCAAGAACGACACCTGGCTCCACACCCGAGCCGCCGCACTCAACCTCCGCCGACTGATCAACCTCGGACTCACCCACACCAGTGGCACCTGGCACATCGCACCGGCCGGTACATGACCGGAGGGCTGTCCGGCCCGACGGCCGGACAGCCCTCACCAAGATCTTCATCAGCCTTCTAGGCCGGCCCGCTCGGGTCGTGGGCGGCGATGCGCTCGTACACGCGGCGATGGCCGCGTTGGAGGCAACGCACAGGGCGTGCTCGGGCCGCTCCTACGCGGCGTCATCACCAAGCACGACCTCCCATATTCGGGGCTTCAACACCCTGTTGCGCGAGTGCATCGACCGGCCTCAGTGAGGCCGATGCCCGCCATCATCGGCTTAGGGCGTGTCCGCAAAATCCCGCCTGCCCCGCGACGCCCGGCACGCTCCCCCAAGCTCTTCGAGCAGCGGGTACCCCCAGAGCCCGCACCGAACGCCGCAGGGCCCGCTCTCCGGGCGGACGACGGGACTTTGCGGACACCCCCTGGACCATTTTCCCGTCGGCGCGCGCTCCGCTGGCGGCAGTACCAAGCCGGGGCAGTAGCGCCCTGATCGCGGCTCATGCCAAGGGAGGTGTCCGCGGCGGAGTCTTGCCCTCCTACAGAGAACCCTTCGCCGCAAGGGGCCTCGCCCATGCACGCCGGTCCGGCCGGCCCGAGGGCGACCGGATACAGTGCGCGGGACGGCAGCCCGGTCTGGGAGGGGAAGCGTGACCGACACCAGCAACACCCGACCCGCCGACAGCGAAACGCAAGCTCCGCGGCAGAGCCGACTGCACCGCCTGATGCGCTACATCCCCCTGATCGCCCCCGTCCTGCTGTGGGCCGTGCCCTGCTGGGTACTCCTGCACACCGGCCAGCACTGGCCGCTGCCCGTCACGCTGGTCGGCACCGCCCTGTTCGCCCTCGGCCTCTTTGGTATGCCGCTCTCGATGGCGCGCGGCCACGGCCGACGCCAGCAGGACCGGGCGGCGATCGTCGGTGACACCCTGCTGGGCACCAGCTGGGTGCTGTTCACCTGGTCCATTCTGCTCGGCATCCCCTTGCGGCTCGCCCTGACCGTGGCCGGCGTCGACGAGAGTCAGGACCGGGCCCGACTCGTCACTTGGGCCGTCCTCGGCATAACCGCCGTACTACTCGCCTGGGGGTACGCCGAAGCCCGCCGCGTGCCGCGCGTGCGCCGACTCGACGTGCAACTCCCACGGCTGGGTGCCGGGTTGGACGGCATCCGCGTCGTCCTCATCACCGACACCCACTACGGCCCGCTCGATCGCACTCGCTGGTCGGCGCGGGTATGCGAGACGGTGAACACTCTGGAAGCCGACCTGGTCTGCCACACCGGCGACATCGCGGACGGCACGGCCGAACGCCGCCGCGCCCAGGCCGTCCCGCTCGGTACCGTACGGGCCACCCGGGCCCGTGTATACGTCACCGGCAACCACGAGTACTACAGCGAGGCCCAGGGCTGGGTCGACCTGATGGACGAGCTGGGCTGGGAGCCGCTGCGCAACCGCCATCTGCTGCTCGAACGCGGAGGCGACACCCTCGTGGTCGCCGGCGTGGATGACGTCACCGCCGAGTCCTCCGGCCTCGCCGGCCACGGAGCCCACCTCGCCGGAGCGCTGAACGGCGCCGACCCAGACCTACCCGTCCTGCTCTTGGCACACCAGCCCAAGTTCGTCGACCGGGCGGCAGCCGCCGGCGTCGACCTCCAGCTCTCCGGCCACACCCACGGCGGCCAGATCTGGCCCTTCCACCACCTGGTCCGCATCGACCAGCCCGCCCTCGCCGGCCTCAGCCACCACGGCACCCGCACCCTCCTGTACACCAGCCGCGGCACCGGCTTCTGGGGCCCGCCGTTCCGCGTCTTCGCCCCCAGCGAGATCACCCTGCTCGTGCTCCGCTCCCCGCACCTGCCCACCTCGCCATAGCACTGGGCGGGCCAACACATCCGCTTGGAGCGGTCCAACGAAACGAGGGGTGCGGCGTCGACAGATGACCAGGCCCGTCTCACTGAGGACACGATCCGGACCATTCCCGGGCCGACGGCTCCAATGAGCCATACCTGGCCACGTTGTACGCAGGTCGGCGACGCGTCACGCCTGTAGCACCAGCAGACGAGGAATCTGCTGGGACGAGGCCAACCCTCGAACCATGTCGACCGTGTAGCTCACGTGGAACAGCCGGCCGACCAGCGTCTTCACACGGGCCAGTGAGCTGTACCCCGTTTCGTGGAGTCCCTGATGCCAGGGTTACGATCCTGGCGAAGGAGATCCACCAGCATCATGGCAGCACCCCGTAAATACCCGGACGAGCTCCGCGAGCGCGCGATCCGTGAGGTCCGGGCCACCGGCCGACCCGTCGCGCATGTCGCGCGGGATCTCGGCATCCATCCCGAAGCCCTGCGCGGCTGGGTCCGCCAGGCCGAGGCGCGTCGTCCTCGACACTGCCCACGTCAGGGCGAAAAAGGGGGCGGACACACAGGTCCGAATCCGGTGGACCGAGGCAAGCCGGGCTCCAAGATGCACATCCTGTCGGACGCGAACGGACTGCCCCTGGTCGTCGGCGTCTCGGCCGCACTCCGCCGAGCGCGCCGTCCTCGACCGGCAGGGCCTCCATTCGCGCTTCGTCGAACCGCAGCGCCGGCTGGGCCCGCCGAGCGTGGTCGACCATGGCCGGGGAGAGGCCGAGCCCGAAGGCGTCCAACCCCAAGTCGTGCAGCATGGCCGTCAGGTGACCGGGTCCGCACCCGAGGTCGGCTACCCGCAGGTTCCCCGTATCACGGCCTCGGGGAGCAATGGAACAGTGATTGGCGTTAAGCATTGACCGACGTCATGGACGCCGTTGACGGCGGGCGTTCCCGCCGGTTACCCGTGCTTGTCCGGTTCGGCGTCGGCGAAGGCGCGGTGTCCGCCGAGATCTCGGGCTGGGCGAGGACGTCGCCGCGGTGTACGACTCGGACCGGACCCGGGGCCATCATCGGATGCTGATCCGCCGGCGTAGCGAGGTCGTGTCGGACATTCAGCAAGACCGCCGTCGTCATCACCGCGAAGTCCGCCGGGCGCAAGGTCTTCGGCCTCGCCACCGCAGGCGTCCGTCTCGCTTGACCTCTTGCGCGTCAGTCCGGCAGCCAGTGCAGCTCGTGCGCCAGGGTTTTGGCGACGGCGCGGATGCGGCGGTGTAGCGGCGACTGCTCGCGTGGGAGGACCAGGTGGATCGTCAGGCTGGGCGCGCCTCGCAGCGGCCGCCAGGTGAGACCGGCCGGTTGTACCGTGGCCGCGGCTTCTCCGGCCGGGGCGAGGGTGACCCCGTCGCGCAGGTCGCGCTGAGACATGTCGAAAGAGACTGCGGGCGTGTGGAACCGGGGGTGTGGTCGGGTGTCTCGGAACAGTGCGGACAGCTGATCGTGGATCACGGGGTTGGCCGCACGGTCCGGGAGTCGCAGCGGATACGCGGCCGCGTCGGCGATCTCGATCTCCGGGTGTTCGGCCAGCGGATGGTGCTGCGCCAGCTGGACCCCGATGCGCGCGCGCCGCAGCAGGAACCGGCGCACGCCACGGCCCGGCTGTTCACCGCGGGTGATCCCGGCATCGATGCGGCCGTCGGCGACCGCGGGGGAGATCTCCGGTGTCGCCATCGGGACCGCGCCGACCTCGAGTCCGCTGTTGCCGCGAATCAGCCTGTCCACCAGGGCCGGTGCCGTCTCGGCCCCGGCGCTGAGGCTGTATCCGATGCGCAGCGTGCCCAGTTCACCGGCCGCCGCGCTCCGGGCGGTGTCCCATGCCCGGTCCAGCGCCGCCAGCGCGGGCGGCGCGGACTCCGCCAAAGCCGCACCGGCCGTGGTCAATACGACGCTACGTGTGTTGCGGACCAGCAGGGCCGTACCGAGTTCCGCCTCCAATCGGCGCATCCGGGCGCTGAGTGCGGGCTGTGCGATACCGATCCGGGCGGCCGCGCGGGTGAAGTTCAACTCCTGCGCCAGCACCAGGAAGTACCGCAGGCTCACCGTATCCGGCGCCACGTGCCCTCCCTGCCGATTGATAACGATCCGTTCTGAGTCTATCCCGTACCGGTCTTTCCCTCGACCGCACATCAAGCCCTAACCTGCGCATACGGCGATTCAACTGACCGCAGTACCCGTCGCCGGGATCGATCGATCTGAGTGTCAATTCGAAGTCGGACGTGTCCGGCCGAACACAGGAGGTTTCCATGGCTAAGGGCTACTGGGTCAGTGTCTACCCCGCCATTTCCGACCCTGAGAGTCTGACTGCCTACGACAAGCTGGCCGGTCCGGCTGTCCAGGCTGGGGGCGGGCGCGTCCTGTCCCGGATCCCGTCCCATGGCGGTCGAGTCGTCGCCCACGAGGCCGGAATCACGCAACGCGTCGTTCTGATCGAGTTCGACAGCTTTGAACAGGCCGTCGCGGCATACGAGAGCGAGGCATACCAGAAGGCGCTGGTGGCCCTCCCCGACGGCGTCGAGCGCGATTTCCGCATCGTCGACGGCATCGACTGACCGGCGGGCCCAGCCATCGCTGAGCATCCGTCACCTGATACGCACAGGGTGCTGAACGACGAGTCACGAGACGAGTTCGAAGCCATGCCCCGCGTCCCAGTTCGTCGTCGACGTCCTCGACGGCCTGATCCCTGTCGGGCGGATCGAAGAAACGACGCGACGTCCGGGCCAGCTGGACTGTCTCGCTGACCTCGTCGACGAAACTCACCCTCGCCCGAAGCGAACCGCTTCTCACACGACAGATCGGTCCAGCGAACACAAGGCTTCGATGACCAGGGGCGCATCCTGCATCCATCTGCCGTGTGCCCCGTCGGGGCTACTCAGAGTACTGATATACAGTTTGAAGAACCGCAGGTCAAGACCTCTTTCGAGGGGTTTCGATCTGCGGTTCTTCTGTTGTTGAAGTAGCCCAGGGGCGCGCCTGGCTGCGCCAGGATGGCGCACTGGAGCCGGCCGCCCTGCTTCGGGGATCAGGCGGTCATGCCACAGATCTACCGCGAAGGCCCGTTCCCCGTGAGCCCTGCTTGCGCGAACTGGCCGACCTGAAAGTCGGCCATACCGGCCCTTCCTCTCGGGACTGCTCGTCCCGTCACCCGATTACGGGACACCCCTGGTAGTTCGGAGAAGCCAGGTCGAATACCAGGTCGGTTCCCCTCTGGAGCCGGTCCAGGTCAATTTGTCCCGGCGGAACCCGGCCCACGCCACCGCCGGGCCGCCGGCGATGAGCGTGCAGTGCTTGCGAGAACAGAGTTCCCTGTCAAGTCCTTGTGTTCACGTCTTGTGCCTCCTCTGCGTGGCGGCGCGCGGCGGTGTCCGTGGAAGGGATGGGGCGTCCACCCAACGGTTCGGACGAGCAGTTCCCGTCAGGTCGACTGTGCCTTGTTCACCGGCCTGATGTAGGCCGCTTCGATCACATCGATGAGCCTGTGCGCGTTCCCGGCGCCGAGCGTGTTCCCGATGCAGAGGAACATGTGTCGGGCGGCTCTCATTTCTTTACTGATGGCCCGATGCTGCCCTCACTCAGCTTCCTCAAAGCCGCCCGGAATTCTCAACGTACTGGGATGTGGTGCGCGCTTTCGTCTCGGCAGGTGTCGACGGCCGGTATTCGTCTAGGAAGTAGCCCAGCGCCTTTCTGGAGTCGCTGTGATTGAGCATCCCCCTGGACTGCCACACGGCTCTCGCAGAGTCCTCCGTCGTCCTCGCTGGGCATGTCCCTCGGCGGGTCCCGGCCCGGGAGTTCGCGCCCTGCTCGCGGGCGAGACCGGGATGCCTGCCGGGGCCATCGAGTGAGCAGGTGACGTTGCCGACCAGTGGACGGGCGGTCAACCGGCCGTCCTGTGCTCGGTCTCCGGCACCGGGGGCAGCCAGTGCACAGCGTTGTCGCGGAAGGAGGCGTGGATCGGCACGAGGTCCGGGCCGCTGGTGTCGTCGAGGGCAGTGACGTTGATGCCAATCTCCGGGATGTCGCTGTCGATCGCCGCGACGCGGCTGCCGCAGGTCGGGCAGAAGCCGCGCTTCGCCTCGCCTTCGAAGGTCTCGTACCAGGTTGGCTCGCCGCCCTCACCGGTCCAGGTGACGGTCTCGAATCCCACCCACCACATCACTGGTGTGCCGCCGAGCTTTTGACAGTGGCGGCAGACGCAGGTGTGGGGGAAGACGGCCGGACCTCGGGTGGTGAAGCGGATGCGGCCGCACAGGCAGCCGCCGGTACGTTCCCCGGCTGTTTCGGCTCCCTGGCCGTCGGCGGCGGGGGTGGCGTTCATCAGGTGATCTCCCGGGCGCGATGGGCGAGTTGAGCCCATCAGTGTGCCATCGCTTCCGTGATCGCCAGGATACTGTTGACGGCTCTGGCGTGGCCCCGGCCGCGTGCGCCGATTGCGTAGGCGTCCCGGGCGGGGCGACGAAACCGCGACTCAGGGACGTCCGAGGGCGCGCGGGATGCTCCGCGGCGTCCAGCGCCTTGTCCAGGGTCAGCTTCGGTGCCCCGGCGGGTGCTTCCTCGCAGTCGACGGCGTGGATGACGCCCCGGCCGGGACCGCGGCCGCCGTCCAGCTTCTGCAGGACCCAGCCCGACGGCCGGCGTTCTCTTCACGAGGCAGAGACCGCCGATCCATGGATAAACCGTCCTCTCCCGCCCCTGCGCGGGCGCCCCTACGGTCGAGGCTGCGGGCGCACACCGGCCCGCCGTACCGAAGGAGCGAGACCCCCATGAAGATGACCGGCAACACGATCCTGATCACTGGCGGGACCTCGGGCATCGGCCTCGGTCTGGCCCTGCGTCTGCACGAGGCCGGCAACAAGGTGGTCGTCGCCGGCCGGCGCAAGGAACTCCTCGACGAGATCACGGCCGAGCACCCGGGCATCGACGCGCTCGTCCTCGATGTCGCGGACCCCGACTCGATCGCCCGGGCCCGCGAGACCGTGGCGGCGAGCCACCCGGGGCTGAACGTCCTGGTCAACAACGCCGGCATCATGCTGCGCCCACCGCTGAGTCACCCGACGCGGCTCTCGTGCACGCAACGGCACGAGAGCGGCAGCGTCGGCACGCCGCGAACACACACGACGAACACGAAGAACGGCGCTCTCACTTCGAACGAGGCCGCCATCACCCACTGACACCACCGCGTCCGCGGTCCGCCGCAGCCCCGGTCGCGCCGCAGAGACCCAGCCCCGGAACCCCGGTCACCGACACCGGGGTTCCGTTCCGGACAAGGAGTTTCACCATGAAGATCGGCATTCTCGGCACCGGGAACATCGGCAAGACGCTGACCAGGCGGTTGAGCGCTGCCGGGCACGAGGTAAAGGCGACCAATTCGCGCGGCCCGGAGACGATCGAGGCGGACGTGCTGTCCTCGGGCGGACGCGCGATGACCGCGGCGGAAGCCGGCTCTGCATTCATTTCGCCGAACTCGATCGAGTCAGGCCCGCGTAGCGGTGTGCCACTCCGCCGGGAAGCAGGTATTCGGCCAGCAGGTTGCCGGCGCGGCGGGATGGCAACCCCATGTCGTGCAGGAGTTCGTCCGCGCAGTGGATGTCGTAGGGGCCGAAGTCGTAGCCGCCGGAGCCTGGCAGTACCTGCTCCTGCCAGGCCAGGCGAGCGTCGATGGCCTCCCGCATCCCCTGCTCGTCGGGGGTGGTGCGCAGCGTCGCCCGGAAATGGCTGGTCAGCCAGTGCGCGGTGAGTTCCACGCCCATGATGTTGTTGAAGACCTGCCGGAAACCGACGAACCCGAGCCGGTCGGCGCCGGGTGGCACGATGCCGCGGTAGAGCCGCAGCCGCCCGTCGTCATCGTGCACGCGCACGCTCGAGTCCAGGAACGGGAAGACTTTGTGGTGCCCTGTGGCGAACACGATGACGTCTGCCGCCACTTCCTCGCCGGTCGCCAGTCGGAGCCCCTTGTCGGTATACGCCTCGACGGCACTGACCTTGGGGGCGATCAGGCCGCGGCGGACGGCCCGCACGTAGCCGCGCGGCATCACTCCCGCGTGGGCCAGATGGAAGGGGAGCGCGTGAGCGGGCCGCAGCTGCCTCGGAAGCCGGTACAGCCCGGTGGAAAGCAGCACGTCGCGGGTGATGAGCCACCACAGAGCCCGCTTGACCCGCTCGTCGATGCGGTCGATCGGACGGACGCAGGCCGGATCGTGGTAGCGGGGCAGGAGCGCCTCACCGAGCCGGGTGAACAGGATCCACTTGTAGTTGACCAGACCGAGCAGGAACCGCTCGGGGATCATCCAGTTCACCTTTCGCTGCACGATCGTGGCCGAGGCCGCCTCGTGTGCGGCGCGGGTGATCAAGTCCAATGCGGACTTGCCGCCGCCCACGACGACCACGCGCCGGCCGGCGAATGTCCCGGACCGCACCTCATTGGAGTGCAGCACGGTCCCGCGGAACGACTCACGCCCGGGCAGCTCGGGCAGTTGGGCATGATGATGAGCCCCACTGGCGACAACGACATAGTCGAAAGTCTCGCGATGAACGTCCGCCGCCTTGTCCCCGGTGGGCCGGGAGTCGACCGACCAGCCG
Organism: Streptomyces caelestis; assembly: GCF_014205255.1. Lineage (GTDB taxonomy): Bacteria > Actinomycetota > Actinomycetes > Streptomycetales > Streptomycetaceae > Streptomyces > Streptomyces caelestis. The sequence continues at coordinate 8,164,470 of NZ_JACHNE010000001.1, read as the reverse complement.
GAGGCGCCCACCCGCCCGGGCCCCTCCACCGGCCGGATGGAGATCACCTCGGTACCGGGCCGGACGCGGTCCAGTACACCGAAGATCTCGGCGTAGTTCTCCAGGTAGCGTTGCGTGTCCACCGCGCTGACGAAATGCAAGCGGTTGGGCAGGTCCGCGAACTCGAAGATGCGGAGCGCGGACTGGTTGGCCAGCCCGTCGTAGCAGCCTTCTGCTGACCAGATCCCGCCGACCTGCTGGTACTTGTCGAAGACCGTGACGTCGAAGCCGTTCTCCAGCAGCACCTTGGCGGTGACGATTCCCCCGGGGCCGGCCCCGACCACACACGCTCTCATCAGCTGTCACTCCCCATGGGCGATCGCCGTGTCCAGCTCGCTCATCATCCCGGTTGCGGACCTCCCTGCCCAGGGCTCGCCCTCCGGTACCTGAGGCATCAGAAGCTGAACGAGCACGGCCACACCCCAGGACACGACGTACGCGGTCAACGCCCACAGACGGGGACGACCGCGCGCATCACCGTGCGTCAGAAACCGGGAACGCGTATCCATTTATCCCTGCGGCAGTCGACGACGCGGAGACCTTGACCCCTGCGCCGCTTTACCACCCAATCCAGTCCATGCAGGTCAGCGCCGTCCGTCCGACTGACTTCGCTGTCAACGGACAACGAACTGCTGTCCGCTGGCGTAGACGACCGAGCAGAGCGCCGCTGCCGACAGCGGCACCGAATCTTGTCGACTCCCAACAAAGCCATAGCGCGAGCATCACTGTCCCGCGCCAACACCCGGTTTGGCCGCCCGCCGGGTCAGCATTCGTCGCGCCGCGCCCGAACTTGCAAAGATCGACGCAAGGTGCGGAGCTGCGAGAAGAGCTTCTCCATCTCACCTGACTGAGCGTCAGCAAAGTCAGCATCAGATCAGCAAGAGTCCTGCCGCAGCTGCCCGCAGACAGCCACACCGTGGAATCGCCGACCCCGCCGACCCGAGCAAGCGACACGCTCGGCCGCCGACCGGCGAGCGGTCGAAAAGCGGCCAACAATGCCCAGCCGCCCACTCAGCAGCCACCGACCCGCGGGAATTCCAGCAGGTCAGCGCACTCTTCCTCGCGGCTTCAACGGCACCGGCGGCAGCTCCGGAGCGGCTAGCGGATCACCGTCGTACCCCTTCACCTCGCCGAACCGAGTCCCTTCCATCCAGTCCTTGCGCGCCTGTACGATCTCTTCCTGCGACCGTCCGATCCAGTTCCAGAACATGATCAGTTCTTCCTCGAACGGTTCGCCGCCCAGGAGCATCAGGCCCGCGTCCGACTCCGCCCGCAGCGGCAACTCACTGCGGCCGCAGCCGAGGTAGAGCATCGAGCCGGGCAGGAGCGGGACGCCGTCCACGTGGGCCTCGCCGGACATGGACAGGACGGCGTACTCGAAGTCCGGCTCCAGCGGGAGGCGTACGTCCGCGCCTCGAGTGAGGGCCAGGTCGGCGCCGACGATCGGGGTGTACGCCGTGCCGGGCGAGGTCGCGCCGTCGAGGTCGCCGAGGATCAGTGTCGCCTTGACGCCGGGTGCGGTGACGACCGGCAGGTCGGCGTGGTGTTCGAAGCGCGGGTCGGTGTGGCGGTGGCCGTCGGGGAGCGCGACCCACAGTTGCGCGCCGTGCAGGAATCGGGCGTGCGAGCGAGGGCTCTCCTCGGAGTGGCTGATCGCCCGGCCGGAGGTCATCAGGCCCAGTTCGCGCGGCCGGATCGTCTGGAGACTGCCGGTGGAATCGCGGTGCAGCACCTCCCCCTCGTGCAGCCAGCTCACCGTCTGGAGGCCCATGTGGGGGTGCGGCGGCACCTGCATGCCGGGCTCGTCGGCGATGTCGTCGGGGCCGTAGTGGTCGACGAAGCACCATGCGCCGACCATTCGGCGGCCGAGGTTGGGCAGCAGCCTGCGGACCTCGCTGGACTCGCCCAGCTTGACGTGGCGAGGACTGAGGAGTTCGCGAACCGGCTCCGCCACGACGAAGCCGCGGCCACCGCACAGGGAGGGAGCCGCCTCGCGCTCAAGATTGCTCATGGCGCACAACCTAGTCCGACGGAAGGGCCCGCGTCAGCGCGTCGTTCGGGCCGTGCCGCAGGTGCACGGCATGCAGCGCTCCGGCGAGCGGCCCAGTCAGCGTCGCCTCGCCGACCACACCGGACTGCGACAACGCCGTCGCGCAGCCGTGGGCCGCGGGCCGTGGGCCGTGGGCCGTGGGCCGTGGGCCGCGAGCGACTCTACGTGTCGAAGCTCGCGCGTGCGCCGGAGGCCGCCGGTCTGCTGGAGCGCACCCGGGACCCGGACGACCCGCGCGCGGTACAGCTCGCGCTCACCGAGCAGGGCCGCGAGGTCACCGGGCGGGCGATCAAGGCGCCCGCCCCGCGTCATCGCCTGGCCCCCTACGCCGGCCGCGCGGTGCTTGGAGCACGTACTGGCCCGGCACGGCGTCACCTTCCGGCAGTCCGTCACCCTCCGGCTCGCCGCCGTCGCCGACGGCCCGGTCGAGCGCGAACAGCTCGTCGACGGTGTCGTCGGCGCGCTGAAGAACGACCCGGCGGAAGTGCAGGGTGTGATCGACGAACTGATCGCCGCGCGGTTGCTGACCCCGGCCGAAGGGGCGGACGTGCGGATCACGGACGCCGGACGGGAGCTGTACGCCAGGACGGCCGGCGAGACGGCGCCCCTCTCCGCCCGGATCTACGCCGGCATCCCGGAGGAGGACCTGGCCGTCGCCGGCCGGGTGCTGAGTCTGATCACCGAGCGGGCCGATGCCGAGCTGGCCGCCCTGCCCGAGTAGCCGCCCGTATCCGTAGGAGAATCGACAGAGGAAGCAGTAGTGGAATATTGAACCAAGTCGTTCGGTTGTCGGCCTCGAAGGAGGCACGAGTGAACACGACCTACGACACGACGTACTACGCCCACGGGACACCGGCGGAGCGCTGGGAGCGCGCGCAGATGTTCTTCGACGCCAAGGACTACGCCGCCGCCGCGCGCGTCCTGGGCGGGCTGGTCGAGGAGGTGCCCGAGCAGACCGGGCCGCGGCTGCTGCTGGCGCGCTCCTACTATCACTCGGCCCAACTGCGGCGCGCGGAGGCGGAGTTGCGGACGATCGTCGAGCAGGACCCGGTCGAGCACTACGCCCGGCTGATGCTCGGCCGCACGCTCCAGCGGCAGAACCGGCACGAGGAGGCGGAGTCGCATCTGCGGATCGCCTCGGCGCTCGCGGGTGACTTCGAGCAGCGCTGACCGTGACCTGCGCGAAGGTGCCCGGCTCCGTGGGGAGCCGGGCACCTGTGCGTCGGCGGGTCTCCCCTACTGCGCCGGCGTCCCGGCTCCGTACGTCCGCCGTCCCCGCCGGTAGGCGATCTCGCCCAGCAGGATGTCGACGGCCAGGAAGGCAGCCAGCGGGATGCCGAACAGGGGCAGGAAGTAGCCGAGTACGGCGATCCCCGCCAGCAGCGGTACGAGGATCTGTGGGGGCACCTGCTGCCAGGCGCCGCGTGGGATCGGGCGGCCGAAGGCGGTGCCGCGGCCGCGCTGCCACCACATGCGGTAGCCCCAGACGATCAGCAGGATCAGACAGAGCGCGAGCAGCATCAGGGCGATCTGGTTGGCCAGGCCGAACAGGATGCCGGTGTGCAGGTCGATGCCCCACCGGGTGAGCTTCGCGAGCACCGGGTGGTCGGCGAACCGCAGCACGTCCATGACCTCTCCGCTCGCCGGGTCGATCGCGACGGAGTCCTGCTTCTCGGGCCAGCTGCGCTGTACCTGCTTGACGACGTACGCCGACTTCGCGTCCGCCGGCGGCACGATCTCCACCGGGTCCCCCAGACCCTCGGACCGGGCCGCGGCCAGGACCTTGTCCAGACCCACCCCGTGCGCGGCGTCTCCGGCCCGCCCGGCGGCGGATCCGTGGCCGGAGTGTTCACCGCCCGCCGACGCCGACACCGACGGGGTGGCCTGGCCCAGCGAGGTCCGCAACTCGTCGATGGTGGCCCCGGCGTGGGCCGACCAGGTCAGACCGGTCGCCGAGAGGAAGAAGAACCCGGCCGCCGCCCACACGCCGACACTGCCGTGCAGTCCGAGGGTGCGGCGCCGCCCGCTCGTGCCCCGCACCTTGCGCAGGGCACGGCGGCGGGAGAACCACAGCACCAGTCCGCCGCCCGAGATCACCCACAGCCAGCTGGCCGCCAGTTCGCTGTACAGCCGGCCCGACTCGCCCAGGTGCAGGTCCCGGTGGAGCTCGTCGATCCAGGTGCGCAGCGGCAGCGCGCCGGTCGAGCCGTACTGTTCGAGGGAGCCGCGCACCTTCGCCGTGTACGGATCGACGAACACGGCGAGCGTGTGCCCCTCGTCGACGCCCGGGACACCGGACAGCAGCACCCTGGTCGTCGCGTCCGCCTCGGGTGAGGGGCGCACGGCCGAGACCGTGCCCTCGGGGTGGGCCTTGCGGGCGGCGGCCACCTGCTCGCCGATCGGCAGCTTCCGCTCGCCTGCGGGGACGGTCAGTTCGTGGTCGTACACGATCTTCTCGGCCTGGAAGGAGGCGGCGTACAGCAGACCGGTGACGGCGGCGACCAGGAGGAACGGCGCCACCAGCACCCCGGCGTAGAAGTGCAGGCGGAGGATCAGCGGACGCAGCGGGGCCCAGCTGTTCTTCGACGGTGCCGGGGTGGGTCGCGGGGCCTCGTCCGTGGTGGTCGAGGGAGCGGTGGTCATCGGCGGGCTTCTCCGGGGGACGTCTTCTTGGCCGTCGCGGTGTCGTCGGCCGTGGCGGTGCAGTAGTCGGTTCGGCCGGGTGTCCAGTTCCCGGAGGAGGTGTGTGACGTGCGTCACGTGAAGAGGGAGGGTGTCGTGTCATCCTGACGCGATGGGAACTCCGAGCGATCGCGCACCCCTGGCCGAGCGGGTCGAGGAACTCCTCGCCGACGGCGGCCCGTTGACCATCGTGGCGGCCGGCGATCCGGTGCTGCGCCGCGGCACCGAGCCGTACGACGGTCAGCTGGGGCCCGCGCTGCTGGCCCGGTTCGTCGAGGCCCTGCGGGTCACCATGCGCGCGGCGCCCGGGGTGGGTTTGGCGGCGCCGCAGGTCGGTGTGGAGCTGCGGATCGCGGTGCTCGAGGATCCGGCGCCGGTGCCGGAGGAGGTGCGGCGGGCGCGCGGGCGGGTGCCGCAGCCGTTCCGGGTGCTGGTCAATCCCGCCTACGAGCCCGTCGGCCGCGCGCGGGCCGCGTTCTTCGAGGGCTGCCTGAGCATGCCGGGCTGGCAGGCGGTGGTGGCGCGGCCCGCCGAGGTGCGGCTGACCGGGCAGGACGAGCACGGGCACGCGCTGGACGAGGTGTTCACGGGCTGGCCGGCGCGGATCGTGCAGCACGAGACGGACCATCTCGACGGGGTTCTGTATCTGGACCGGGCCGAGACGCGTTCGCTGTCGTCCAACCAGGCGGTGACGCAGCGCTGGGCTCAGCCGACGCCGGAGGAGGCCGCGCGGGCACTCGGCTTCGAGCTGCCGTAGAGCAGGGAAAAAACGAGAGGCGCCCGGCGGGGCGCCTCCGTTACCGTGACGTCCATGTCTACGCCCCGAATCTCCTAGCAACAGGACCCGCTTCCACGCCACCCGTGTGTCCTCTTGCTTGTTCGGAGCGTTTCCTCATGATCACCGTTCGTGACGTCGACGTGCGCGTGGGCGCGCGTCTGCTGCTGTCCGGCGTCTCCTTCCACGTCTCCCCCGGCGACCGCATCGGCCTGGTCGGCCGCAACGGCGCGGGAAAAACGACCCTGTTGCACACCCTGGCGGGTGCCTTGCGGCCCGCCGCCGGGACCGTCGCCCGCACCGGTGACGTCGGCCATCTCCCGCAGGAGTCGCGCGCGGCCGACCAGTCGGTCACCGTCACCGACCGGATCCTGTCCGCGCGCGGCCTGGACCACGCCGTACGGGCGCTGCGCCGCGCCGAGGCCGCGATGGCCGACGGAACGGAGCGGTCGATGAACGCCTACGTACGGGCGGAGGCCGAGTTCCAGGCGCGCGGCGGATACGCGGCCGAGGCGGAGGCCGCCCGGGTCGCCGGCGGGGTCGGACTGCCGGCGGGGCTGATGGACCGGCCGCTGAGCGCCCTGTCGGGTGGTCAGCGACGGCGCGTCGAGCTGGCCCGCATCCTGTTCGCCGGGCACGGCACGCTGCTGCTGGACGAGCCGACGAACCATCTGGACTCGGACTCGGTCGCCTGGCTGCGCGGGTTCCTCTCCGGCCACCAGGGCGGACTCGTGATGATCAGCCACGACACGTCCCTGCTGGCCGGCACCGTGAACCGGGTGTTCCACCTGGACCCGGGACGGGCCGCGCTCGATGTCCACAACACCGGCTGGGACGAGTATCTGGCCCAGCGGGACGCCGACGAGCGGCGACGGGCCCGCGAGCGGGCGAACGCCGAGCGCAAGGCGGCGGCGTTGCACGCCCAGGCCGACAAGATGCGGGCCCGGGTCGCGACCGCGGTGGCCGCGCGGAACATGGCCCGCCGCGCCGACCGGATGCTCGCGGACCTCGAACCGGCCCGGCGCGCCGAGAAGACGGCCAGGATCCGGCTGCCCGAGCCGGCGCCCTGTGGCCGGATCCCGCTCGGCGCGGTCAGCCTGACCAGGTCGTACGGCGGTCAGCAGGTCCTGCGGGGCGTCGACCTCGCCGTCGACCGGGGCAGCCGCCTGGTGGTGCTCGGGCCCAACGGCGCTGGAAAGACAACCCTGTTGCGGATCCTCGCCGGGCAGGACACGCCGGACGGCGGCCGGGTGGTCCACGGGCACGGGCTGCGCCTCGGCTACTTCGCCCAGGAACACGACACGCTGGACCCGGAACTGACGGTGCGTGAGCATCTGGCAGGTGCCGCCCCGCACCTCGCCGACGGCGAAGTCCGCCAGGTCCTGGGCTCGTTCCTGTTCTCCGGCGACGACGCCGGCAAGCGCGTCGGTGTCCTCTCCGGCGGCGAGAAGACCCGGCTCGCCCTGGCGGGCCTGGTGCACTCGGGCGCGAACGTGCTGCTCCTCGACGAGCCCACCAACCACCTCGATCCGGCCTCCCGTGCCGAGGTTCTGGCCGCGGTGGGCAGGTACCCGGGCGCGATCGTCATGGTCACGCACGACGAGGGCGCCGTCGACGCGTTGCGGCCGGACCAGGTGCTGCTGCTGCCGGAGGCGGAGGAGGACCTGTGGAGCGACGAGTACCGGGAGCTGGTGGTGCCCGCGCACGCCTGATCATGCCGGTTCCCGGTCGATCACCGGATGCCCGGGGCTGTCCCGCGCCTGGCGGGACAGCCCCGGGGTCACGGGAGCCTGAGGTCAGGCGTCGCGGTAGGCCTCCAGCAGCCGCAGCCACACCTCGCTGATCGTCGGGTACGAGGGGACGGCGTGCCACAGGCGGCCGACGGGGACCTGACCGGCGACGGCGATCGTGGCGGAGTGGATGAGCTCGCTGACGCCGGGGCCGACGAGGGTCACCCCGCGCAGGATCTCGTCCTCGAGGTCCACGACCATGCGGGCGCGGCCCTTGTAGCCGTCGGCGTACAGGCCCGCGCCCGCGACGGTGGACAGGTCCACGTCGACGGCCTTCACCCGGTGCCCTGCCTGCTCGGCCTCGGCGAGTGACAGGCCGACGGCCGCCGCCTCCGGGTCGGTGAAGACGACCTGGGGGACGGCGGCGTGGTCGGCGGTCGCGGCATGGGCGCCCCACGGCTCGGCGAGGAGGGTCTCGCCGCCGGCCCGCGCGGCGATGGCCGCGCCCGCGATGCGGGCCTGGTACTTGCCCTGGTGGGTGAGGAGGGCGCGCTGGTTGACGTCGCCGACCGCGTAGAGCCAGTCATGGCCGGTGACGCGGAGGCTGTCGTCGACGTCGAGCCAGGTGCCGGGTTCCAGGCCGATCGTCTCCAGGCCGAGGTCGTCGGTTCGGGGTGCGCGGCCGGTCGCGAAGAGGATCTCGTCGGCCTCGACGCGGTCGCCGTTGTCCGTGACGGCGACCACGCTGCCGTTCTCGCGGGTCACCGATTCCACCGACGTGCCGGTGCGGACGTCGGCGCCGGCCTCGGTGAGCGCCTCGGCGACGAGTTCTCCGGCGAAGGGCTCCATCCGGGCGAGCAGGCCCTTGCCGCGCACCAGCATGGTGACCTTCGAGCCGAGGGCCTGCCAGACGGTGGCCATCTCGGCGGCGACGACACCGCCGCCGACGACGACCAGGCGGCCGGGCACGTTCTTGGCGCTGGTGGCCTCCCGGCTGGTCCACGGCCGGACCTCGTCGAGCCCGGGCAGCCCGGGCAGGGCGGCGCGGCTGCCGGTGCAGACGGCGACGGCGTGCCGAGCGGTCAGGACGCGTTCACCACCGTCCGGGCCGGTGACCGTCACCGTGCGCGGGCCGGTGAGGCGGCCGTGTCCGCGGTACAGGTCGGCGCCGATGCTGTCGAGCCATCCGACCTGCCCGTCGTCCTTCCAGTTCGAGGTGTAGTAGTCCCGGTGGGCGAGGACCGCGGGGGCGTCGAGGGGGCCCTGCACCGACTGGCTCAGGCCCGGCACGCGGCGGGCGTCCGCGCGGGCGATGACCGGCCGCAGCAGGGCCTTGCTGGGCATGCACGCCCAGTACGAGCACTCGCCGCCGACCAGTTCGCTCTCCACGACCGCGGTGGTCAGACCGGCCGCGCGGGTGCGGTCGGCGACGTTCTCCCCCACGGGCCCGGCCCCGAGCACCACGACGTCGTACGCGTTGGTTTCCGTTTCCGTCATGGGGTCAGTCTGGTGGGTGGTGTGCGCGCCGGCCACACGGGTAGGGGCGCGGAATACGTACCAGGTCGGCCGTGTTGTGCCGACGGCTTGACCCACATCAGGAAGAGGGATTGACGCCATGAGCAGCACCGTGGAGCTCACCAAGGAGAACTTCGACCAGACGGTCACGGACAACGAGTTCGTCCTGATCGACTTCTGGGCGTCCTGGTGCGGGCCGTGCAAGCAGTTCGCGCCGGTCTACGAGAAGGCGGCGGAGGAGAACCCGGACCTCGTGTTCGGCAAGGTGGACACCGAGGCGCAGCCGGAGCTGGCCGCGGCCTTCGGTATCCAGTCGATTCCCACGCTGATGATCGTCCGTGACCAGGTCGCCGTGTTCGCCCAGCCGGGCGCCCTGCCCGAGGCCGCCCTGACGGACGTCATCGGGCAGGCCCGGAACCTCGACATGGACGAGGTCCGCAAGGCGGTCGCCGAGCAGCAGGCCCAGGAGAGCCAGCAGGCCGGCTAGGACCCTAGAACGGGTACGGAGCCACGTCTCCGCGTACCGTCGTCCAGCGCAGTTCGGTGAAGGCCTCCAGGTTGGCCTCGCCGCCGAAGCGGGCGCCGGTGCCGGAGGCGGCCACTCCACCGAAGGGCGCCACGGCCTCGTCGTTGACGGTCTGGTCGTTGATGTGGACGATGCCGGTCGGTATGCGCTCGGCGAGGTCCAGGCCGCGGGCCGTGTCGCGGGTGATGATGCCCAGGGAGAGTCCGAAGGGGCTCTGTGCGGCCAGGGCCGCCGCCTCGTCGGCGGTGGTGAAGGAGCGTACGGGCGCGACGGGGCCGAAGACCTCCTCCGCGTACGCCGGGGTGTGGTCGTCGACGTGGGCGAGGACCGTGGGCCGGTAGAAGAGCCGGTCGTGGGTGCCGCCCGCGGCGAGCTTGGCGCCCGCGGCCTTGCTGGACTCGACCAGGCCGCTGATCTTGGCCAGTTGGCCCGAGTCGATGATCGGGCCGAGGTGGACCTGTTCGCGGTACGGGTCGCCGACGGCGAGTGAGTCCGCCTTGGCGGCGAGCCGCTCGACGTACTCGTCGTACAGGGACGCGTGCACGAGGTGGCGTCCGGTCGTCATGCAGATCTGGCCCTGGTGGAAGAACGAGCCCCAGGCGGCGGTGGAGATCACCGCGTCGAGGTCGGCGTCGGGCAGCACGATCATGGCCGAGTTGCCGCCGAGTTCCAGGTGGGCCCGCTTGAGGTGGCGGCCGGCGGCCTCGCCCACGGCCCGCCCGGCGGGGGTGGAGCCGGTGAAGGAGATGACCGGCACGCGCGGGTCGGCGACCAGGGCCTGTCCGGCGTCGGGGCCGCCGGGGAGCACGTGCAGCAGGTCCTGAGGCAGGCCCGCGGCGGCGAAGACCGCGGCGAGGGACAGCCCTCCGCACACGGCGGTGCGCGGGTCGGGCTTCAGGACGACCGCGTTGCCGAGGGCCAGAGCCGGTGCGACGGAGCGGATGGACAGGATCAGCGGGGCGTTGAACGGGGAGATCACGCCCACCACACCGGCCGGGACGCGGCGCGTGTACGACAGGCGCGGCGCCTCGCTGGGCAGGACCTGGCCGGCCGGGCGGGAGGCGAGCGCGGCGGCCTCGTAGCATTCCTGGGCGGCGACGTGCAGTTCGAAGTCGGCCTTGCCGGGGACGGATCCGGATTCGCGGACGAGCCACTCGCGCAGTTCGGTGGCGTGGGCCGTGAACAGGTCGCCGGCCCTGCGGAGCACGGCGGCCCGGGCGAAGTGCGGGGCGCGGGCCCACTCGCGCTGGGCGGCGGCGGCCCTCCCGGCGGCGGCGCCGACGTCCTCGGGGGTGGCGAGGGCGAGGCTGCCGAGGGCTTGGCCGGTGGCGGGCTCGGTGACGGTGTACCCGGGCCCCGTCAGGGTCTGGGACTGCCAGGTCCTGGTGTCGAGCAACGGCATGACGGCTCTCCGATCGATCGGTCACCGGCTGACGGGGTGGGCGCAACTCCCGTGCGTATGCGGCCGGTTCGGCGGTCATAGGGCGGGACACACCGACCGGGCCGCGGCCGTGCGTGCCGACGGCCCGCGTTCGTACGCGCCCCGATTTTGTTGAGCATGCAACATCTTAGTCATGCCGCAGGACGGCGAGCGGCCGATCGCCCTCTGTTCCGGCCGCGCCATCCGGACCAACCGCCACGGAGCCGGGTCAACTCGACTCGCGGTGCAGCACCGTGGCGCCCAGCACCTTGTGCGTCTCGGGCTCGGTCCCGGGATTGCGCACGGCGCGGTCGACCAGTTCGGCGAGTTCACGGCCGGAGGGCAGTTCCAGGCGGACCGTACTGAGCCGCGGCCGCAGCAGCCGGCCGAGCATCAGATCGTCGGCGCCGATCACGGCCGTCTCCTCGGGGATGCGGATGCCCTCGTCCTGCAGGGCCCGCATGAGCAGCATCGCGTACTCGTCGTTGTAGGTGAACACGGCGTCCAGACCGAGACCGCGCCAGCGGGCGGCGAGCCGCGCTGCGGCCTGCTCGTCGTACGCGAGGGGCAGTTCGGTCACGGTGGCGTCGGTGCCCCGCAGGGACTGGCGCACCCCGTCGAGCCGGGGCGCGGAGAACGCCTCGAGGCCGGGTTCCTGCGGGACGACGACGCCGATGCGGCGCCTGCCGCGGTCGTGGAGGTGAGAGCCGGCGCTGTGGCCGACCACGTCGTGGTCCATGAGCAGGGCGTGCGCGCCCTCGATGGTCTCGGGGCCGAGGGTGACCACGGCCCGCGCCCCCGACCGCTTGAGCACCGCCGCTCCGCGCGGGCCGAGCCCGGAACCGGGCACGAGCACGGCCACGGGCCGCAACTCCGCCCAGGCGCGGGCGGCTTCGTCGCCGTGCGGGCCGCCGGTGCCGTACTGCACGACCGTGTAGTCCAGGCTGCCGAGCGCACCCTGGAGGTCGGTGAGGAACCGGTTGTAGAGCGGGCCGACGGGGAAGGTCGGGGCGGGGATCAGGACCATACGGCTGTGCCCGGCGCGCAGGGTGCGGGCCGCCGCGTGCGGGACGTACCCGAGTTCCTTCGCGGCCTCGTGGACCCGGTGGCGGGTGGGCTCGCTGATCCGTACGGCGCTGGTGTTGTTGAGGACGTAGGAGACGGTCGCGCGCGAGACGCCGGCCAGGCGGGCCACGTCGGCGCTCGTGGGCACGGAGCGCGACGGTGCGGGGGGCGGGGGCGCGGGCGTTTTCGGTATCTGCACCATGACGTACGGCATCTTGGCAGAAGCCCCAATGCGCCTCTCAGGCGGGGGAGTTGTGAGGGAGCCGTGAGCGGTCACGGGGCCCCGCACGCGCACTCAGCCGCCCGTGGCCGTGCCCGTCACCCGGTCGACGAGGTCGACCCAGGCGTTTTCCAGACGGGCCAGGGGTGTCCCGCACTGCCGGGTCAGATGGTGGATCAGGGCCGGGTCGAGCTGGCCCATCAGGGTGTGGGAGAGCAGTTCGCAGTCCGCTTTCGGGACGACCTGTCGCAGCAGCATGGCCACGTGGTGGCGCAGCACCCGGCGGGGCGGGGTGGTGAAGCGGCGGCTGGCGCCCGGCTCGGCAGCCAGTTGCAGCTCCAGTTCGTCGGTGGAGCGGCGCAGCATCGCGCAGCCGAACGCCCGCAGCCGCTCCACTGGTGGCGCTCCGGGGCCGAGCGGGGGCGGCCCGGTGAGGAAGGCGGCCTGGAACTTCTTCTCGGAGTGATCGAGCAGCGCCGCCAGCAGACCGGTGCGGTCGCCGAACCGGCGGAAGACCGTGCCCTTGCCCACACGGGCCTCGGCGGCCACCGCCTCCATCGTGACGGCGTCCGCGCCGCGCTCCGCCACCAGCCGCGCGGCGGCCTCCAGCAGCCGGGCCCGGTTGCGCGCGGCGTCGGCCCGCAGGCAGGGCGCGTCGGGCTCCAGGACGGTGCCGAGCTGGAGCAGCTCGGGGTGGTCGACGGACTCCTGGGGCGTCGGGAAGGGCGGCGGGAGGGTGGACATGAAGCCAGCGTAAAGCATCGGGAACAGAACTGGACCGGGGTCCGTTTAAGATGCTAGAACATTAAACGGACCCCGGTCCGGATCGTTACGGCAGTGTTTCGGAGCCGTTCTTCACTACGTGGGAGTCAGCATGTCTGTTCGCATCCTCGCGCTCGTCGGCAGCCTTCGTGCCGGTTCGCACAATCGCCAGCTCGCCGAGGCCGCCGTCAAGCTCGCACCCGAGGGTGCCGAGGTGGAGCTGTTCGAGGGGCTGGCCGAGATCCCCTTCTACAACGAGGACATCGACGTGGAGGGCACCGTTCCGGCCGCCGCCGCCCGGCTGCGTGAGGCCGCCTCCGCCGCCGACGCCCTGATCCTGTTCACGCCCGAGTACAACGGCACCATCCCGGCCGTCCTGAAGAACGCCATCGACTGGCTGTCCCGCCCGTACGGTGCCGGCGCCCTCAGCGGCAAGCCGGTCGCCGTGGTCGGCACCGCGTTCGGCCAGTACGGCGGCGTCTGGGCGCACGACGAGACCCGCAAGTCCGTGGGCGTGGCCGGCGGCAAGGTGCTGGAGGACGTCAAGCTGTCCATCCCCGGCTCGATGACCCGCTTCGCCGAGACGCACCCGGCCGACGACGCCGAGGTCGCCGCGCAGCTGACCGAGGTCATCGCCCGTCTGCACGGCGACGCCACGGAGCAGGCCGCTGCCTGATCCGCTCTCGCGCGGTGCCGCGGAGGGGCCGAGGCCGTCACCGGCCGCGGCCCCTCCGGCGTGTCGTCGCTCAGACCGGTTGCGGCAGCTGCCCGGGCGCCCGCTCGTCCCGGTGGATCGGAGTGTCCGATCCGGTGAGCGGCCGGCCCGTGCCGCCGTGCCTCGCGGCGATGATCTCCGCCGCGATGGACAGGGCGGTCTCCTCGGGCGTACGGGCGCCCAGGTCGAGCCCGATGGGTGACCTGAGCCGGGCCAGCTCGCGCTCGCTCACGCCCGCCTCCCGAAGCCGCCGGTCGCGGTCCTCGTGGGTGCGGCGGGAGCCCATGGCGCCGACGTAGGCGACGGGCAGCCGCAGGGCTTCGGCCAGCAGGGGGATGTCGAACTTGGCGTCGTGGGTGAGCACGCACAGGACGGTCCGCGCGTCGGTGTCCGTCCGCCGCAGGTAGCGGTGGGGCCAGTCGACGACGATCTCGTCGGCCTCGGGGAAGCGGACCCGGGTCGCGAAGACGGGGCGGGCGTCGCACACGGTGACGTGGTAGCCGAGGAACTTGCCCGCCCGTACGAGGGCGGCGGAGAAGTCGATCGCCCCGAAGACGATCATGCGGGGCGCGGGGACGGCCGACTCGACGAGCAGGGTGAGACCGCCCGGGCAGTGCGAGCCTCCCCCAGACTCCGTCCGGGGGGACCCCCATCTCGCTCCGTTCGCGGAGACCTCGACCGTGCCGGTGCGGCCGTCGGCGAGCAGGGCGCCGGCCTGGGCGATCGCCGTGCGGTCCAGGCCGGGGTGGCCGCCGAGGCCGCCCTCGTGCGTGCCGTCGGGTCGTACGAGCACCGCCCGGCCGAGGAGGCCGGCCGGACCGTGGACCACTCGGGCGAGCGCCACCGGCTCGCCGCGGGCGGCGGCCGACAGCGCGGCGGCCTGGGCCGTCCGGCCGGCGTCGTACGGGGTGATCATGATGTCGATCGTTCCGCCGCAGGTCAGTCCGACCGCGAAGGCGTCCTCGTCGCTGTAGCCGAACCGCTCGACACGGGTCTCGCCGTCCTGGAGGGCCTGGAGGCACAGGTCGTACACCGCGCCCTCCACACACCCTCCGGAGACCGAGCCGACGGCCGTGCCGTCGGCGGAGACGGCCAGGGCGGCGCCGGGAGGGCGCGGGGCGCTGCCGCCGACGGCGACGACCGTGGCGACGGCGAAGTCCCGGCCCTCCTCGATCCACTCGTGCAGCTGCCCGGCGAGGTCAAGCATCGCCGCCCGCCGTCAGGACACGGTCCGGGCGGATGGGCAGGTGGCGGTGGCGGACGCCGGTCGCGTGCCACACGGCGTTGGCGACCGCCGCGGCGGCGCCCACGATGCCCACCTCGCCGATGCCCTTGATGCCGACCGGGTCGTCCGGGTCGGGGTCGTCGACCCAGTCGGCCTCGACGTGCGGGATGTCGGCGTGCGCGGCGACGTGGTAGCCGGCGAGGTCGGCGCCGTAGACGCCGCCCGTGGCCCGGTCCCGGACGGCTTCCTCGTGCAGCGCCATCGAGATGCCCCAGATCATGCCGCCGACGAGCTGGTTGCGGGCGGTGAGCGGGTTGACGATCCGGCCGGCCGCGAAGATGCCCAGCATGCGGCGCACCCGGACCTCGCCGGTGGCCGGGTCCACGGCGACCTCGGCGAACTGCGCCCCGAAGGAGTGCCGTTCCTTCTGGGCGAGGGCGCCGATGGCCTCGGCCGTGTTCGACCGTACGGTGATGCCCTCCGGCGGAATGTCGGCGCCCGGCGCGAGGCTCTGCCGCAGCTTGTCGGCGGCGGCCGTGACGGCCCATGCCCAGGAGCGGGTGCCCGCCGAGCCGCCGGCGATCATCGCCGGACCCAGGTCGCTGTCCGCGATGCGCACCCGGACGCGGTCCGTCGTGACTCCCAGCGCGTCGGCGGCCACCAGCGTGAGCGCGGTCCGGGCGCCGGTGCCGATGTCCGCGGCGTTGATCCCCACCGTGAAGGTGCCGTCCGCCTCCGCGGTGACGGCGGCCGTGGAGGGCATGGCTCCCGCCGGGAAGGAGGCGGCGGCGGTGCCGGTGCCGAGCAGCCAGCGGCCGTCGCGGCGCACTCCGGGGCGCGGGTCGCGCTCCGCCCAGCCGAACCTGCGGGCGCCTTCCCGGAAGCAGGCGATCAGGTTGCGGCTGCTGAACGGCAGCCCGGACACCGGGCCCACCGCGGGCTCGTTGCGCAGGCGCAGCTCGATCGGGTCGATGCCGCACCGCTCGGCGAGCTCGTCGAGCGCCGACTCCAGCGCGAACGAGCCGGGCGCCTCCCCGGGGGCGCGCATCCAGGTCGGGGTCGGCACGTCGAGCCGCACGATCCGGCTGGCCGTGTGATGCGCGTCGGCGTCGTACATCGCCCGGCCCGCGACGGCGCTCGGCTCCACGAACTCGTGCACGGACGAGGTCATGTTCAGGGACTGGTGCTCCAGGGCGCGCAGGCGCCCGCCCGCGTCGGCGCCGAGCCTGACCCGCTGCACCGTGGGGCTGCGGTAGCCGGCGAGCGAGAACATCTGCCGGCGGGTCATGACGACCCTGACCGGGCGTCGCAGAACGGTCGCGGCCATCACGGCGGCCACCTGGTGCGCACGGGCACCCTTGCTGCCGAAGCCGCCGCCGACGTGCTCGGAGCGCACCCGCACGGAGGCCGGGTCGAGGGAGAACAGGTTCGCGAGTTCGCCCGCGACCCAGGTGGTGCCCTGGTTGGAGTCGACGACCTGGAGCCGGCCGCCCTCCCACAGGGCCGTCGCGGCGTGCGGCTCCATCGGGTTGTGGTGTTCCTCCGGAGTGGTGTACTCCGCGTCCACCACGACGGCGGAGGAGGCGAGTTGGGCCTCCACGTCGCCCTTCTCCATCACACCCGGCGCATGGCCGTCGACCGGGTACGCCTCGGTCTGCCGCTCGGCGGAGAACGCGACGTCGTGCGGCTCCTGGTCGTACGTCACCACGAGGGCCTCGGCGGCCTCCCTGGCCTGCTCGGACGTCTCGGCGACGACCAGCGCCACCGGCCAGCCCATGTGGATCACCCGGTCGTGCTGGAAGAGGGCGACGCTCGGGTCCGGCGGGACGCCCAGCAGGCCGATGTAGTCGCTGTCGACGCGCGGGGCGTTGTGGTGGTGGAGCACGGTGAGCACACCGGGCATGGCGAGGACGGGTTCGGTGTCCAGGGCGCGGACGCGGCCGCGGGCGACGGTGGACAGGACCAGCCAGCCGTGGGCGAGTTCCGCGAAGGGGATCTCGGCGGCGTAGCGGGCCGCTCCGGTGACCTTGTCGCGGCCTTCCACGCGGGTGTGCGCCGTGCCGACGGAGCCTTGGGCGGCGGTGGTCATCGGGTGGCCTCCTCGGCGAGTTCGCTCAAGCCGGCCACGACGAGGTTGCGCATCAGGGTCACCTTGTATCCGTTGTGGGGCAGCGGGGTCGCCTGGGCCAGTTCGGCGTCCGCGGCGGCCGCGAAGTGCTCGGCGTCGGCCGGGGCGCCGAGCAGGGCGCGCTCGGCCGTGCGGGCCCGCCAGGGGCGGGAGGCGACCGCTCCGAAGGCCAGGCGGACATCCCGTACGACACCGTCCTCGACGTCGAGCGCGGCGGCGATCGAACCGATGGCGAAGGCGTACGAGGCGCGCTCGCGCACCTTGCGGTAGCGGGAGTTGGCGGCCACCTGGGTGGGCGGCAGGGTGACGCCGGTGATCAGCGCACCCGGCGGCAGGGCCGTCTCCAGGTGCGGCGTCTCCCCCACCGGCAGGTAGAAGTCGGCGAGCGGCAACTCACCGGGGCCGTCCGCCGTTTCGTAGGACACGGTCGCGTCGAAGGCGGCGAGCGCCACGCCCATGTCGGAGGGGTGTGTGGCCACGCAGTGGTCGGAGGCGCCCAGGATGGCGTGATTGTGGTGCTCACCGGTGACGGCGGGGCAGCCGCTGCCGGGGTTGCGTTTGTTGCAGGCGGAGGTGATGTCGGAGAAGTAGCCGCAGCGGGTGCGCTGGAGCAGGTTCCCGCCGACGGTGGCCATGTTGCGCAGCTGCCCGGAGGCGCCGGCCAGCACCGCCTGTGCCAACGCCGGGTAGTGGAGGCGGACTTCGGGGTGCGCGGCGAGGTCGCTGTTGGTGACGGTCGCGCCGATGCGCAGCCCGCCGTCGCCGGTCGGATCGATGCGGTTCAGGGGCAGGTCGCGGACGTCGACCAGCCGGGCGGGCCGCTCGACGCCGGTCTTCATCAGGTCGACGAGGTTGGTACCGCCGCCCAGGAAACGGGCTTCCCCGTCGCCGTCGAGCAGCGCCACCGCGCCGGAGACGTCATAGGCGCGCTGGTAGCCGAACTCCCTCATGCCGCCGCTCCCTTGGTCTCGGCGGCCCGGGCCACGGCCTGGACGATCGACACGTAGGCGCCGCAGCGGCAGAGGTTGCCGCTCATCCGCTCCCGGATCTCCTCCGGGGTCAGCGGTGGCGGCCCCGCCTCGGGCCGTATGTCGTCGGTGGCGGCGCTGGGCCAGCCCGCCGCGTGCTCCTCGATCACGGCGACGGCCGAGCAGATCTGGCCCGGCGTGCAGTAACCGCACTGGAATCCGTCGAGGTCGAGGAACGCCTGCTGCACCGGGTGCAGTTGATCGCCTTCGGCCACGCCCTCGATGGTGGTGATCTCACGCCCCTCGGCCGCCACGGCGAGCTGGAGGCAGGACACGGCCCGGCGGCCGTCGACCAGGACCGTGCAGGCACCGCACTGGCCCTGGTCGCAGCCCTTCTTCGTGCCGGTCAGATCGAGGCGCTCGCGCAGGGCGTCGAGCAGGGTGGTGCGATGATCGACGGTCAGCGTGTACTTCTCGCCGTTGACGGACAGGGTGAGGTCGCTGGACGTCGATGGTGGCATGGAAGCCTTCTTTCTCACGTCGCCAGGTCAGCAGGCAGGAGTCGTGGGTGGCGGGGCCGGTTCGTGGCGGTGCAGGATGCGGGGCGGGTCTGCCGCGGCACGGCCGTCCCGGGCTGTCCGCACGGGCGTCCCGCCGATACGATGGAGCAAGCGGACAGTTGTCCGTTACCCGGAAACGTAACGGACAACTGTCCGCTTAACAAGGGCCGGGTTTCGGCCAAGGACCGCGAGGAGGGCGAGTGCCGGAGAAGGTGCCGCAGAAGAAGGACGCTCCTCTGCGCTCGGACGCGCAACGCAACCGCGAGCGCATCCTGGAAGTCGCGCTGATGGAACTGACGCGCGCGGCGGACGCTCCGCTGAGCGCGATCGCCAAGAAGGCGGGCGTCGGGCAGGGGACCTTCTACCGCCACTTCCCCAGCCGTGAGGCGCTCGTCATGGAGATCTACCGGCACGAGATGCAGCAGGTCGCCGAGACCGCGGCACCGCTGCTGGAGAGCCGGGAACCCGACCAGGCGCTGCGCGAATGGCTGGACCGTTGCGCGCGGTTCGCCATGACGAAGGCCGGCCTGGCCGACGCGCTCCGCCAGGCCACCAGCGCGTGTGGGACGAAGCCGGCCCACACCCCGCTGACCGAGGCGGCCGAACTCCTCCTCCGCGCCAACGAGAAGGCCGGCACCATCCGCCCGGGCATCACCGCGGACGACCTCTTCCTCACCATCGGCGGCCTCTGGACGATCGACCCCCACACCGACTGGCAACCACGCGCCACCCGCCTGCTGGACCTCGTCATGGACGCGCTACGGGTGGGGGCGCCCGGGCGGTGAAGGGGCGGGGCTGCACGGGGCGGACGGCCGAGGGACGGCGGAGGTTCAGGCACACCCGGCCTGACCGTCGCCGTCCGCGGGTGGGGGTTGTTCGCGCAGATCCCCGCGCCCCTGAGTTGCTCAGCGCCTCAGGCGACAGCGGTCGGGGCCAGTTCTTGTAGTTCCTGGAGGGCCGCCGCCACCGCCGGGCGGGCGTGGCCGCCGCCGCGGGTGCAGGTCAGGAGCTTGCGGTGGGGGTTGCCCTCGCAGCGCACCCGGGTGATCGGGAGATGGGGCGTCAGATGCGCGAGGCGGGGGATGAGGGCGACGCCGAGCCCGTGCGCGACGAGGTGGGCGGCGGCGTTCCAGTCCAGGGTGTGATGGACGACGCCGGGGCTGAATCCGGCCGCACCGCAGGCGGACAGGACGTGCGTGCGGCAGGAACTCTCCTCCACCGGCGCGATCCACGCCTCGTGTGCTGCCTCCGCGAGATGGACCCGGGACCGTCCGGCCAGCCGGTGCCCGTCGGGGACGACCAGGTCGAACGGGTCGTCGAGCAACGGCTGCTGGTCGAACCGCGCGTCGCTCAGCGGCGGGTTGTGCGGGGTGGACTCGACGATCGCCAGGTCGATGTCCCCCTCGAAGAGGAGGTCGAAGCTCTCCGGGACGCCCGCCTCGGTGATCCGTACGGACAGCCGCGGGTGCCGCTCCCCCAGCCGGGCCGCCATCGGCGCCAGCAGCACCGAGATGGCCACGGGGAAGCCCGTCACACGCAACACCCCGGACGGCGCCCCGTGGTCCGCCCGCAGATCGAGTTCCGCCTGGTCCCAGCGGGCCTGGATCGCGTCGGCGTGCGCCAGCAGGCTCTCGGCGGCCGGAGTGAGACGGACCCCGCGCCCCTGCGGCTCCAGCAGGTCGACGCCCAGGTCGCGGGCGAGCTGCCGGATCTGCTGGGAGGCGGCGGACGGGGTGAAGTGCAGGGCCCGGGCGGCCGCGGTGACCGTGCCGTAGTGGGCGACCGCCCTCAGGACGTGCAGCCGGCGCAGATCAATCATGAAGCTCAAGCTTCACAATGACGTCCACAAAGTCAACCTGGACGTGTACGGAGACTTCGACGCACCCTGGCTGTGTCGCGACGGACAACCAGCCAGGACGTACGAGGAGTCAAGACATGATCAGCACCACCGGCACCGTCTGCCCGCACTGCGGCTGGCCGGACGGAGGCGAGCCGTTCCAGGTGCTGTCCCGGCACACCACCGCGACGGGCCGCACGGAGTGGACGCGGTGCGGATGCGGCTCGCTCCAGGTCCGGGTCGTCGACGGCGGCGGCATGCGCGTCGTCTCGCGCAGCGTGCCGGCGTCGGGGTCCGCTGCGGCTCGCTCGGGTACGGCGAGCCGCTGAGTGCTCAGGCCGTGCCGTGCCGGGCCAGCTGCTCCCCCAGTGGGCTGCGCCGGTACAGGACGCGGCGGCCGTCGCGGGCGCGGGTGACCAGGCCCGTCGCGTGCAGCACGCGCAGGTGCTGGGACACGGCGCTCGGGGTCACCCCGAGGCGCCGGGCCAGCTCCACCGTCGGCAGGGGCTCGGCCAGCAGCCGCAGCAGCGTGCTGCGGGGCGCGCCGAGCAGGGCCGTCAGGGCGGGGGCGTCCGGCTCGGGCTCCTGTTCCCACAGGGTGGCGGCGCCCCGGCTGGGGTAGGCGAGCATCGGCGGTTCCGCGGCGCTGACCGGGGGCGCCGGCTGGTGCGCGAACAGGGACGGCACGAGGCGCAGTCCGCGTCCGGAGCCGTCCACGTGGTGGCGTCCGCGCATCCGGTCGACGCGCAGGACGCCGTCGTCCCAGCGCAGATTGCGGTGCAGGTCGGCGAAGAGCAGCCGGGCGCCGCCGGTGGCCAGCTGCCGTGCCCGGTGGGTGATGTCGGCCTCCAGCACGAGCCGCATCCGCGGCCAGGACGGCAGCAGCGCCGACTCCCAGTACCGCCGCAGGAGTGCGCACAGCTCCTCCAGCAGCTCCGCGACGGGAGCGTCACCAGGCGCGGTGACCGCCCGCAGGGCAACCGGCAGAGGTCTGGGCGCGTGCGCGGCGAGCAGGTCGCGCCGTACGGTCCGCGCGGGTGTGGCGCGTACGACGGTCAGCTGCTCGTCGAGGGTGGGCGCGAAGGACGCCGGTCTGGGCGTCAGGAAGTCGGGCAGGGCCAGGGTGTCCCCCACCAGGGCCGCGAGCAGCCGGGCGTCGGCCGGGTCGAGCTGCTGGAGCACGGCGGCGCGCCACCGGACGTGCAGGGGATAGAGGGCGGGGGCGCGCAGGGCACGGAGGCTGCCCATCACCTCGCGCAGGGGCGAGATCGCGAAGCGGGTGTCGGCGAGGTCCGCGGCGTCGAGCCGGAAGCTGATCATTAAGGCCCCCGCTACATCCTTTGGCAACCGCCCGGCCATGGCGTGGACTTCGGTCCATGATGGATCACGATCACCGGCAGCCTACAGCGCACCCGGGCGCGAGTCCCCGGGTGATCCTGGCCCTGGCGCTCGTCTGCGGCGCGGCCGTGGGCAACGTCTACTTCCCCCAGGCCCTCAGCCCGCTGATCGCGTCCGGGCTGCACGTCTCGCCCGACGCGGCCGCCGGCGTCGTCACCGCGACGCAGTTCGGCTACGCGGCCGGGATCTGCGTGCTCGTCCCGCTCGGCGACCGCCTCCCGTACCGACCGCTGCTGGTCACGCTGCTCACGCTGACCGGCCTCGGGCTGTTCGCGGCGAGCGCCGCGCCGGGGTTGGTGCCGCTGGTCGTCGCCAGTGCCCTGGTGGGGGTGACGACGGTCGTGGCACCGCTCGCCGGGCCGCTGGCGGCCGGCCTGGTACCGGAGGAACGGCGTGGTGTCACCGGCGGCACCCTGCTGAGCGGCTCCCTCGCGGGCATGCTGCTGTCGCGCACCGTCGGCGGCGCGCTCGGCGACTGGCTGGGCTGGCGGGCACCGTACGTCCTGGCCGCCGTGCTGTCCCTGGCGGTGGCCGCGCTGTCGGCGCGTCTGCTTCCGCTGACGTGCCCGCCCTCCTCCCAGGGCTACGTCGCGCTCCTGGCCGAGCCTCTGCGGCTGCTGCGCACGGAACTGGGTCTGCGCCGCTCCTGCCTGTACCAGGCCCTGGTGTTCGCGGGGTTCTCCGCTGTGTGGACGGGTGTGGCGCTGCTGCTCACCGGCCCGGTGTACGGCATGGGTGCGGGGGCCGTGGGGCTGCTCGCCCTGGTCAACGCGGTGACCATGGTGTGCACGCCGGTCGCGGGCCGCCAGGTCGACCGGCGGGGGCCGGACGCGGTGAACCGGGTGTGCTTCCTGGTGGTGGGGGCCTCGGCCGCCGTGCTGGCGCTGGGCGGTCTCGGCGGTGCGGCGGGGGTGGCGGCCCTGGTCGTGGGCACGCTGCTGCTCGACGTCGGCATGCAGTCCGGGATGGTCGCCAACACGGTGCGGATCCAGGGGCTGCGCGCGGAGGTGCGCAGCCGGCTCACCACCGCCTATATGACCTGCGCGTATCTTGGTGGCGCCGTCGGCTCCTGGCTGGGCACGCGTGCGTACGGCCGCTTCGGGTGGCTCGGGGTGTGCGCGCTGGTCGCGGCGCTCACGGCCGTGGCCCTCGCCCGGCACCGGGGCGCCACCCGCCGTACGGCGGGAAGGCTCCGCCGTACGGCGGCGCCCGGGTCCGACACGGCGGGACCGACCATGGCCGCACGAGCCGCCGCGACCTCGCGTGAGGAGACGTCATGACGCGGGTTCCGCCCCCGTTCGACCCGGAACTCGCCGGAGCCCTGCAGTTGATCAAGGACATGATCAGCCCGGGTCTCACCCTGGACGAGATCGCGGAGGTGCGCCAGGGCCCGGGCATACAGCTGCTGGCCGAGCTGGACCTGACGATGGGGCGGGACGTTCGAGGTAGAGGACCGGCAGGTGCCCGGGCCGCAGGGCGAGCCCGACATCGCACTGCTGATCTGCCGGCCGACCGCGCCGGCGACCGCCGGGGCGCGGCCCGTCATCTACCACGTGCACGGCGGCGGCACGATCACCGGGAACAACCTGGTCGGCGTCGACGCCCCGCTGACCTGGGCACAGGCGCTGGACGCGGTCGTGGTGTCCGTGGAGTACCGGCTGGCGCCGGAGCATCCGTATCCCGCGCCGATCGAGGACGTGTACGCCGGGCTGCCGTGGACGGCGGACCACGTCGCCGAACTCGGTGCCGACCCGGAGCGGATCGTCATCGCGGGCGCCGTCGCTGGGAGAGACTGTCCGGGCGCCGTACGGTACGAGGTTCAGGAGCATGAGGCATGAGCGTGCAGCGGTATCCCCTGGCCGGGGTCACGGTGGTCAGCTTGGAGCAGGCCGTGGCCGCGCCCTACGCCACCCGGCAGCTCGCCGACCTGGGCGCCCGTGTGATCAAGGTGGAGCGGCCGGGCGGCGGCGACTTCGCCCGCCGGTACGACACGACCGTGCACGGCCACTCCAGCTATTTCGTGTGGCTCAACCGGTCCAAGGAGTCCCTCACACTGGACCTCAAGGATCCACGCGGCCGTGAGATCCTGCACGAACTCCTCGACGGGGCCGACGTGTTCGTCCAGAACCTCGCCCCGGGCGCCGCCGGCCGGCTCGGTCTGGACGCCGCCACCGTCACCAGCCGCCGCCCCGGTCTGATCCCGTGCACGATATCCGGCTGGGGCACGACCGGCCCCTGGGCCGACCGCAAGGCGTACGACCTGCTGGTGCAGTGCCAGACCGGGCTGGTGTCCCTCACGGGAACCCCCGAGGGGACCGCCCGGACGGGGATCTCCGTCGCCGACATCGCCGCCGGGATGTACGCCTACAGCGGCGTCCTCACGGCCCTGTACACCCGCGCCGTCACCGGCGAGGCCCACCCGGTGGAGGTGTCCCTGTTCGAGGCGCTGGCGGAGTGGATGGGCCAGCCCGCCTACTACACCCGGCACGGCGGCACCCAGCCCCCGCGCCTCGGCACCCAGCACGCCACCATCGCGCCGTACGGTACCTACGAGGCCGCCGACGGCAGGGAAGTGCTGTTCTCCATCCAGAACGAGCGCGAGTGGGCGGCCCTGTGCACCGGGTTCCTCGGCCGGCCGGAGCTGGTCACCGACCCGCGCTTCGCGACCGCCTCCGACCGCGTCGCCCACCGCGAGGAGCTCAACACGATCATCGGCGCCCGCTTCGCCCGCTCCAGCTCCGACGAGATCCTCAAGGACCTGGAGGCCATCGGCATCGCCTGCGCCGGGGTCAACGACGTCGCCGCGTTCCTGGACCACCCGGTGCTGGCCGCCCGCGGCCGCTGGACCGAGATCGCGGTGCCCGGCGCCACGGTGGAGGCGCTGCTCCCGCCGGCCGACCTCGCGGGCCTGCCCACCCGCATGGACCCCGTACCGGCGGTCGGCGAGCACACCGGGCCGATCCTCGCCGAGCTGGGCCGCACCGACGAGGAGGTGGCGGCCCTGCGCGCGGACGGCGTCGTCTGACGCCGCCCCCGCCCCCCCCCGGCGGCAACCGGGAGAACCTACCGGGATCCGGCGGCCCGCCGCTTGTCCTCCTCGGCCCTGACCGCCTCCTCGGCCTCCTGCTTCTTCGAAGCCCGCAGGCTGGTGATCGTGGTGACGGCCAGGACGAGCACGATGAAGGTCAGTGAGAAGGGGATGCTGATCTCGGGCACGTGGACGCCCGACTCGTGCAGGGCGTGCAGCACCAGCTTCACACCGATGAAGCCCAGGATGATCGACAGGCCGTAGGAGAGGTGGACGAGCTTCTTCAGCAGGCCGCCGATGAGGAAGTACAGCTGGCGCAGGCCCATCAGGGCGAAGGCGTTCGCGGTGAACACGATGTACGGGTCCTGCGTCAGCCCGTAGATCGCGGGGATGGAGTCGAGGGCGAACAGCACGTCGGTGGAGCCGATCGCGAGCATCACGACCAGCATCGGGGTCATGATCCGCTTGCCGTTCTCGGTGATGAACAGCTTCGTGCCGTGATAGCGGTCGGCCACCCCGAAGCGCTGCTCCGCCATCTTCAGCAGCTTGTTCTCCTGGTACTCCTCCTCGTGGTCCTGCTTGCGGGCGTCCTGGATCAGCTTCCAGGCGGTCCAGACGAGGAAGGCTCCGAAGATGTAGAACACCCAGGAGAAGGCGGTGATGATCGCCGCGCCGGCCGCGATGAAGACGGCCCGCAGCACCAGGGCCATCAGGACGCCGACCATCAGCACCCGCTGCTGGTACTGCGAGGGCACCGCGAACTTCCCCATGATCAGGACGAACACGAAGAGGTTGTCGACGCTCAGCGACTTCTCGGTGATGTACCCGGCGAAGAACTCACCCGTGGGCCCGCTCCCAGCGAAGTACCACAGCCCCAGTCCGAACAACACGGCCAGGACGACCCACACCACCGTCCACGTACCGGCCTCCTTGACGGACACGTCATGGGGCTTGCGGCCGACGAAGAAGTCGACGGCGACGAGCAGGCACAGAGCTGCCACAGTCAGCAGCCACACGGAGAGCGAGACGTTCACTGGTACTCCTGTTGCAGGTGTGGGGATTGGGACATCGTTGTCCGACGTGGCTGGTTTCCGCCACACCTGTGAGGTGAACAATTGGTCACAGCTGCGCGTGCAGCGCCTCCAGGACGTCCTGGTCCGTCAGCTGGTCGAAGTTCTCGTACCAGAGGCCCACGGCCATGAACGCGGCCGGCTGGTGCAGGCAGACCACCTCGTCGGCCTCGGCGCGCATCAGCTCGGCCGCCTCCGGGGAGCACACCGGCGCGGCCAGCACCACCCGTTCGGGCGCCTGACGGCGGACGAATCGCAGCGCGGCCCGCGCCGTGGAACCGGTCGCCAGGCCGTCGTCGACCACGATCACGGTGCGACCACGCAGGTCGGGTGCGGGACGGCCCTGCCGGTACAGCCGCTCCCGGCGGCGCAGTTCCACGCGCTCCCGCTCGATGACGGGTGCGAGGGCGGCCTCCCGGAGGCCCAGGTGGCGCATGGCGTCCTCGTCGAGGAGCGGCACCTCGTCCCCGGCCATCGCACCGACGCCGAGTTCCTCCTGGAAGGGCGCCCCGATCTTCCGTACGACGAGCACGTCGAGCGGGGCGTCCAGCGCCCCGGCGACCTCGCGTGCCACGGCGACCCCGCCGCGGGGCAGGGCGAGGACGAGAGGATGCGGCAGTGCCCCCTCGCTCTGCCGGGTGCGCAGTGTTTCGGCCAGTTCCTCGCCGGCCTGCCGACGGTCACGGAACCGCATGACGGTCACCTCTGCTTCCGGCCCGGAGAGGGCCCTCGGCCGGTCGGGCTCCCACGTACCCCCTGCCGACCGGACAATGCACTCCTCGCTCATCGGACAATGCACACCTTCCGGACCTCCGTCACACTCGGAACGCGGGGTGTTTCCGGCGTGCGGCGCAGGCAACCCGGGACCGTGCCACGGCACGACCGTACGTACGGCTCGGCCCGCTCCGCACGACCGGCGGCACCAGGCCACTGAGCAGACTCCGACGCGACGGGAGTACCCGGATGACCACTGCCCCTTCTCATCCGCAGCCCGCCCGGCCGGGCCCGCGCATCGGCGTGCTGGGTTCGTACGGCGGCTTCAACATCGGCGACGAGTCGATCCTGACCTGTGTGCTGCGCTGTCTGCGCGCCCAGCGGCCCGAGGCGCGGCTGGTCGTCTTCAGCCGGAACGCCGAGCACACCCGGGCCCATCACCCGGGCGCCGACGAGGTGGTGGACTGGGAGGGCGTCAGCCGCAACCCCGTCCTGGACGCGCTGGCCTCCCTGGACGTGCTGGTCCTGGGCGGTGGCGGGCTCCTCTTCGACGGTGAGGCCCGCCGTTATCTGCGCCTGGTCCGGGCCGCCCAGGAGCGCGGCATCCGTACCTTCGCCTACGCCATCGGGGCCGGTCCGCTGCGCGAGGCCGAGGACCGGGAGGCCGTACGCAACGTGCTGGCGGACATGGACGACGTCGTGGTGCGGGACGAGGAGTCCAAGCTGGTGCTGGAGGAGGTCGGTGTCGAACGCGATGTCGTCGTCACCGCCGATCCGGCGCTGCTGCTGGAGCCGGAGCCGTTCACCGACGAGATGATGCGCCACGAGGGCGTGCCCACCGACTCGCGTCTGGTGGGGATGTCGGTGCGGGAGCCCGGCCGGGCGGCCGAGAAGCTGGACGAGGGCGACTACCACGCGCTGCTCGCCGACGTCGCCGACTTTCTCGTCCGCCGGCTGGACGCCCACGTGGTGTTCCTGCCGATGGAGCGGCACGACGTACGGCACGCCCACGCCGTGCTGTCCCACATGACCGCTCCCGACAAGGGGCGGATCCTGCACGGCTCGTACAGCCCGGGGCAGGTCCTGGGCTTCATGCGCCATCTCGACCTGGCGGTCGGCATGCGCCTGCACTTCGTGATCTTCGCGGCGCTCTCCGGGCTGCCGGTGCTGCCGCTCCCCTACTCCGGCAAGGTCTTCGACTTCGCACGCCGGATGGGGGCCCCGGCCCTGGTGGGTGTGGCGCGGGAGCAGGCCGGGCTGCTGCTGGCCGAGGTGGACCGGCTGTGGGACGAGTACCCGGAGCGCCGGGACGAGCTGCACTCCCGCGTCCGGGAGCTGTCCACCCAGGCCCTGGAGACCTGCGCACGCTGCGGCGTGCTGCTGGACGAGGTCGACGGCGGCATGGAGGCCGCCCTGAGTACCGCTCCTGCCCTGGAGGCGCAGACAGAACCACCGCATCCGCCCACTGCCGAACCCCGCCCGCTGGGCGTGTGACGCCGGCGCCGAAGCCGAGGCCCCGCCCGCGGGAGGACACCGATGCCGATCCTGCAAGAACCGCGCGAGCCCCGCACGGTCACCCTGCCCGAGCGGCCCGCCCAGCACGGCGGCCGGACGCAGGTCCTGGTGGTCGGCGGCGGCCCGGCCGGGTGCGCCGCCGCGGTCGCGGCGGCCGACGCCGGGGCCGAGGTCGTCCTGGTGGAGCGCTACGGGTTCCTCGGCGGCAACGCGACCGCGGCGCTGGTCATGCCGCTGATGTCGTTCCACAACGAGCACAGGCAGGCCACGTTCACCGAGTCCGGGGACGAAGCCCGGCTGCTCCCCACCGACCACGGCGAGGGCGAACCGGTCGTCCAGGGCGTGCTGTGGCAGCTGCTGGACCGGCTCATGGGGCGCGGCGGCTGTCTGAAGCCCTCCCCGAGGACCGGATACACGGTTCCCTTCGACCCGGAGCTCTTCAAGCTGGTCCTGCTCGAGATGATGGACGAGGCGGGTGTGCGGATGCTGTTCCACGCCTTCGCCTCCACCGCGCTGCGCCTCGACGACGGCTGGCGTGTGGTGTTCGAGACCAAGTCGGGGCCGGTGGTGATCGACGCCGACGTGGTCGTGGACGGCACGGGCGACGGCGACGTCGCGGCGGCCTGCGGGGCGCCGTACGAGATCGGCCGGCCGGAGGACGGGCTGGTGCAGCCGATGACGCTGATGTTCCGGGTCGCGGACTTCGCCCGGCCCGACTTCGCGGAGTACGTGCGGGAACATCCCGACCAGTGGCGCGGGGTGCACGGCCTGTGGGACCTGGTCGAGGAGGCCCGGGCCGACGGTGATCTGCGGCTGCCGCGCGAGGACATCCTGTTCTTCGCGACGCCGCACCCGCGCGAGGTCAGCATCAACAGCACCCGCGTGAACAGGGTGCTCGGCACCAGCGTGTGGGACCTGACCCGGGCCGAGTACACCGCCCGGCACCAGCTCGCGCAGATCGACCGCTTCCTGCGCACGCGCGTGCCCGGCTTCGAGGAGTCGTACGTGGTGCAGAGCGGCACCCACATCGGCGTCCGGGAGACCCGGCGCGTGGTCGGCGACTACCACCTCACCGGCCACGACATCCTGGCCGCCCGCCGCTTCCCGGACGTCGTCGCGCACGGCGCCTACCCGGTCGACATCCACAACCCGCGCGGCTCCGGAACGGTCCTGAAGCGGGTGCCCACGGGCAGCTTCTACGAC
Organism: Streptomyces caelestis; assembly: GCF_014205255.1. GTDB lineage: Bacteria > Actinomycetota > Actinomycetes > Streptomycetales > Streptomycetaceae > Streptomyces > Streptomyces caelestis. Next base: position 8,135,325 of record NZ_JACHNE010000001.1, on the reverse strand, counting down.
ATCCCGCTGCGCTGCCTCGTGCCGAAGGGCACGGAGCGGCTGCTGGTGGCGGGCCGCTGCATCTCGGGGACGCACGTGGCGCACTCGTCGTACCGGGTCATGCCGATCGCGATGGCCACCGGGCAGGCGGCCGGCGTGTGCGCCGCGCTGACCGTGCGCCACGGGCACGGGCCGCGGGGTGTGCCGTACCGGCTCGTGCAGCGGGAACTGCTGCGGCAGGGCGCCCGGTTGCGCATCGACGTGCCGGTGGCCGGCTGACGCGGGCCGCCGTCAGCCGGCCACCGTCCGCAGCTGGTCGTGGCACCACTGCCGGGCCACCTCGGTGACCTGGTCGAGCGCGCCCCGCTCCTCGAACAGATGCGTGGCGCCGGGCACCACGTGGAGGGTGTGCGGGACGTGCAGCCGCCGGGCCGCTTCCTCGTTGAGCCGCAGCACCTGCCGGTCCCGGCCGCCCACGATCAGCAGCACCGGAGCCCGGACGGCGTCCAGGGCGTCGCCCGCCAGGTCGGGCCGCCCGCCGCGCGAGACGACCGCCGGCACCCGGTCGGGGCGTTCGGCGGCGGCGACCAGGGCCGCGCCCGCGCCGGTGCTGGCGCCGAACAGGACGACGGGCAGGCCCTGGGTGCCGGGCGACTGTGCCAGCCAGTCGATGGCGGCCACCAGCCGACGGCCCAGCAGGGGGATGTCGAAGCGGAGTTCGGCGGTGCGGACGTCCAGCCGTTCCTCCTCCTCGGTGAGCAGGTCGATCAGCAGGGTGCCGAGACCGACGGTGCGCAGGCCGGCGGCGACCTCACGGTTGCGGGGACTGTGCCGGGAGCTGCCACTGCCGTGCGCGAACAGCACGACCGCGCGGGCGGCCGGCGGCACGGTCAGATCACCGGTGAGCGTCACGCCGTCGGCGGGCACGAGGACGGTCTGGGAGATCATCGGAGGCCTCCTCTCCCCCAGTTCCCGGAATCGCGGGGCCGTTCGCCCTCCGGTTCCCGGTCCTTCCGCCCGCCTACCCACACCACGACTGCCGTCCCGTCATCCGCATGGCGCGATCTGTGGGATGCGTGTCGTTGACGCCATACCGCCGACCGGAGGAGCGTGGAGGCGTGACCGATCGCCGTATCGTCTTCGTCGTCTTCGACGGCTTCCAGCCGCTCGATCTCACCGGCCCGCACGAGGTGTTCCACAGCGCGGGCGACGACTACGTCTGCGAGGTCGTGGCGCCCCGGGCGGGACCCGTCAGGTCGGGCAGCGGGCTGCTCGTGCATGCCGAGCACGGCGTGGCGGACCTCGGCCCGGCCGGGATCGACACGCTCGTGGTGGTCGGCGGCGGGGGTGTCGACCGGGCCCGGCAGGACGCGGCGCTGGTCTCCTGGATCGCCGCCGCGGCGGCCGGTGCGCGGCGCGTCGCCTCGGTGTGCAGCGGGGTGTTCCTGCTGGCGGCGGCGGGGCTGCTGGACGGGCGCCGGGTCACCACGCACTGGGCGCGCGAGGAGCAGTTGGCCCGGGAGCACCCCGAGGTGCGGGTGGACTGCGAGCCGATCTTCGTCCGGGACGGGCGGGTGTGGACGTCGGCCGGTGTGACGGCCGGTATGGATCTGGCGCTCGCCCTGGTGGAGGACGATCTGGGCCGGGACGTCGCGCACGCGGTGGCCCGCCGGCTGGTGCTGTTCCTGCGCCGGCCGGGCGGCCAGTCGCAGTTCAGCGTGGCGTTGTGGGCGCGGCAGCCGGCGACGGACCCGGTGCGGGCCGCCGTCACCGCGATCCACGCCGATCCGGGCGCCCGGCACGACATCGCCGGGCTGGCCGCGCACGCCGGGCTGAGCCCACGGCACCTCCAGCGCCGTTTCACCGCCGAACTGGGCGTGCCGCCGGCCGCGTACGTCGAGCGGGTGCGCGTCGAGGCGGCCCAGCGCGCCCTCACCGAGGGGGACGAACCGGTCGAGGCCATCGCCCGCCGCTACGGCTTCGCCACCGCCGAGACCCTGCGCCGCACGTTCCACCGCCGGCTCGGCACCGCACCGTCGGACTACCGCGCCCGCTTCCGCTCCACCGCGGAACCCGCCGGCGCTCACCACGTCTCCTAGAACCGGCGCTCACCACGTCTCCTGGAACGCTCACCGTGTCTCACTGAAAGGGGAACCCGTATGACGACATACGGCCTGCTGGTCTTCGAGGACGCCGAGGAGCTCGACTTCGTGGGCCCCTGGGAGGTCTTCAACGTCTCCGCCCGGCTCCGCGACGGCGCCGACACGGCTGTGCTCGTCGCCGAGCACTCCGGCCCGGTGCGCTGCAACAAGGGCCTGCGCGTCCTGCCCGACCACACCGTGGACGACCATCCGCCGCTCGACGTGCTGCACGTGCCGGGCGGCCGGGGGGCGCGCGAGGTCCAGGTGCACAACCCGGTGGTCACCGACTGGATCGGGAAGACGGCGGAGCGGGCCGCGTGGGTGCACGGCGTGTGCACCGGCACGTTCCTGCTGCACGCCGCGGGTCCCGCACGCGGGCGGCGGGTGGCCACGCACTGGAGCCAGGAGGACACCCTGGAGGCACTCGGTGACGTGACGGTCGCCCGGGACGTCCGCTACGTCGTGGACGGCAACCTGGTCACCAGCCAGGGCGTCTCGGCCGGCATCGACAGCGCGCTGTGGCTCGTCGGCCGGCTGCACGGCCGTGACCACGCCAGGGCCGTGCGCCGCCACATCCAGTACGACCCGGCGCCGCCGTACCTCGCGGACGAGCCCGTCTGATCCACGCTCGGTGCCGGTCGCTGCATGGGGGCGCGAGCCTCGGGCAGTCGATGTTCATGGGCGGTGACAGGGGCGACGACGGGCAGGGACGGCAACCGGGTGACTGTGGGCACCGGGCGGTGCCGCATCCGGGCGACATCAGGATCGAGGCGTGGGCGGCGTGCCGGGAGCACTGTCTGGCGGAGGCCGTCCTGGCGATGGTGGAGTGCTTCGCGGACCTCTCCGGGGTCCGTCCGACCGCCGTGGACCGGCTGCGGCTGGCCGCGGCCAGCGACGACGACCTGCTCGCCTCGCTGCTGGACGAGATCATCTTCCGGCTGGAGGAGTACGGCCAGGTGCCGGTGGACGTGGAGGCGGACGAGGCCGACGGCGGCCTGGACGTACGGCTGGCGGTGACCGGTCTCGCGAACGTGGAGATCACCGGGGCGGTTCCGAGGGGCGTCGCGTGGCACGAGCTGCGGATCGGGCCGGATCCGTACGGGTGGTCGTGCGCGGTGACGGTCGACGCGTGACCCTGCCGGCCGGGGTGCGCCTACCGTGGAGGTGTGGGCCGCGGCGTCGTGACGCTGTTCCTGTGCGGTGACGTGATGCTCGGGCGCGGCGTCGACCAGATTCTGGCGCACCCCGGTGATCCGGCACTGCGGGAGGCGTACGTCGTCGACGCGCGGTCCTACGTCCGGCTGGCGGAGTCGGCGTACGGCCCGGTGCCCGCCCCCGTCGATCCGTCCTGGCCGTGGGGCGAGGCACTGCGGGTGCTGGACGAGGCCGCCCCGGACGTCCGGATCGTGAACCTGGAGACGTCGGTGACGTCCGGTGACACGTTCGCCCCGGACAAGGAGATCCACTACCGGATGCACCCGGCCAACCTGCCGGCCCTGGCCGTGGCCCGGCCCGACGTGACCGGCCTCGCCAACAACCACGTTCTGGACTTCGGCCGTCCGGGTCTGCTGGAGACCCTGGACGCGCTGGCCCGGGCGGGCCTGCGGACGGCGGGTGCGGGACGTGACGCCGAGCAGGCGTACGCGCCCGCCGCCGTCCCCCTGCCCGGCGGCCGCCGACTGCTGGTCCTCGCCCTCGGGGCGCGTTCCAGCGGCATCCCGTCCGGCTGGGCGGCGACGGCGGACCTGCCCGGTGTGGCGTACGTGCCCGAACTCGTGCCCGCCGCGGCCGACTCCGTGCTGCGGCACGTCGGGCGGGTCCGCCGGGCCGGTGACGTGCTCGTCGTGTCCGTGCACTGGGGCACGAACTGGGGGTTCCGTGTGCCCCGGGAGCAGGTCCGCTTCGCGCACGCCCTGGTGGACGGCGGGGTCGACGTCGTCCACGGCCACTCCTCGCACCACCCCCGACCGCTGGAGGTGTACCGGGACCGGCTGATCCTGTACGGCTGCGGCGACTTCGTCGACGACTACGAGGGCATCACCGGCTACGAGGAGTACCGGGACGATCTGCGGCTGGCGTTCCTCGCCTCGGTCGAGGCGGACAGCGGCCGGCTGGCGGGGTTGCGCATGGTGCCGCTGCGGGCGCGCCGGATGCGACTGGAGCCCGCGTCCCGGGCGGACCGCCTGTGGCTGCGGACGACACTCGACCGGATCAGCGGCGGGGTCGGGGTGACGCTGGAGCCAGGCGGCTCGCTGGCGTTGACGCGCGGATGAACCGGTCGTGGCCGGCGCCGCAGGAGCCGGGAGTCAGCCCGCCCAGGCCACCAGCCGCTCCCGGTTCTCGGGCGCCCGCAGCCGGGCGAGGGACTCCTTCTCCAGCCGGCGTACCCGCTCGCGGGTCAGGCCGACGCGGCGGGCGACCTCGTCGCGGGTGCGGGTGCGGCCGTCGTGCAGGCCGTAGCGGAGGCTGAGGATCATGGCCTCGCGGGGCGCGAGCGTGCCGACGGCCTCGCGCAGTTCCTCGGCGAGTGCCCTGTACTCGGCCACCTCCGGGGCCTGGAGCACCTCGGTGTCGGGGATGAGGTCGCCGACGACGGTCTCGCCGGCCTCGTCCACGGGCGTGTCCAGGCTGACGGCCTGCCGGCCGACGCGGCGCAGCCAGCCGATCCTGTCGGCGGCGAGGCCGCTCTCCCGGGCCACCTCCCCGACGCTCGGTTCGCGTCCCAGGTCCAGTCGCAGCCGCCGTTCGATCTTGGCGGCCTTCTGGAGCTGCTCGACGACGTGCATCGGCAGCCGTACGGTGCGCGCGTGCGCGGCCAGGCCCCGCTCGATCGCCTGGCGGATCCACCAGTTCGCGTACGTGGAGAACTTGAAGCCCTTGGTGTGGTCGAACTTCTCCACGGCCCGGATCAGCCCCAGGTTGCCCTCCTGGATGACGTCCAGCAGGGGCAGCCCCCGGTGGGCGTGCCGTTTGGCCATCGACACGACGAGCCGGAGGTTGGCCCGGACCATGTGGTCCTTGGCGGCCTGCCCGTCCCGGGCGGCCTCCTCCAGCTCCCCGCGCCGCTTCGGCGTGAGGTCGCGCTCACCGGCGTCGGCCTGTTCCAGTTCCTCCAGTGCCCGCACGCCGACTTGCATCCGCCGGGCCAGCCGTACCTCGTCCTCCGCGCTGAGCAGCGGTGTCGCCGCGATCTGCGTGAGGTACTGGCCGAGGAGGTCGGGTTCCTCGTCGGGCTCGGGGATGCGGTTGCGCAGTCGTGCGGTGCGGACGGGGGCGCGGCGGTCCTCCCGGGCATCCGCCGCGCGGTCTTCTGCCAGGGGAGACATGCTCGTGGCCTCCGTCCCCTACCTCGTTCGGGAAGACTCGGGTACCCGGGGGAAACGGCCGTGAACCGTGTGTCCGGGTGGTCCACCGGGGGTACCCCGGGCCACATGACCGGCATCGAACTGCGCAGCGACGCGTTCAACGACCACTCCTTCATCGCGCGCCGGTACGCGTACGAGGGACCGAACGTCTCTCCGCCGCTGACCTGGAGCGGCGTACCGGACGACGCGGCCGAACTGGTCCTGCTCTGCGAGGATCCCGACGCCCCGTCGGGCACCTTCGCGCACTGGGTCGTGGTCGGCATCGACCCGCACAGCGACGGCGTCGAGGCCGGGCACTGCCCACCGGGCGGCACGGAACTCGTCAACGGCTACGGGCAGCGTGGCTGGGGCGGCCCGCATCCCCCGCCCGGGGACGACGCACACCACTACTTCTTCCGGCTCTACGCCCTGTCCGAACCGTGCGTCCTGCCCGACGCGCCCCGCGCGGACCAGGTGCACGACGAGGTCGAGAAGCGCCGCATCGCGGACGGCGCGCTGGTGGGTCTCTACCAGCGCTGAGGGGGCTCACGCGGCTGAGGCGGCTCACGGGTGGGACCGCCCTTGCCCGTGTCTCCGTGTGTCACAACGGTTGGTTGTGGCTCGGGTGACGGACGGTTGTTTGCCCGGGCATCCCGGTGCCCGCTTGGATGGCTGCCGGTCAACACGGGGTTGTCCGCGGGAGCTGGGAGTGTGCGCCGGGTATGGCGGGCAGGCGGGCGCTGGGGCGGCGGTTCGGGTGGCTGTGGGGCGCGTACGCGGTGAGCACGGCCGGCACTTGGCTCGCGTTCGACGCGTTCGCGCTGATCGCGGTCCTGGCGCTGGACGCCGGACCGACGCAGGTGTCGCTGCTGGCGGCGGTGGGACCGGCGGTCGGCGCGGCGGTGTCGGTGCCGCTCGGGCCGTGGGTGGAGGTCCGCCGTAAACGGCCGGTGATGATCGCGACGGACCTGGTCCGGTGCGCGGTGCTGCTGAGCATCCCCGTGGCGTTCGCCCTGGGCCGGCTGAGCTTCGGCCAGCTGCTGCTGGTGTCCGTGGCCGTGGCGGCGTCCGACATCACCTTCAACGCGGCGGCCGGGGCGTTCCTGAAGGAGCTGGTGCCGCGGCGGGACCTGCTCGTCGCGAACGGGCGGTTCGAGGCGACGACCTGGACGGCCAGCATGGTCGGGCCGCCGCTGGGCGGGGCCGCGATCGGGCTGTTCGGCCCGGTGACGACCGTGGTGGCCGACGCGGTGAGCTATCTGCTCTCGGCGTGCGCCCTCCGGGCGATCGGCGGCGAGGAGAAACCCCCGGTGCGGCCCGCGTCCGGCTCCGCCCGCCCCCGGGCGGGCGACCTGCTCGACGGCTGGCGGTACATCCTGGCCGACCCGGCGCTGCGCCCGCTCTTCTTCAACACGGTCCTCGCCAACTCCCTGATCATGGCGGCCTCTCCCCCGCTCATGGTCCTGATGGTCGATGATCTGCGGTTCGCCCCCTGGCAGTACGCGCTCGCCTTCGCACTGCCCTGCACGGGCGGCCTGCTCGGCTCACGTCTGGCACCACGGCTCGTCACGCGGTTCGGGCGGCAGCGGGTCATGCTCACCGCCGGGGCGCTGCGGGCGTGCTGGTCGCTCGGGCTGGCCTTCGTCGGCCCCGGTGCGGCCGGGCCGGCGCTGGTGATGGTGGTGGAGTTCGGGCTGATCACCTGCTGTGCCGTGTTCAATCCGGTGTTCGCCACGTTTCGCCTCGAACGGACCCCCACGGACCGGGTCACCCGCACCCTGTCCGCATGGTCGGCCACCGGCAAGGCCACCACGGCGGCCGTGACCGCCCTGTGGGGCCTGTTGGCCCACCTGACCGGCCCCCGTACGGCCATCGCCGTCGCCGGCGTCCTGCTCCTCTTCACCCCCGCCCTGCTCCCCCGCCGCGACCACACACCGGACACCGGCTCCGAGCCGGCTCCCCCGGCGCTGAAGGACGACGGCTGAACGGCCCGCTCGCACGGGAGCGGTGGGGCCGGGCACGGGAGCGGTGTCGCCCCGTCCCCGGCCCCGGGCCGGCTCAGACGGCCCCGGGCACGTCCTCCGTGACGCCGTTCAGCGGCGAGGACGGGTCCGTGCCGTACGGGCGGGTGATGATCTCCAGGCCGTGGCCCGCCGGGTCGAGGAAGTACACGCCCCGGCCGCCGTCGTGGCGGTTGATCTTGCGCGGGTGGTTGCCGTGCGGGTCGGCCTGGATCGGGATCCGGGCCGCGACGAGCCGGGCGAGGGCCTCGTCGAACTCGTCCTCGGAGACGAGGAACGCGTAGTGCTGCATGGGAATGTCGGCGTCGATGGTGAGGAAGTCCAGCGTGACGCCGTTGGCGGTCGTCACCGGCAGGAACACCCCGGCCGGTGCCCCGACCTCCAGACCCAGGATCTCCGCCAGAAAACGGGCGGACTTCTCCCGGTCACGGGACAGGACGATGGTGTGATTGAACTCGACTGACACGGTTGAATGCCTCCACGGGCATCTCCGCGGCGCCTCCATGCCTCACCCGGACGGTGACCGGCACGCGATGCCGCGCGATGGATCGTAGGCAGAGGTGGTTCTGCTCGTCGAGCTGTTTTCGGCCGTATCGCGCCGTCCACGCCGGCAGGGCCAAGTACCCTCGCCCGTACCCCTGTTGTCCCGCACGACCCTGACAATTGTCAGGGACCGCGTCGCCCCTGCTCTCTCTACAGTTCTGAGCGTCGGCCACACCTCAGGGGGAACTCGACATGTCCACTCGCATCTTCGCCAGGGCCGCGCTCGTCGGCGCCGGGGCGCTCGCACTGCTCGGTCCGCTCACCGCCGGCACCGCGGCCGCGTCCGCCGCCGGCGAGCAGGGCGGCGCTCGCGTCATGGCCGCGCCGTACGCGGTCGTACCGTACGAGACCGTCAACGTCCGCTACGGCCGAGTACTTCCTACGGAATTCTCGCCACCGTTCCGGCGGGGCAGCCGCTCGGCGCCTACTGCTGGACCCGCGGCCAGCGCATCACCGACAACGGCTACAGCAACGACGTCTGGGTGAAGCTCCTCGAGGGCTACGTCAGCGCCGTGTACCTCAAGGGCAACGAGTACGGCGACCTGCCCGCCTCGGCGCGCTGCTGACCCGGGACATGACCGCGTCCGGTCACACCATCCTCACCAATCGTCCTACGGGGGACAGACACATGAAGCGAATGATCAGCCGTACCGCCATGGGCCTCGCCGTCGCCGCGCTCGCCGTCGGCGGCCTCGCCACCACGGCGCAGGCGGCCCCGGCCGTCGCAAACGGCGGCGACCCGGCTCTGACCGACGTCTACATCTGGGCCACCGACGTCAACCTGCGCCAGGAGCCGACCACCAACTCCCCGCGCCTCGCGGTCCGTTCGCAGTGGTGGGCGGACGCCATCTGCCAGAAGCAGGGCCAGACCGTGCACGACCCGGCCGTCGGCACCAACAACTGGTGGACCGCCGTCATGGAGCTCTCGGGCAGCGACGTCGCCTGGGTGAACAACCTGTACATCCGCGGCGGCCAGAAGATCGCCGGCGTCCCGGACTGCTGACGCACCTGCCCTCCACACGCCTGTGGCGGGCCACCGGGAGATCGGTGGCCCGCCACAGGTTCGTGCTCAGTACCAGCCGGTCTCGGTCAGGTCGTGGCCGTCGCACGAGAGCACGGCGCGCGAGACGCGGCCGTTGAGGTTGTTGCCCATCTGCGTGTAGGCGTAGGTGATGCCGGGGTCGACGGTCTCGGAGACCCAGCCGTCGACACGGCCCACGCCGCTGTTGGAACGCTGGAGTACGGCGACGCAGCCGGGCCGGGAGTTCTCGATCCGGGCGAAGGAGCCGCACTTGTCGGAGTAGAAGTACTTCAGGGCCATGCCTTCGGCGTACTTGGTGGCCCCGATCTGCCGGAACGTGCCCGAGCAGTAGGAGGTCGTGGGGTACTGCCCCTCGTTCCCGTAGGCCCCGTAGTTGCCGCCCGAGTGCGGTGCGGCCTGGGCGGAGGTGGGGAGGAGCGCCATCACCGCGGCGGCGCCCCCGGCGGCCAGCAGTGTCTTGAGTGATCGGCGGCTCATGAGCCCTCTTTCTGTGGGTCGGCGGGTGTTCCGGTCGTGACCGTACGGGCGTCAACGCACCCGCGACACCTGACACTTATCAGGGTCGAACGCCACAGGTCGCCCCTTTCGGGGGAGCCCTGACGTTCGTCAGGACCGGCCGCACCGCTCGGGCTCCTCATGTGTCGGCGCGGGACCAAGCTCCGCCGGACAACCGTGCGACCGGGCACCGGGCTACCGGACCACCGGCGACCAGGAAGGGCAACCATGCGCATACTTCTGCGCGGCGCCGCGGCGCTCGCGACCGTCGTCACGGTCGCTTCGCTGCCGGGCGGCGCGGCGGCACTGCCCCGGCCGGCGACGACCGCCCAGGCCGCCGCCGGCGTGGACCTCACCCGCCCGGCCCTGCACACCACCGGCACGGTGGGCGCGGACGACCGCACGATCGTGGCCGTACTGACGCTGCATCCGGTCGGCACGTCGTACGGGAAGGCGTACACCGACCTGGGCCGGCTGACCCGCGCGCTGAACGTGCCGGGCGGCGCGCGGCCGGCGGGGACATGGTCCGGCACCTGGGGCGGGTTCGTGAACGTCCGCAAGGGCCCGGCCACGGGCGACGCCCGGGTCACGCAACTCCCGGCCGGCATCGGGGTGCAGGTACGGGCGGATTCCGCTTGCCCGGAGGCGGCGGGGCCCGCGTCAGTCCGCTGTTTTTCGCGGACGCCGTGCGACGAACATGAACTCCCGGCCCGGCCGGTCGGGCGCGTCGCGCACGCCCTCCACCACATAGCCCTGCGCGACGAGTTCCGCCTCGACCTCCTCCCGCTCGCGGAAGCGCAGCGTCGAGTCCGACGTCAGCACCTGCCCGTCCGAAGCGAACACGTAGGTCCACCGGAACGTCACCAGCGGCCCGCTCACATCGAGCAGTTCGACCCAGGACTCGACGGCACCGGCACCGGGGACGTCCGTCACGGTGTGGCTGGCCTCGCGGTTCCACTCCTCCCAGGCGCGTCGGGCCGGAACCCGGGTCTCGAACACGAAACGGCCGCCGGGCCGCAGCGCCTCGCGGGCCCCCCGCAGGGTCCTGCGCCAGTCCTCGGGATCGACGACCGCCTGGGCGGCGTTGCCCGTCATCGTCGCGAGGTCGGCGGTCAGGGGCGGGAGGGTCGTCGCGTCGCCGTGGATCCACCGCACCCGCCCGCCGCCCGGCTTGCCGCGTGCCACGTCCAGGGACGCGCCGGCGGGATCGACGCCGACGACGTCGACGCCGCGTTCCGCCAGCAGCAGCGCGAACACGCCCGTGCCGCAGCCGATGTCGAGTACCCGGCGCGCCCCGGACTCCTCCGCCATGCGCAGGTACGGTCCGAGATCGGCGCGGTCGGGGTCGAGCGCGTCGTAGACCGCGGCGAGCCTGGGATGCCGGAAGCACTCGTCTGCCATGCGCCCGAAGGTACGAAGGCGGCCGCGGTGCGGCCACCGGATTTCGCCGACCGCCCGCGCGGGGTTCAGCCCAGGCAGACGACGAGCAGGCAGAGCTCCTTGGAGTCGGAGTCGGAGCCGGAGTTCGCGGGCGGCGGAGTGGGGCTCGCCGCGGACGGGGGCGTCTCGGGTGACGCGTCCTGCTGCGTGTCCGAACCGGTGCCGGCGGCGGGCGGTGCGGTCTGCTCGGTCACCGTCGAGGTGGACTTGTCGGCGGTGCCGGTGACCTTGTCGACGGTGTCCGGGACGGTGGTCCTCGGCTGCGTCGTCTTCGGCAGCTCGCGAGGTGCGGCGGCCGCGTCCGTCCGGGGGGCCGCCGGGGTGCCGCGGGGAGCGGTGGCCCGGGGCTGCTCGCGCTGGGAGCTGCGGTCGGTGTGCGGCGGAGAGGCGGGCGTGGGCGAGGACCGGGGGGTGTCGCGCCGGGTCGACGTCGGTTCGGTGTACGTCGGCGCCTGTCCGTCGGCGCCACCCATGGTCGTGTCCTCGGGTGCCGTGGCCGACTGCACGCCGTGCGTGGAGTTGCCGTTCATGGCGGCGACGGTGAGACCGCCTCCGACGAGCGCGACGGCGGTCGCCACCACGGCCCGGCGCTGGTTCTTCTTCCAGCGGGCCATCTGCCGACGCCGCGCCGCCCGTCCCTGCTGCGGGGCCTGGTAGCCGTCGGCCCCGGTGGTGTCCGCGGCCTCGTGACCGTCGGACGGGTCCGTGTCCGGGGTCTCCTGGCCGCCGGACGAGCCGGTGTGCGGGAGAGGGAGCTCCCGCGTGCCGGCGCCGTTGGTGTCCCACACACTCCCGTCGTCCCACACGTTCCGGTCGCGCACGGTCCCGTCGGGCCATGCGCCGGAGGCGGCCGGGTACTCCCACGCCCGCGGGCCGCTACGGCCGTCGTCGGCGGAGGGGTCGATGTCCGGGGCGTAGGCGCCGCACCCCGGGCAGACCAGGGCGCCGTTGAGGTGCCGACGGCACGAGGAGCAGTAGTCCATGTGTGGTCTTCCCGATCTGGCTGTACCGACGGCTCACCGGCCGCGGCATGGTCACGTTCGCACGTGGGATCGAGCTGTAACGCTAACGAGACTTTGGAAGGGGGATGTGCAGCATGTGTGACACCCCTGAGCAGATCCTCTGGATCTCACGTGTGCCGTAAAGGGCTCGTGAGTAAAAGCGGCGGGGCATGGGCATGCTCGGGCGCCTCCCGAGGCGGGGCCCGGAGTCCGGCCGGGGTCCTGCCGCGGACGGCCGCCCCGCGAACGGGACTCTCGCGCGACCGCGCCCCAACTCACCGGATTTTCCTGGGAGCTGAGGCACAACCCTTTGGATGCCCGGCGGGTCACACCATGCAGGAGCAACCGCCTCGAAGAGTTGCAAGGGGGAAATATGAGATTTACCCGTTCCTTCCTGGCCGCGTCCGCCTTGGCGGCGCTGACGGTGGGGACCACGACCGCCCTGGCGTCACCGGCCTCCGCCGCGCCCAACACCACTCCGCAGAAGGTCTGCGGAAGCGCCTACAAGACCGTGAACTCGGCGGCCGTCGGCTCCCTCGGCACGGTCTACCTGACGTACAACGCCTCCAACGGGCAGAACTGCGTCACGACCATCCGCAACAACCCGGGCACCGCGGTGGACATGGGCGCGTGGATCTTCGTCCCCGCCACCGAGGAAAGCCACGAGGACGTCGGGCGCTTCACGTCCTTCGCCGGACCGACCTACGTCTACGGCAAGGGGCACTGCGTCGACTGGGGCGGCAGCATCAACAACGTGTACGTGCAGGTGTACGGCTCCAACTGCGGCGCCATGAAGGAACACCGGGTCACGTTCACCCGCTGACCCGTCCCCGACCCACCTCGAAACACCCCCTGCCGGGCCACCACGTTCCCGCCGCCGTCGCGCGGGAGGCGTGGTGGCCCGGTGCCGGTTCCCGGCGCACCGCCCGGCAGTCGTGCCGCTCACGCCTCGCCGCGTGCCTTCAGCACCGCCTTGTTGAGCACCCACAGCCCGATGCCGATGGCCACCAGCACGCCCGCCCGGATGTAGACGTCCGCGGGCCGGTCGGACAACGGGCTGGCCAGGATCAGCGCGGTGATCGCGCCGAGCACCGGCAGGGCGGTCGGCGTCCGGAAGTGCCGGTGTTCGACGCGGTCGCGGCGCAGGACCAGGACGGCGATGTTGACGACGGCGAAGACGCACAGCAGGAGGAAGGCCGTGGTGTCGCCGAGGCCCTCGATCTCCCCGGTGGAGACCAGGCCGATGGCGAGGAGCGAGACGAAGACGATGCCGACGACCGGGGTGCGGCGCCGGGGCAGCACGTGGCCCAGGGCCCGCGGCAGGATGCGTTCGTTCGCCATGCCGTAGCAGAGGCGGGACGCCATCATGATGTTGATCAGTGCCGAGTTGGTGACCGCGAACAGCGCGATCAGGGCGAAGAGTTTGGGCGGGAAGTCGATTCCGCCGGCCTTGACGACCTCCAGCAGCGGGCCGCTGGAGTCCTCCAGCACGCGGTAGTCGACGAGCAGCGAGGAGACCAGGGCGACCAGGACGTAGATGGTGCCGGTGACGGCGACGCCGATGAAGATGGCGCGCGGGAACGTCCGCACCGGGTCCTTGGTCTCCTCGGCCATGTTGACGGAGTCCTCGAAGCCCACGAAGGCGAAGAAGCCGAGGGCCGTCGCCCCCAGCACGCTGGTGAGCAGCGCGTAACCGGTGCCCTCCGCCTGGAACTCACCGAGCCGGGAGGGTTCACCGTCACCGGTCAGGACGGCCCAGGCGCCGATCGTGAGGATGACGAGCAGGCCGGTCAGTTCGACCACGGTGAGGACCACGTTGGTCTTCACGGACTCCGACACGCCTCGCAGGTTCAGGGCCGCCAGGGCGAGGATGAACAGGATCGCGATGAGGGTGGGCGGGAAGAAGTCGGTGAACTCGGACAGGTAGTCGCCGCTGAAGGCACGGGCCGCCGCGCTCGCCGAGGAAAGGCCCGAGCACATGACCATGAACGCGACGATGAAGGTCAGGAACGGGACCTGGAAGGCCTTCTGGGTGTAGAGCGCGGCGCCGGCCGCCTTCGGGTACTTGCCGACGAGCTCGACGTACGAGGCGGCGGTCAGGATCGCCACGACGAACCCGATGACGAACGGCAGCCACAGCGCCCCGCCGACCTTGCCGGCGACCTGACCGGTGGTGGCGTAGATGCCGGTGCCGAGGATGTCGCCGATCACGAACAGCACCATCAGCTTGGGGCCGATGGCACGCCGCAGCGGCGTGTCGTCCCCTCTCTCCGGCGCGGCGGCTGCATCACTGTCGGGTGCGGACACGAAAGCTCCCTGAGGCGTTCGACACGGAACGGAACAGAACAACGTCTCGCCTGCCCAGGAAGACCAGGAGTGATGCCCCGGGGCGGGAAGCAGCAGCCCGCGCACCCGGGTGCCTGTCGTGCGGTAGGGGCCGGCGGCCATCGTGAGGGCCGACGCCGGACAGACGGTCAGTTGGTGCGGTCGGACCAGCCCTGCGGGAGGTCTTCGGGGGCCGTGGCGATGACCGTGTCGTCGTCGGGGCCGACGTACTCGAAGAGGGTGATCTTGGCGAATTCCGGGACGACGTAGATCGGGTAGGTCGGGCCCTCGTCGCGGTACCCGCGCATCTCGTCGAGATGGTCGTTCTGGTAAAGGACGGTGCGTTCGCCGTGTTCCTCGACCCAGTGCGGGAAGAAGATCACGCCGTGCAGCCGGCGCTTGCCGGGCATGACATTGACGGAGACCGACGTACCGGTGGGCTCGTTCCAGGAGATCTTGTAGTGGTCGTCGTCCAGTTGGACGAGGTCGACCTGCTGATCCTTCACCCAGCGGCCGCCCACCATGCCGGAGTGGATCCGGTAGTCGATCGTGGTCGGGTTCTTCACGTACATCTCGTACTGCCAGCCGTTGGCGTAGGTGTAGATGAAGCGGTGGCCGACGATCCCGGAGAGCTCCTGCGGGGGGACAGGGCTCCGGACGGTGGTCACGTGCGCTCCGTTGCCGGCCATGGGGGTACCTCCTTGCTGCCGTGGGTCCACTGGGGCGGGCCGTCCGAGTAGCCCTCTTCGCCGGTCGGCAACCTCTACGCTCGACATCGTTGAGCGCGAGGGACTGGGAAGGCGGAGACAATGAGGCGTGACGAGCTCGTCCGGCCGGTGCCGGAGCTGTTACGGCAGCACGCCGAGGTGGCCGGGCAACGGGTCGCCTACTCCGACTCCTCGCGGAGCGTCACCTACGCCGGGCTGGAGCGGCGCACGCGGTCGCTGGCGGCGTATCTCATCCGGACAGGACTGCGTCGCGGTGACCGCGTCGCGATCTGCCTCGGCAACTGCGTGGAGTCGGTGGAGAGTTGCCTCGCCGTCCTGCGGGCCGGGATGGTGGGCGTCCCGCTGAACCCGCGGTCCTCCGACGCCGAGCTGGCCCACTTCCTCCAGGACAGCGGCGCCGCGTTCGTCGTCACCGACGCCGCGCGCCTCGCGCGCTTACAGCGCCTGGGACCGCCCTACGACCGCTTGGGCGTCCTGGTCACCGGGACCGGCCCGGTCCCGGACGGCGCCCAGCTGTTTCAGAGCGCGGCCGAGAGCGACGGGGCCGCGCGGATCGACCTGCTCGGCCTCGACGATCCGGCCTGGATGCTCTACACCTCCGGCACCACGCACCGGCCCAAAGGTGTGCTGTCCACGCAGCGGGCCGCGCTGTGGTCGGTGGCCGCCTGCTACGCCCCGATCTTCGGTCTCTCGCCCGAGGACCGCCTGCTCTGGCCGCTTCCGCTGTTCCACAGCTTCAGCCACTCGCTCGCGATCCTGGGCGTGACGGCCGTGGGCGCGAGCGCCCGGATCGCCGGTGACCTGCTGCCGCCGGGCGGTCTGCGGCAGGAGCTGCTCACCGCACACGCGGGGCTCGGCGGGCCCTTCACCATGCTGGCCGGTGTCCCCGCGACGTATCACCGGCTGCTCGACTCGGGCGGCGAGGCCCCGCCGGCGCTGCGGATGTGCGTCGTGGCCGGCGCCCCGAGCGGCCCCGCGCTGCGCGCGGCCGCGGAGGAGACCCTCGGGGCGCCGCTGCTGGACGCGTACGGCAGTACCGAGACCTGCGGCATGATCGCGGTGAACCGCCCCGAGGGGCCCAGGGTCGACGGTTCCTGCGGTCCGCCCGTCCCGGGCATGGACGTACGCGTCGTCGGCCCGCGAAGCGGCGGAGACGTCCCGGACGGCGCCGAGGGCGAAATCTGGGTGCGGGGGCCGAGCCTGATGACCGGGTACCACGAGCAGCCCGAGGCGACGGCCGCCGCTCTGCGGGACGGCTGGTACCGCACCGGCGACCTGGGCCGCCGCGTCGAGCACGGCCATCTCCGGCTCACCGGCCGGGTCAGCGAGCTGATCATCCGCGGCGGCGAGAACATCCACCCGACGGAGATCGAGCAGGCCCTGGCGCGGTGTCCCGGCGTATCCGAGGCCGTGGTCGTGGGTGTGCCGCACGACGTGCTCGGCGAGGTGCCGGTCGCCTACGTCGTACCGGGTCCGGACGGGATCGACGCACGGCAGGTGCTCGCCGAGTGCCGGACCCGGCTGGCCGACTACAAGGTGCCGGCCGAGATCCGCGAGATCACCGCCGTCCCGCGCACCGCGTCCGGCAAGATCGCCCGGCACGAGCTGGTCGCCCCCGCCCCGGCCGCCTCGGCCGCGGCCGATACCGCCCGGACCGCGCTGCGTGAGCGGCTCCTGCCCCTCTCCCGCGACGACCAGGAGCGCGCGCTCCGCGAAACGGTGCTCACCGAAACGGCCGGGGTCTGCCGGCGCACCCCGGGTGATCTGCCCGACGCGGACAGCCCGTTCGCCGATCTCGGCATGACATCCGTCGGCGTCGTCGAGCTGGTGGACCGGCTCGGCGCGCTGACCGGCCTGAGCCTGCCGTCGACGCTGGTCTTCGACCACCCGACACCGGCCGGGGTGGCCCGGTACCTGCGCGTGGCGCTGTTCGAGCGCGAGGCGGTGGGGCGCACCAAGGTGTACGGCGGACAGGGCCGACCTCCCGAGGACGACCCCGTCGTGATCGTCGCCATGGGCTGCCGGTATCCCGGTGACGTCAACTCCCCGGAAGACCTGTGGGAGTTGGTGTCGCAGGGGCGGGACGCCATCTCGGCGTTCCCGGCCGACCGCGGCTGGGACCTGGACGCCCTGTACGACCCCGATCCCGACCGGATCGGCACGTCGTACACGCGACACGGCGGGTTCCTGCACCGGGCCGCGGAGTTCGACGCCGGGCTGTTCGGGATCTCGCCGCGCGAGGCGCTCGCGATGGATCCGCAGCAGCGGCTGCTCCTGGAGACGTCCTGGGAGGTGTGGGAGCGGGCCGGGATCGACCCGGCGTCGGTGCGCGAGAGCGACACCGGCGTGTTCCTGGGCCTGATGTACGGCGACTACTCCGCCCGCTTCACCCGCTACCACGAGTTGGAGGCGCATCTGGGGCTGGGCTCGGCGGGCAGTGTGGCCTCCGGGCGGCTCTCGTACGTGTACGGTCTGCGCGGTCCCGCGATCACGGTCGACACCGCGTGCTCGTCCTCGCTGGTGGCGCTGCACTGGGCGGCGCGGGCGCTGCGTTCGGGCGAGTGCTCGCTGGCGCTGGCCGGCGGGGTCACGGTCATGGCGACGCCCAAGCCGTTCCTCGCGTTCAGCCGGCAGCGCGGGCTGTCGCCGGACGGGCGCTGCAAGTCGTTCTCGGCGGAGGCCGACGGTACGGCCTGGGGCGAGGGCGTGGGACTCGTCCTGCTGGAGCGGTTGTCCGACGCGCGACGGGGCGGCCACCCGGTCCTGGCCGTGCTCCGCGGCTCCGCCGTGAACTCCGACGGCGCGTCCAACGGGCTCGCCGCGCCCCACGGTCCGGCACAGCGGCGGCTGATCACCCGGGCGCTGGCGGACGCGGGGCTGCGCGCCGGTGACGTGGACGCGGTGGAGGCCCACGGTACGGGCACCCGGCTGGGCGACCCCATCGAGGCGCAGGCCCTCCTGGCCACGTACGGACAGGGCCGCGAGCAGCCGCTGTGGCTCGGGTCGGTCAAGTCCAACCTCGGGCACACGCAGGCGGCGGCCGGAGTCGCCGGCGTCATCAAGATGGTGCAGGCCATGCGGCACGGCGAACTGCCCCGGACCCTGCACGCCGACTCGCCCACACCGCACGTCGACTGGTCCTCCGGCCGGGTGGAACTGCTGACCGCCCCCCGGTCCTGGCCGGCCTCGGACCGGCCCCGGCGGGCAGGGGTCTCGGCCTTCGGGATCGGCGGGACCAACGCGCATGTGATTCTGGAGGAGGCGCCGGAGGGAGAGACGGCGGTCTCCGCGGGGACAGCCGCGGTGCCGCCCGTTCGGCCCTCGGCGCTCTCCTCGGGGACAGTTGCGACGCCGCCCGTTCCTTTACTGCTCTCCGCCGCCGACGAGAAGGCCTTACGTGCCCAGGCCCGACGGCTCGCGGCCGACGCGGCGAACCGGCCGGGCCTGTCGCCCACCGACGTCGCCTACTCCCTGGCGGTGTCGCGCGCCGCCCTCACCCATCGCGCGCTCGTCCCGGCCGGTGACCGGACCCGGATGCTGGACGCGCTGCGCGCGTTCGCACAGGGCCGGGAAACACCAGGAGTCGTGCGAGGACTGGCGGACCCGGGGGTCCGAACGGCCTTCCTGTTCACCGGACAAGGCGCCCAGCGCCCCCGCATGGGGGCCGAACTACGCGCCGCCTTCCCTGTCTTCGCCGACGCCTTCGACGAGGTCTGCCGGTCCCTGGACGACCGTCTCCCCCGGCCGCTGAGCGCCGTGCTGTCCGCCGAGCCGGGCTCGCCGGAAGCGGCTCTGCTGGACCGTACGGACTTCGCCCAGGCCGGACTGTTCGTCTTCGAGGTGGCGTTGTTCCGGCTGCTCGAATCGTGGGGTCTGCGAGCCGACCGCCTGGTGGGTCACTCCGTCGGCGAGCTGACGGCCGCGCATGTCGCCGGCGTGCTCGATCTGCCCGATGCCGCGGCGCTCGTCGCCGCGCGCGGCCGGCTGATGCGGGCGTTGCCCGACGGGGGCGCGATGGTGGCGCTGGAGGGGACCGAGGAGGAAGTCGTCACGGCGCTCGCGGAGTTCGGAACGAAGGCGGCTCAGGTGGCCGTCGCGGCCGTCAACGGGCCTCGTTCCGTGGTGATCTCGGGCGCACAGGACGCGGTGCTCGCGGTCGCGGCCCGCTTCGAGGCGCGCGGCCGCAGGGCAGTACGGCTGCGGGTGAGTCACGCCTTCCACTCGCCCCTGGTGGCACCGATGCTCGACGCGTTCGTCGCCGTCGCACGGGAGTTGACCTTCCGACCGCCGCGTATCCCGATCATCTCCACCGTGACCGGCCGCCTCGCCGAGCCCGCGGAACTGTGCTCACCCGAGTACTGGGCGCGGCACGCCCGGCTGCCCGTGCGGTTCGCCGACGCCATGTGCCGGCTCTCGGACGACGGAGTCTCCGCCTACCTGGAACTCGGCCCCGGGCCCGTACTCACCGCGGCGGCCGCCGACTGCCTGACCGACGCGTCCACGAGCGCCTCCGTCCTCGCCGCGGCCACACGAGGCGATGCGTACGAACCTCAGACGCTCCTGTCGGCCGTGGCGCGGCTGCATGTGGCCGGCGCCGCTGTCGACTGGGCGGCGGTGTACGCCGGTTCCGGCGCGTGCCGCGTGGACCTGCCGACCTACGCCTTCCAGCGGCAGCGGTACTGGCTGGACGCGCCGCGCCCGGCTTCGGCCGACGCGGACGCCCTGCTGGGCCCGGCGTTCCCGGTGCCGGACACCGGACGGACGGTGCTGACCGGGCTGGTGTCCCTCGCGACCCACCCGTGGCTCGCGGACCATGTCGTCGCCGGGAGGGTCGTCGTGCCGGCGACGGTGTTCGTGGAGATGGCCATGCGGGCGGGCGAGGAGGTCGGCTGCGACGCGGTCGACGAACTCGTGATGCTGTCGCCGCTCGCCCTGCCCGGTTCCGCGGGGGTGCGGGTCCAGGTCGTGGTGGGTGAGCGGGACGACGACTCGGGCCGGCGGCCGGTCGACGTCTACTCCCGGCCGGAGGTACCGCAGGGCCCGGAGGAGTTCGCCGAGGACGTCCCGTGGACCCGGAACGTCTCGGGACAGCTGGGCCGAGGTCACGCTGCGCAGGACGAGCCGGCCCAGTGGCCGCCCCAGGGCGCCGAAACGGTGAATCTCACCGGTGCGTACGCCGCCCTCGCCGACGCCGGCCTCGCCTACGGGCCCGCCTTCCAGGGGGTCGGCGCGGTCTGGCGGCGCGGCGACGACGTCTTCGCGGAGGTCCGGCTGCCCGCGTCGTGCACGTCGGAAGCGGGCCGCTTCGGACTCCATCCGGCGCTGTTCGACGCCGCGTTGCACGCGCCGCTGCTGGCCGCGTCCGCCGACACCGGCACGGTCCGGGTGCCGTTCGCGTGGAGCGGGGTGAGCCTGCACGCCACGGGAGCCACGGAGTTGCGGGTCAGGGTGACGTCGACGAGCCCGGACACGGTCTCGCTGACCCTGTCCGACCCGTCCGGCCGCCTCGTGGCACGCGTGGACTCGCTGGCCACCCGCGAACTCCCGGCCGGCCGGGCAGACCGAGCCGACCGGGCCGACACGACGGACAACAAGACGGACGACATCGTACGAAGGGCTCTGTTGTGCCCTCGGTGGTCCGCCCTCGACCTCTCCGGCGCTGTCTCGGGCGACGCCGATGGACCCGTCTGGGCCGTGCGCGGGCCGGACGCGCTGCATCTCGCCGAATTCCTGCCAGGCGGCGTGCGTCCCGAACTCGTCGCCGTCACGGCCATCGCCCGTGCGACCGGCTCTGATCCGCTCTCCACCACTTATGAGGTGACGGCCCGAGTGCTCAAGGCTCTCCAGGACTGGCAGGACGATCCGGGCACGGCGGGCTCACGGCTGGTGGTGGTGACGCGGGATGCCCACGGGCCGGTGCCGGACCCGGCGGGTGCGGCGATCTGGGGACTGGTGCGCACGGCACAGTCGGAACTGCCCGGTCGTGTCGTCCTGGTGGATGTCGACGGGCGGCCCGAGTCGCTGCGGATGCTGCCGTCGGCCGTCGCCACCGGCGAGTCGCAACTCCGGGTGCGGGCCGGGCAGGTGACGGTTCCGCGACTGGCCGCGGCCGGTGATGTCTCGGGCGCGAGGGTTGCCTTCGACGCGGGCGGCACGGTGCTGATCACCGGAGGCACCGGCGCGCTGGGCGCGGACCTGGCCCGTCACCTGGTCGCCCGACACGGCGTCCGGCATCTGCTGCTGACCGGCCGCCGTGGGCCGCAGGCACCCGGCGCAGCGGAACTGCGCGGCGAGCTTCAGGGGTTGGGGGCACGGGTCGGCATCGTCGCCTGTGACGCGGCCGACCGTGCCGCGCTGGCCGAGGTGGTCAAGCGCTGCGAGCCGCCGCTGACCGCTGTGGTGCACGCTGCCGGGGTGCTCGACGACGGCGTGCTGGACTCGCTGACCCCCGGGCGGATGGCGGCCGTGTTGCGGCCGAAGGCCGACGCGGCCTGGAACCTGCACGAACTCACCCGGGACATGGGTCTTTCGGCGTTCGTCCTCTTCTCCTCCGTCTCGGGTCTGCTCGGCCGGGCGGGCCAGGGCAATTACGCGGCCGCGAACGCGTTCCTCGATGCCCTCGCCCACCGCCGTGCCGCCGAGGGACTGCCGGCGGTCTCGCTGGCGTGGGGCCCGTGGGAGCACGCCGGCGGGATGGCGGCGGGCCCGCCTCCGCAGCGCTCACACTCACGTGACGTGCTCGTGCCGCTGTCCACGCGGCAGGGCCTGGCCCTGTTCGACGCCGCGCTGGGCTCGACGGAGCCGGTCCTGGCACCGATCCTGCTGGACCGGGGGGTGCTCAGGTCCGGTGCGGGGCACCTGCCACCGCTGTTGCGCGGCCTGGTCCGGCAGCACCGGCCGACCGCCGCGGCGACGCCCTCGGGGTCCGCCGGCTCGCCCGGGTCACCTGGGCAGATGCTGGAGCCGGGAGCCTGGCGGAAGCGGCTGGCCGCCCTGCCTCCGGGCGAACGGGAGGCGGCGCTCACAAAGTCGCTGCGGGCCGATGTGGCCGCCGTGCTCGGCTACCCGCACGCCGACGCGCTCCCGGCCGGCAAGAGTCTCGCCGACCTGGGATTCGACTCCCTGACCGCCGTGCAGATCCGCAACCGGCTGAGCATGGCGCTGAAGCTCCGGCTGTCGGCCGCGGTGGTGTTCGAGCACCGCACGGCCGAGGAACTGGCGCGCCACCTGCTCGGCCTGCTGGACGGCGAACCGGCCGCCGCGGCCGCCCCCGCGACCGCAGACGTCACCGAGGCCACAGGGTCCGAGCGGCCCGCGTACACCCTCTCCTCCCTGTTCCGGACGGTGAGTGCCGCCGGACAACCGGTGGCGGCGATGCATCTGCTCGTCACCGCGTCCTGGGCGCTGCCCGCCTTCACGGCCGCCCAGGGCCGCGAGCACGCGCTGCCTCCGATCCGCCGCTCCCCCGGCCGCTCGGGCTCGGGCTCCGGCTCCGGCTCCGGCTCCGGCTCCGGCAGGCCGACGGTGGCCTACTTCCCGGCCTACCATCCGTCGCTCGCCTCGGACGGCGGGGACTTCCCTCGCTTCCACCGCGCTTTCCGCGACGACCTGGAGGCCGTGGAGGTCCTGGAGTTCCCGCACCCCGGAATCGGCACCGGAGCCGCCGTACCGCAGGACCGCGCCGCGCTGGCGCGTACGCAGGCCGAGAGCGTGCTGCGGCACGTCGGGGACGGGCCCTTCGTGGTCGTAGGGCGGTCGGCGGGCGGCAATGTGGCGCACCTGGTGGCCCACCAGCTGGAAAGCATGGGCCGGGCGCCGACCGGCCTGGTGCTGCTGGACACCTACCACATCACGCCGGACAACAGCGGCAAGGACTGGCTGCTGTCCCTGGCCGCCCCACCTCCGCAGGACACCGGACAGCCCCTCTTCACCGGGGGCGACGACAGCGCCCTGGCCGCGATCGGTGCCTACAACCGGATCTTCCTCGATTGGACCCCCGAACCGGTCGCCACGCCCACGCTCCTCGTGCGCGCACTGCGGCCCACGCCCGTCATGGCGGCCTCCGCCCACGAGGACGACTGGCGGACGTCGTGGCCCGCGGCGCACGACGTCGTCGACGTTCCCGGAGATCATCTGACGATGATGCAGGAGCATGCGGACACCACCGTGTCGGCGATCCGCACCTGGATCGAAGCCCGAACAGCGAAGGGAGACCAGTGAGTTCCGCCAAGCCCTCGCAGAACTTCGACCTCATCGTGGTCGGCGGCGGGCCGGCCGGCGCCACCGTCTCGGCGGCCGTCGCCCTGCACGGCCATCGCGTCCTCCTCGTCGAGAAGGAGACCTTCCCCCGGTACCAGATCGGCGAGTCCCTGCTGCCCTCCACCGTGCACGGCGTATGCCGGATCCTCGGTGTCGAGGACGCGTTGGCGGACGCGGGCTTCAAGCCGAAGCGCGGTGGCACGTTCCGCTGGGGCCGCAACCGGGACCCCTGGCAGTTCTCCTTCGCGCTGTCGCCCCGGCTGGCCGACCCGACCTCGTTCGCCTACCAGGTGGAGCGGTCCCGGTTCGACGCGATCCTCCTGGACAACGCCCGCCGGGTCGGTGTCGACGTACGGGAAGGCTGCCGCGTGACCGGCGTGCTCGCCGACGAGGAGCGGGTCCGCGGGGTGCGCTGGACCGGGCCGAACGGCGAGATCCACCAGGCCGCCGCCCGGTACGTCGTGGACGCCTCCGGCAACGGCAGCAGGATCCACACGCACGTCGGCGGAAAGCGGATCCACTCCGACTTCTTCCGCAACATCGCGGTGTTCGGCTACTTCGCCGGCGGTGCGCGGCTCCCGGCACCGAACGACGGCAACGTCTTCTGTGCCGCCTTCGACGAGGGCTGGATCTGGTACATCCCCCTCCGGGACGACCTGACCAGCGTCGGAGCCGTGGTCGCCCGCGAGCACGCCGAGGCCGTCCAGGGCGACCCGGCGACCGCCTGGCGCCGCCTGATCGACGCCTGCCCGGAGGTGCGCGGCTTCCTCGACGGTGTCCCGCAGGCCACGCAGGCGCCCTACGACAAGGTCCGCGTCCGCAAGGACTGGTCGTACTGGAAGTCACAGCTGTGGCGGCCCGGCATGGCACTCGTCGGAGACGCGGCGTGCTTCGTCGACCCGGTGCTGTCCAGCGGGGTCCATCTCGCGACCTACGGCGGTCTGCTCGCCGCCCGGTCCGTCAACGGCTGCCTCGACGGAGGCGGCCTGGACGAGACCCGTCTGTTCGCCGAGTTCGAGGCCCGCTACCGGCACGAGTACGGCCTGTTCCACGAGTTCCTGGTCTCCTTCTACGACATGCACCAGGACGAACGGTCGTACTTCTGGAAGGCCCGCAAGGTCACCAACGTCGGCACGACGGAACTCGAGGCGTTCGTCGAGCTGGTGGGCGGCCTGGCGTCCGGCGACGCGTCGCTCACCGGGGCCGAGCCGGCGGGCGAACGGCTCACCGCGGTCGCCGACGACTTCGAGCGGGCCGTGCGCCGCCTTCCGGAGGCCGACGACCTGCGCAATCCGCTCTACGAGTCCGAGAGCTTCCGGCAGGTGTTCCAGGAGGGGACAGTCCTGCAGGAACGAGGGCTGTTCGGGGGGCCGTTGGAGACCGAGTCACCGCTGCGGCCCGGCGGTCTGGTGGCGTCGGAGGACGGGCTGGCCTGGGTCGAGCCGTAGCTGTGGCACGGGCGGCCGGCGGTACCCGTCAGGGTCGGGGGCCCGTACGCGCACGCGACGTCACCGTAGTGGCGCTGGAGGAGCTCCTCATGGTGCGTGGCGATGCGGGCGACCGCCACCTGCTGGGCTTCGCTGGTGGCCTCATCAGTTTGCATGACAAGAACGCGGTTCCGCCGTTCGCGGTCACTCGGCGTCACCTGATCCGGCTGCGCGGAGCCTGTCCGGCGACTGCCCACGGTGGACGGCCAGGACACGGTTGAGCGCGCCGTCGGGGCGGGTGGTGAGGTCGTCCCAGGTGCCTTGCTCGGCGATGCGGCCGGCTTCGAGTACGGCGATGCGGTCGGCGCGGCGGATGGTGGCGGGGCGGTGGGCGATGACGATGGTGGTGCGGTCGCCCTGGGCGAGCGCGGTGGCGAGTCGGGCGTCACCGGCGTTGTCCAGGTGGGCGGTGGTCTCGTCCAGCACGAGGATCCGGGGCTCGGCCAGCAGGGCGCGGGCGAGGGCGATCCGGGCGCGCTGGCCGCCGGAGAGGGTGGCGCCGCGCTCTGAGACGAGGGTGTCCATGGGGGCGATCCGGTCGACGCCGCACGACCGGGCCGTTTCGGCGAGGAGGTCGTCGTCCGCGTCCGGTGCGGCGAGCCGCAGGTTCTCGGCGAGGGTGCCGTGGAAGAGGGGGGTGTCCTGTCCCACGACGGCGACGGCACGGCGAAGTTCGGTGTCGGCCAGGTCGCGCAGGTCGACGCAGGCGCCGTCGCCGGGCACCAGGTGGACGGCTCCCTCGGACGGGTCCCAGAATCGGGCCAGCAGATGGGCACAGGTGGACTTGCCGGCGCCGGAGACACCGACCAGGGCGAGGGTCTGCCCCGCCGGAACCGTCAACTCCACCCCGTCCAGCACGGGCCGGCCCCCGTAGTCGAAACTCACCCGGTGCAGCCGCACGCCCAGCGGGCCCGGGGGAAGCGGTCGGGGGGAGGCGGGCGGCGGAGCGAGGGCGGGCGCTTTCACGGCCGCGTCGACACGGGCGGCCGCGGCGCGCAGACCCACGGCCTGGCTCAGCGCCCTGGCCGACTCGGCGACCGGGCCCAGCACGGACAGGGCGAGCGCCATCGCTGCCGGGGCCCACGCTCCGTCCAGCCGTCCGGAGGTCACGGACTGCGCGGCGGCGGCGACCACGCCGAGGACCGCGAGCACGATGAGCAGCTCACGTACGGCGGCGGCCCCGGCCTCCCAGCCGGCCTCCGCGCGCTGGGCCTCGCCCACCCTCCGGCCCTGCTCGGCGAGACGGTCCCGCCGCTCGGACAGCCCGCCGAAGGCGAGCAGTTCACGCAGCCCGTCGACGGCCTCCACCGTGTCGGCCGACAGCTTCGCGGCGGCCGCGCGGGTACGGGCCCCGCGATCGGCGCGACCTCGTGCGTCGGCGAAGGGCGCCACGGCGAGCAGCGCGGCGACCGGCAGCACCGCCGCCAGCAGCCAGGGCTCCACCGTGGCCAGCGCGGTGGCTCCGCCGGTGAACACCACTCCGGAGGCGAGGAGTTGGGCCGTGGTGTGGGCGTAGAAGAACTCCAGCGCCTCCACGTCCCCCATCGCCGTCGCAGCCAGGTCCCCGCTGCGCCGGCCGGCCACACGTGCGGGTGCGCCGCGGGCGAGCCCGTCGAAGACCCGCACACGCAGCTCGGCCAGCACCCGGTAGGCCAGGTCGTGCGAGAGGTCCATCTCGCGCCAGGTCATCAGGGGGCGTACGAGGACGAGGACGACCAGGGCGGTGACCGTACCGGCCGAGGGGGCGCGGCCGGTGATGACGGCGGTACCGACGGTGTGCGCGGCCAGCGTCAGCAGCGCGACCAGAGAGCCCTGTTCGAGGAGCGCCGCGGCGCAGGTGCGGGCCATCATCGCCCGGTGTCCGCCGAGGGCCGGCACCAGGGCACGCAGTGAGCCTCGTGCGGGCACGGACGTGCCGGTGGTGCTGTCGTGCGGGACGCCGGCGCCGGTGGTGCTGCTCATGCGACGAGCCCTCCTTCATGCGTGTGGCCCGCCTTGACCAGCTCGGCGTAGACGCCCCCGGCCGCGACGAGGGCGGCGTGCGCGCCGACGGCGTCCACGCGCCCTCCGTCGAGCACCACGATGCGGTCCGCGTGCCGGACGGCGGCGAGGCGGTGCGCGACCACCAGGACGGTCCGGCCGCCCGCGGCGGTCAGCAGTTCGCGGGCGATGTCCGCCTCGCGGCGTTCGTCGACCGCGCTCGTCGCCTCGTCGAGCACGAGCACCGGAGCGTCGGCCAGCAGGGCCCGGGCGAGGGCGAGGCGCTGGCGCTGGCCGCCGGAGAGGGTGGCGCCGCGTTCGCCGAGGACGGTGGCATAGCCGTCGGGGAGGGCGGCGATCTCGTCGTGGATGCCCGCGGTGCGTGCGGCGCGTATCAGGTCGTCGTCCGTGGCGTCGGGCCGGGCCAGGCGCAGGTTGTCGGCGATGGTGGCGTGGAAGAGGCAGGTCTCCTGGGAGACGACGGCGATGCCCTGCCGCAGTGAGTCGAGCGTGTAGTCGGTGACGTCCTGGCCGTCGACGGTGATCCGGCCCCGCTGTGGGTCGCGGTGGCGCAGGAGCAGGGCGAGCAGCGTGGACTTGCCCGCGCCGGACGGGCCGACGATGGCGGTGGTCCGTCCCGCTTCGGCGGTGAAGGTGACCTCGCGCAGCGCAGGCGCGTCGGCACCGTCGTAGGTGAACTCCACGTTCCGGAAGCACACCTCGGGCGGGCCGGGCCAGTGTGCCGGTGCCGTTGCGGTGTCGGGCACGGCGGGTCGGGCGGTGCGCAGTGCCGCGAGTCCGTCGGCGGCCGACACGCCCAGGTATCCGGCGTGCCACTCGCGGGACAGGTCGCGTACCGGCCGGAAGCACTCGGAGGCCAGGAGCAGCACCAGGTAGGTGCCGGTCGCCGTGGTGGATCCGGTGACGGCCGACCAGCAGGCGAGCAGCGCGGCGGCCGCGGTGCCGCCCTGGATGGCCAGGTCGGTGAGCCCGGTGTCGACGAGCGACACGCGGAGCTTGGCGACCGTGGCCCGGTGCAGCGCTGCCGAGCGTTTCTCCAGTCGTTCCCGGGTGCGGCCGACGGCGCCGGCGGCCCGCAGCGCGGGCATGCCCTGCAGTGCTTCGAGGTAGTCGGCGCCCAGCTGCTCGTAGGTGTCCCAGTGTTCCTTGCCGCGCCTGGCGAGGAGCCGGTCCCAGGCGCGCGGCCCGAACAGGGCGAGCAGCAGGGCGGGGACGAGGCCGAGGAGGGCGGCCGGTTCGACCGCCGCCAGGGCGGCGAGGAGCAGGGGCGGCACGCAGAGGGTGATGAGGAGCTGGGGCAGGTAGCGGGAGACGTAGGCGTCGACGCCCTCGACCCCGTCGACCAGGGTGGTGCGGACGGCGCCGGCGCGCGCCGTGGTCAGGTATGCGGGTCCCAGCCGTCCGAGGTGGGCGAGGAGTTCGTCCCGCAGGCGGACCCTGACCTGCGCTCCTGCGCGGGTGGCGGTGCGCCGCTGCCCGTAGCCGAGCCCGGCCCGGGCGACGACGACGCCGAGCACCGCCCCGACGAGCGGCGGAAGCCGGCCGGTGTCGCCCGTGGCCACGTCGGCGAGGGCGACGGCCAGCAGCACGGCCTGCGCGAGGTGGGTGAGGGTGACGGCCCCTTGCAGGAGGGTGGCCGCGAGCAGGGGGCGCCGTGCGTGCCGTGCGGCGCGACGCAGTTCGGGGTGGACGATCACGAGGTCCCCTCGTATGCGTCCGCCGGCAGCGGGTGATCCGGGTAGCACACCGGCCAGCCGCCCTCGGGGTCCTGGCCGACTCGCCCCGCCACCTTCAGGACGTCCGCGAGCAGCTCGGGGGTGACGACCCCCTTCGGGGTCCCGTCGGCCACCACGCGGCCGTCCCGCAGTGCCACGATCCGCTCCGCGAACCGGGCGGCGTGGGCCAGGTCGTGCAGCACCATCACGACGGTGAGGCCCCGCTCCTCACGCAGCCGCACCACGGTCCGCAGCACGTCGAGCTGGTGGTGCAGGTCCAGGTACGTGGTCGGCTCGTCGAGCAGCAGGACCCGGGTGTCCTGCGCGAGCGCCATCGCGAGCCGGACCCGCTGCCGCTCGCCCCCGGACAGCGCGTCGACGTCCCGCTCGGCCCAGTGCTCCACGCCGACATCGCGCAGCGCACGCCGTACGACGGGGTCGTCGCCCTCGCGCAGCATGCCGAGCGGGCCGCGCGCCGCGTAGCGGCCCTGACGTACGAGTTGACGCACTGTCATGCCGGGAACGGCCGGGGCCGACTGGTGCAGCAGCGCGACGCGGCGGGCGGTGGCGCGGCGGGAGAGCCGGGCGAGGTCGTTCCCGCCGAGCAGCACGCGTCCCTCGTCGGGCCGCAGCAGCCCGGCGGCCAGCCGCAACAGGGTCGACTTGCCGCAGCCGTTGAGGCCGATGAGTGCGGTCAGCTCGCCTGGTTCGACGGTCACGTCGACGCCGCGCAGCACGGGGCGTCCGGGGTAGCCGAAGTGGACTCCCTCGACGCGGATCCCCACGGGTTCGGTCATGCTCTGTCCTTCGTCGACATCAGAACGTTCGGCTCGGGGAGCGGCGTACGACGGCCAGCAGCAGCGCGGCTCCGACGCAGGTGGTGAGGGCCCCGACCGGCAGGGTGAGCCGCCCGGAGTCCAGTGCGACCGCCAGCAGCCGCGACAGCAGTTGCGCGGCCGCGTCCGAACCGCACACCACGGCCGCGCCCACGAGGGCGGCGCCGGGCAGCGTCATCCGCAGGTCCGCACCGAACACGGCCAGCGCGAGGTGCGGCACGAGCAGTCCGACGAAGCCCAGCGCTCCCACGGCGGCCACCGCTCCCGCCGTCAGCGCCACCGCGCACAGCAGCGCGAGGGTCCGGGCCCGCGCGGCGGACAGCCCGGCGGCACCGGCGATGTCGTCGCCGCAGCGCAGCAGGGTCAGGGGCCCGGCCAGCAGCCAGGCCACGGCACCCCATACGAGCGCCCACGGCCAGAGCAGGTGCCAGTGCTGCCACACGCGACCCTCGGTCGTGCCGACGAGCCACTGGACGACGCTGCCGAGTTCACCCGGCGCGACGAGCAGCACCATGGCGGTGAGTCCGCCGAGCACCGCCGAGACGAGCACGCCGTGCAAGGCGATCTGCGCGGGGTCTCCCCGGCCGCGCCCCGCGAGCAGCCACAGCAGCGCGGCTCCGGTGCACCCGCCCACGCAGGCCGCGACGACGACGGCGAGGGGCGATTGCCACCCCGCGAGTCCGAGAGCGGTCGCGGTGACGGCCCCGAGCACCGCGCCCGGCGTCACGCCCGTGACCTCCGGGCCGGCGAGCGGATTGCGCAGGGCGGACTGCAGGACCAGGCCCGCGACGCCGAGGCACGCCCCCGCGGCGAGGGCCACCAGCATGCGGGGCAGGCGGAGCTGGAGCAGAATGTGCCGTTCCGTCGCGTCACCGCCCCCGCCGAGGACGTCCCGGACCACCGTCGGGGACATCCCCCTCCCCGCCAGCAGTTCCGCGCAGGCGCACAGGACGGCGAGTGCGGCGAACACCGCGAAGCGCCGCTTCACCGGGTCTCCTTCCCTGCGGTCGGCACGGCTTCAGGACCCGTCGCCGGGGCCTCCGAGCGAGCGGCGTCGGAGCGGGCCGCGCCTCGCCGAGCCGTCGGCTTCCGGGGGCCCGACCGGAGCAGGGCGACGCCGACGGGCACACCGAGGAGGGCCGTCCAGGCGCCGACCGGTGTCTCCACGGGTGCCAGCGCGAGCCGGGCCGGGACGTCGGCGACGGCCACCACGACCGCGCCCCACGCCGCCGACCAGGGCAGCCAGCGCACCGCGTCAGCCGCCGGATCGAGCCGCCTGGCGAGGTGCGGGGCGAGGAACCCGACCCACGCCACCGGCCCGCACACGGCCGTCACGGGCGCGATCAGCACGATGGCGATGGCCAGCGCGGCGAACCGGGCCCGCTGCGCGCGCACCCCCAGCGCCTCGGCGTCCTCGTCCCCCAGCCGCAGCACCGACAGCACCGGCGCGCACAGCACGAGCGCGGGCAACGCCACGAGCAGCCAGGGCCACAGCCCGGTGACGTCGTCCCAGGTACGGGCGGAGAGGGAGCCGAGCAGATACCGGTAGATCAACTGGAGGTCGAACTGGTCGGCCATCACCATGAGCACGAGCAGCGCGGCCTGCAACGCGGCGGCGACCGCGGCCCCGGTGAGCAGGACGGCGGACGGGCTGCGTCCCAGCCCGGCGGCGAGCAGCGTGAGCCCGCCGCCGAGCACGGCCCCGCCGATGGCCAGCAGGGGCTGGACGGCGGTGGGGATGGACACCGCCAGCACCAGGGGTGCGGCGACCCCGAACGCGGCCCCGGACGACACGCCCAGCATCTCGGGGACGGCCAGGGCGTTGCGCAGCGCCTCCTGCAGTACGAGCCCCGCCGCGCCCAGGCAGAGCCCGACGACCAGCGCCAGCACCAGCCGGGGCACGCGGAGTTCCGTGACGACGATCCCGGCGAGCGTGCGGTCGGCGTCCAGCAGCGCGCCGGGCAGCCGGTGCAGCGGGACATAGGGCGTGCCGAGACTCAGTGCGCAGACGGACGCCGCAGCCAACAGGCCGACGAGCGCGAGGTGCCGGCCCCCACGGAAGCGCGGGTGCCGCCCGCCCGAGGCCACCCCGCCCACCGCGCTGTCCGTGGCGGTCGGCGCGCTCACCGCAGCGCGGCCGTGGCCTCGTCGAGGACGATGCCCAGTGAGCGGGTGCCGCGGCCCTTGGCCCACACTTCGGAGTTCACCTCGTGGACGTCCCCGTTCCGCACGGCGGGGATCTTCTCCCAGAGCGGGTTCTTCGCCAGCTTCTCCGACAGCTTGCCGTCCGCGTCGCCGAAGGCGATCGTCTCGACGAACAGCACGTCCACGTCACGCGCGAGGATCTCTTCGAGGCTGTAACTTCCCTCCACACCGCGGGACTTCCAGGGGTAGCCCGCCAGCTTGGGGAACAGCCCGCCGGCCACGTCCGTCCCGGGCGTGGCGACACCGAAGTTCTCGTCGCTGCCGTAGATGACGAGCGCGGTCTTGTCACTCTTGGTCCGCTCGGCCTCGGCGAGCTTGGTACGGAAGGTCTTCTCGGCCTTCTCGCCTTCGGCGGTGCGGCCGGTGAGCGCGGCGACATCGCGCAGGTACCCCACGCTGTCCTGCCAGGTTTCGGGCTGCATGGGCCAGAACGTGGTGGCGTCCTTCAGGGCCGGGGCGAGCTTGCCGTGGGTGTCCTCCAGGCCGACGACGAGATCGGGCTTGTGGGAGAGGATCGCCTCCACCTCGGGAGCGATGAACCCGCCGGGAATGACGTCGACCTCCTTCGCCCTCTTCTCCCCCAGGAAGGCGGGGTGGGCGAGGAGTTCGCTGTTCGTGGCCGTGGGGACGATGCCCAGCTCGGTCAGGATGTCGTCGCAGAGCGCGAACAGGCAGACGACGCGCCGCGGTTCCTTCTCCAGGGAGACCTTGACGCCGTTCGTGTCGGTCAGCTCCCGTGTCGCCTTGATGGGTTTCACCGTGACGTCGGTCTTGGTACCGGCCGCGGCGGCATCCTCGCTCGCCGGCCCGGTGGACGCGCCGCATCCGACCAGCACGGACCCCACTAGCGCTGCGGTGATCCAGCCTCGAACACGTCTCGACGGTGAGCGCAGCATCGATGCCCTCGCTTCTCCTCAGGGGATCCGAACGCACCGAAGATACATGATAATCGTTTTCACCACTCAGAGTTGATGGGCGCGGGTGCCGCGCAGCCGGCCCCGGGTGTCCAGCAGCAGTCGGGCGTGCTCGGGCAACCGGTCCAGCGGAACGGTGTCGTGGTCCTGCACCAGAATCGTGAGGTCGGCGTCCGCGGCGGCAGCCAGGGCGTCGACGGACCGCTTCACCGGTTCGCCGCCCGGCGACCAGGCGTCCACGAACGGGTCGTGATACGTGACGTCGGTGCCGCTCTGCCGCATCAGCCGGACGAGCGCGGCGGCCGGGGTGGCCCGCAGGTCCGTGCTGTTGCGCTTGTAGGTCACTCCGACGAGCAGCACCCGCGCGTCCCGCAGGGCGCTTCCCCGCTCGTGCAGCAAGTGCTCGGCACGCCGCACGACGTGCGCCGGCATCCCGGCGTTGACCTCCTGCGAGAGCTCGACCAGCCGCAGCGGGGTCCCCCCGGTGCGCGCCCAGTGTGTGAGATAGACGGGATCGACCGGGATGCAGTGCCCGCCCACACCCGGTCCCGGCCGGAACTCCTGGAAACCAAACGGTTTCGTGCGCGCGCAGTCGAGAGCCTCCCACACGTCGACTCCCAGGGCTCGGGCGGCGACGGCGAGTTCGTTGACCAGGGCGATGTTCACGTTGCGATAGGTGTTCTCCAGGAGTTTCGCCAGTTCGGCCTCCCGGGCGGAGCCTGCCTCCACGACTCGGTCGCACAAGTGCCGGAAGAAGTCGGCCGCGGCTCTCGTGCAGGTTCGGGTGTAACCACCCACGACGCGCGGGGTGTTGCGCACACCGAAGGTCTGGTTGCCCGGGTCGATGCGCTCCGGTGAGAAGGCGAGGGAGAAGTCCGTCCCGGCACTGAGCCCGGAGGCCTGCTCCACGATCCCGCGGACGACGTCGTCCGTGGTGCCCGGGAATGACGTGGACTCCAGGACGACGAGGGTGCCGGGTTTCAGCCGGTCCCCCAGAGCGGAGGCGGCGCGTCGCACATGGGACAGGTCGGGCCGGCCCGTGTCGTCCAGGGGTGTGGGGACGCAGATCACGGCGACCGAGGCCTCCGCCAGCCGGCTCTCGTCGGCGGACGCCCGGAAACCGGCGTCCAGCATGGCGGCGAGATCGGCATCGGTGACGTCGGGGACGTGTGAGCGGCCCGAGTTCAGGGATGCGGTGACGGACGGGTTCTCATCGATCCCTATGACACGCATGCCGGCGCGGCACGCCTCCCGGGCCAGGGGAAGACCGGTGTAGCCAAGTCCGATGACGGCGACGCTGTTCATATCGCTCCCTGGATGCGCTATCTGTTCTCCGGTCATGGCCGTCATGCGGGCAGACCCTTCGGTCGTGGGCGGTCAGCGGATGTCGGAGGTCTCACGGGCAGCCATGAGCGCAAGGGTCCGGCGGCAGATCTTTCCGCTGGGGCCGAGTGGCATCTCCTCGACGCGCAGCAGGAGTTCGGGGAGTTTCCGGCGTTCGAGGCCGCGCTGGGAGTCCAGGAACGTCGTGAGTTCCCGCAGGTCCGGTGGGGGCACGCCGGGCGCCTGGCGGATGCACGCGCACAGGCGTTCCCCCAGGTCCGGGTCGGGCACACCGACGCAGGCCACCTCGGCCACGGCGGCGTGCGCGGCGAGTTCGCGTTCCACCTCCGCCGGGCTGATGTTGTAGCCGCCTCGTACGACGATCTGCTTGATGCGGCCCAGTACGTGGAGCCTGCCGCGGTCGTCCAGGAGCCCGCGGTCGCCGGTGCGCACCCAGCCGGTCGGAGTGCGGTACCGGGCGTCCAGTCCGGGGTCGGCGACATAGCACAGCGGTGTCATGGGGCCCCTGGCACAGATCTCACCGGGATGCCCGGCCGGCACGGGAGCGCCGGTGTCGTCGGTGATGCGGATCCGCGCGACGGCCGGGTCGGGAAGTCCGGTGCCCGTCTCGGGGCTGAGGCCGGTGGCGGCGGTGTGGCAGTTCACGCCGTCGGATGATCCGTAGACGGTGATGACAGGACGGCCGAACCGGGCGCGGCACGCCTCGGCGGTGGCGTCCGGGAGGGCCGCGCCGCTGGAGACGACGGCCTGGAGACCGGTGAAGTCCTCCCGCCGGGCGGGTGGTTGTTCGGCGATGCGCCGCAGCATGGTGGGCACGCCGAAGACGTGTGTGGGACGGTGCTCGACGATCACGCGGAGCGCCTCGGCCGCGTCGAAGGACTCCTGCACCAGCAGCGTGCCGCCGAGTGCGGCGAGCGTGACGGAGGTGCCGCAGGAGCCGAAGGAGGAGGCCAGCGGGACGAGCACGAGGTTGCGCATCGGGCCGTCCCCGGTGTGCAGGGCGCGTACGTAGGTGGCGCGGCCGCCGGCCATCGCGTTGTGGGAGTAGGCGACCATCTTGGGGTCGGCCTCGGAGCCGGAGGAGACCAGGATGCGGGCGGGC
This sequence comes from Streptomyces caelestis, assembly GCF_014205255.1. Taxonomy (GTDB): domain Bacteria; phylum Actinomycetota; class Actinomycetes; order Streptomycetales; family Streptomycetaceae; genus Streptomyces; species Streptomyces caelestis. The sequence goes on along the minus strand of NZ_JACHNE010000001.1, from coordinate 8,100,403 downwards.
GCCTCGGGGTCGACGGGCCGGGGCAGGAAGGGCTGTCGCGCGGGCGCCGCGAGTGACTGCGCGGCCCGACCGCCCTCCCCGAGGGTGAACACGGATTCCAGCCAGGGGAGTCGGGCGCCCGGAACCGCGTCGGAGAGGTGGCTGACGATGACCGCGCGGGCTCGGGCGCGGGCGAGCAGGCTCGCCGGGCCTCGGCTGCCGGGCCCCGGTGGATAGGGCAGCGCCACCGCTCCGATGGCGGCGACCGCGAGTTCCGCGGCCACCGCGTCGCGTCCGTTGGGCACGCGTACGGCGATGATGTCCCGGTCGCCCAGGCCGCTTTCGGCGAGCCGGGCGGCGATGTGTCGCACCCGGGCGTCCAGCCCCGCGTAGTCCACCGAGCCGGCCGAGTCGATGACGGCCGTCCGGCCGGGGTGCCGCCTCACGTGTCCGGAGAAGAGCGTGTACAAGTCCCGGTCGGGGCACAGGCCCTGTTCGGACCAGGCGCGCCGCAGCCGGGCCGGCACCAGGTCACGGATCCCGACGCCGGCGTTCGATGTCCATCCGGTCCTCATGAGAACTCCCAGGGTGCGCGGGGAGCGGCGTGCTCCCCCACGGCCAGCGCCGGAGCGAACCGCGGGTCGCGGGCCAGGTCCGCGAGGCTGGTGCACACCGGCGTGGCGGCCACGCCCGCTGCCGCCAGCCCGGGCAGCCAGTCCGCGGTGGGCCGGGTCCGGGCCCGGGAGGCGATCGTGTCCGCGCTCGCCGAGGCGCCGAGGCCGAGCGCCCGGGCGAGGAGCCCCGGTCGCTCGCGGGCCCGGGGTCCCAGCGCCAGGTAGCCGTCCCGCGTGCGCAGCGGGCGGTCCGTCGCGGCGGGCCGTTCCGGCCCTCGGGGAACGAGGGTGGCGGCGGAGTACAGGGAGGAGTCCACGCGGCCGCCTCTTCCGGTGCGGAGCCGCGCCAGCAGTGCCGCCAGTACGCCCTGCGCGCAGACCAGCCCGCCGAGGACGTCGGTGAGCGTCATCAAGGAGGGCGCGGGCGGCTCGTCCGCGGGCCGCACGGCGGCGGCGAGGCCGCTGTGCGCCTGGACCAGGTAGTCGGTCCCCACGGGTGGTTCCGGCCCCAGGGCGTCGCCCCAGCCTGATGCCCACGCGTACACAAGGCCGGGCCGCGCCGGCCGCAGGTCCTCGGCGTCCAGCCCGAGCCGGGCCGCCTTGCCCGGCGCCCAGTTGTGCAGGAAGACGTCGGCCTCGGACACGAGGTCACGGACGGCCAGCCGTCCGGCGTCCGTGGCGAAGTCGATCTCCGTGACGGCCTTGCCGGCGTTCAGGGCGCTGAAGCGGGCCGACGTCGCGCCGGCCATCGGGGGGATGCCGCGCATCGGGTCACCGCCGGGCGGTTCGATCCGTACGACGTCGGCGCCCAGGAGCCGTAGGACGTGGCCGGCCAGGGGTCCCTGGACACGTCGTGCCGACTCGACGACCCGCAGGCCTGTCAGGGGCGCCCCGTCCGTGCTCGTGCGGGCCCTGCCGGTCGTGGTGCCGCCCGGGCCGGGGAACGGCGTGAGTGTCCATGGCGACGTCACGGTGGGCGGCGGGGGGTCTTCCCGAACGGGCAGCACGGCGGCTCCCGACCGGTCCGCGGCCGACCGGATCGCCGTGAACGGGGCACGCCGCGCGGTCGCGGGCAGTGCAAGGGGCAGCGAGCAGGTGGCGGTGGCGAACCTCTGCTGGAACGACCGCCATCCACGGCCGGTGTCGGCGCGGTCCGCGCCGAGCAGCCGCCAGAAGTCCAGCCATCGACCGGCGTCGAGGGCTTCGAGTTCGAAGCGCACACCGTCGGCGGAGACGAACGGGCGAGCGGCGGGCGCGAGTTCCTCCCCCGCGCCGGCACGCGACGGCGGGCAGTCCTCCGGGTCGTCGCCGCCGGCCGTCGCCGCCGCGAGGTACTGGGCCAGGGCCAGCAGCGCGGCCTGACCGACCGACGTCCGTACCTGCCTCACGTCGGCGCCGCCGGCCCGCGCGAGCAGTGCCGCGCAGACTCCCTGGGCCGCGAGGACGCCCGCCACCGTGGAGGCGTAGTCGACGGCGAGCGGGGCCGGGCGTCCGGCCGCCCGGCCGTGGACGTGCATGATCCCGCAGGCCGCCTGCACGGCACGCTCGTCGGCCAGGGGGACGCGGAGCGGGCCCTGCCAGTCGATGTCCCACCCGACGGTGGCGGTGGCGGGGTCGCCCACCAGGGTGAGGAGGTGCGCCGCGACCCCGGCGGCCACCGGTGCCGTGGCAGGGGACCCGGCGCGCGGTACGCAGAGCGTCATCGGGCGCCGCCCTGCTCGCCGGTCCGCGGGCGGCGGCCGTGTACCGAGTAGACGACGCTGGACGCTGCGCGGAACGACGGGTCCCGCATCAGCGCCCGTACGTCCGCCAGCTGCGCCTCGGTCATGCCCGCGGCCAGGAGTTCGTCCCGCAGGTGGTACGTGTGGTTGAGCTGCATGCGCAGGCCGGGCGACCCCGCGGTGCGCAGCTCGATGCGGGGCCGAGGATCGATGTCGACGAGCCCCGCGGCACGCATGGCGGCCGGCGCGTGACGGGCCCAGTGGGGGTCTCCCCCGCCGGCCCGCATGACGGCGCACTTGGCGTCGAGGAAGGCCGTGTAGAGCCGCGCGGATTCCTCGTCGGGGGTAAGCAGGGGCGGTTCGTAGGAGGCGTCGAACTCCTCGATGTGCAGCCACCCTCCGGGTTTCAGAGCGCGCACGAGCTTGTCGAGAACGGCGAGCCGTTGGGGCAGATGCTGCAGGACGAGACGGGCGACGACGAGGTCGAAGGCGGCCTCGGGGAGCGGATCGGTCACCACGTCGTGCTCGACCGCGGTCAGGCACGGCCCTTCCTGAATGTGGTGCGGTTTGACGTCGGTGGCCATGACCTCACCGGTGGGAGCGACGCGTTCGGCGAGCCAGCGGGCCACGCTTCCGCTCCCGGAGCCGATGTCCAGGCACCGCCACCCGGTGGTGACTCCCGTCTCGGCGAGCCTGTCGAAGGTCATCGCGTCGTACGCGTCGGTGAGGCAGCGGTGCAGTTCGTCGCTGTGCACGCTGTCGTTGTCGAAGACGTACCCCGGGGCCCGGCCCAGGCTCTCCCGCATGTCGTGTCCCCTTGTCCCGTCTTGTCCCGTCTCAGGTCCACCGGCCGGAGCCGTAGGTGCCGGTCCGTCCGGTGAGGCGGTGCAGCAGCTCCCTGCGCCGCACCTTGCCGGTGCCGGTACGCGGTACCTGGTCCCAGGTGAGGGCGACCGGTTCGCGCAGCGGCGGCAGGTCGCGCACCGCCTCCTTCCAGTGGGCCCGGTCCACCGCGCCGTCGGCGGTGACCACGACGGGCAGCGGGTCCCGGCCCGGCTCGGCGAGGACGACGCACTCCATGGCCTGCGGCAGCCGGGCCTCCAGGAGGTCCTCGGTGCGCAGGCAGCTGAGCTGCGGCGCGCGGTCCACCTCGCGATCGAGCAGCTCGATGCTGCCGTCGCGGTTGCGGGCGCCGATGTCGCCGGTGTTCCACCAGCCGCCGTGGCGTTTGGCCGACCAGCGGTCCTCCTCGCCGACGTAGCCGAGGGCGCAGGCGGCGGTCCTGGCGAGGAGCAGGCCCGCCTGCCCGGTGGGCAGGGGCCGGTGGGTGTCGGGGTCGACCACCCGCAGCCGCGTCTTGAGGGGCACCGGACGTCCGAGGTTGCGGGTTCCGGCCCCGTCCGACGCCCGGCGGACGGACTGCCGGGTGTGGAAGCGGAAGGTCAGAGGGCCCGTCTCGGTCTGCCCCCATCCCTCCATCCACACCGGACTGCGGTGCCGGCTCGCCCTGAGGTAGGCACGGACGGTGGGGGGATGCACGGCGTCGTACGTGCTGATGACCATGCGGACGCGCCGGAACGGGTTGTCCAGTCGTTCGGTCAGCGGCTGGAAGCGGACGAACGAGGCGGGCAGTGCCTCCAGGACGGTCGGTGGATGGGCGCGCAGCACCGGGTCGGCGAGGTTCGGGTCCTGCGTGGTGATGATCGAGATCACGGCGGGGCCCATGCACAGGGCGCTCGCGGTCCAGCAGAACGTCCTGCCGTGCGCGAACGCGCTCGCGTTGACCAGGACGTCGCCGCGTCGCAGGCCGATCCGCGGCAACCGCACGCTCTCGAATCGCGCCAGCTTGCCGATGATCGTTCGGGTCGAGTGCACCACCAGCTTGGGCACGCCGGTGGTTCCCGAGGTGTGGTTGATCACCAAGGGTTCGTCGTCGTGTCGGCGGTGGGCCCCGGGGGCGGTGTGTCCGCGTACGTCGTCCATGCCCAGCGTCCCCGGCACGGTGCCGTCCAGCACCAGGGTGACCCGTGCGATCGAGGCCAGGTCGGTGCCTTCCGTCCGGCCGCGTTCCAGTACCTCCGACGTCGTGACGAGCAGGGCGGGGGCGAGCCGGGCCAGCAGCGTCCCCAGCGTCTCGCCGGACAGGTGCGCGGACAGTTGCGCGGGGACGGCGCCGACGCGCACGGCGGCGCAGGCCAGCAGGTCGTAGTCCCAGTGGTTGTCCTTGACGATCGCCACCCGGTCGCCGGGGCCGGCCCCGGCGGCGTGCAGCCAGCCGGCCGCCTCCCGTACGAGCGTGGCGAGTCGTGGGAGCGTGTGGTGGGTCCGGGCGTCCGCGTCGATGTCGAACGGCCGGTCCAGGTGGACCTGCGTGCCGACGCGGTGCTCGGCGCACTCGTCGAACAGGACGCCCATGTCGTGCGGTTTCACGAGACGTTCTCCTCGGTGGGGCGGGAGGTGGGGCGTGTCCGTCCGAGGGCCCGCGACGGCCGCAGCCGGCTGAGGACCCGTGAGGCGGCGAGCGCGCCCGAGCGCACGGCGCCCTCGCTGGCCGGCCGCAGCATCACCCAGTCCCCGGCGTATTCGACCGGCCGTGCGGCGCGTGCCATGAACCGCGCGCGTCGGCGCAGGGCGTCGGGAGTCGCCTCGGGCAGGCCGTGGGTGAAGGCGTGCACGAAGTGGCGTCCCGCGGTCGTCTCCAGACCGGGGACGTACCGGGTGGCTGCGCGCACGAGCCGGTCGGCCGTCTGCCGCTCCGGCGCGGTCAGCAGTTCGGGGATGCCGCGGGCGTCGGCCATCAGGGTCAGCAGTCCCTTGCCCGCGGGCGCCCGGTCGGGGTGTTTGGCGTGATCCACGATGATCGCGGAGAGCACGTCGTCCTCCGCGTCCGGCGTCAGCAGGACGTAGAGCGGTGTGCCGGACGGCGGTGCGAGCGGCCGGTCCAGCAGGCAGCTGACCTTGAGCGTGGGGGTGAAGGTGCAGGCCGACAGGAACGCACGCTCGTCGGCGGGGGCGTTGACGTGCAGGCGCGCCGCGACCGGGGCGGGCAGGCAGAGGACCACCGAGCGCGCCGTGACGCTGTCGTCCCCGACGCGCAGCCGCACGCGGCCTTCCTCGGTGACGACCTCGTGCACCGGACTGGCGGTGACCACGTCGAGCCCCTCGGCCAGCCGCCGGGCGAGCAGGTCCATGCCGTCGCGGTACGTCCGCCAGCCGACGGCCGGTCCCACCTCCAGGAGCAGGCTGAGCATCGGTGCGACGGCGGAGCGCGCCGTGTCCCAGCCGAAGAAACTTCCGGCGACCGGCTGCAACAGGTAGTCGTGCACGTCCCTGTGGTACCGGCGGGCGAACTCCCTGACCGTCAGGGCCCGTGCCGGGGTCCGTTCGGGGTGATCGGCGTCGAACTCCCGCCGGTGCGACCCCGTCCAGGCCAGAAGCCGGGCGAGGTCGAACCGGGCACGGGGGGAGAGCCCCGCGCCGGTGAGCACCGCGGACGGGTCCGCCACGCCGGGGTGGGCCCGCCCGCCGCGCCACACACCGACCGGCTTGCCGATGCGCGGCACGTCGCCCTGCGGCACGCCCAGCCGCGCCAGCAGCTCCCAGGTCGCGCGGTAGCCCTGCTCCGAGATCTGTTCGGCACCCTCGTCGATGGTGTATCCGGCGTGCCGGAAGCTGCGCATCCTGCCACCGACGTGCTCGTGCTGTTCGTAGACCCGCACGTCGAGGCCCGCGCGCCGCAGTTCGTGCGCGGTGGTCAGTCCGGCCATGCCCGCGCCGACCACGGCCACGTCGAGATCAGGGCTCATCCGGTGGCCCCCGCGCCGACGATCAGGTTCGCCGCGATCAGCAGCACGGTGCTGACCCGGTGTGCGGAGAAGCCGAGCTTGCGGGCGCGCATGATGTCCCCCTGGCGGAAGCCGGTGCGGTACTGCCGCACGCGCAGCGCGGTGACGGGCAGCATCAGGAACACGAACCACCACGGGGCGATCCCGGCGGCGGAGGCGATGGCGCCGGTCAGGAATTCCGCCGCGGACAGTGCCCCGATGAAGACGGCGTTGCCCTTCGGCGACACCAGGCACGCCACCGTGCGACGTCCGACGGCCCGGTCCCCGGGGATGTCGTTGGTGTTGGAGTACACGCCGAACAGCAGCGGTCCACATCCGAAGAGCACGCCTTGCACCAGTACGAACCCGGAGAAGTGCCCGGCCGTGAGCCCGTACGCGCCCATCACCAGGGCCGCGCCCAGCCCGGCGAGGAAGATCTCCTGGAAGCCGTGGTAGCTGATCTTCAGCCCGTAGGAGTACTGGACGGAGACCACGAACAGCACCGCGATCAGGACCACGGTCCAGGTCGGCCGATGCGGGGCGGTCGCCACGGCGGCGGCCCACAGGGCGGCGCCGGCGGCGGCGGTGGCCCAGCCGAAACCGAGTGCTTCGCGCAGGGTCAGGGTCCCCGCGACGAGCGGCTTGCGGAGTTTGTTGCGCAGTGGGTCGTCCGGGCCGTAGTTCGCGGCGTCGCTGCCGTCGCGATAGCCGGTCACGTCGTCGAGGGCGACCATCGCCACGATGACGCAGACCGCTCCGAGGAGGAACAGGGTGAGCGTCACGATGGTCGCGGGCCGCAGCCCGGAGACGGGCAGCAGTACCGCGGACAGGGCCACGGCGACGCTCGGGTAGTAGTCGTAGACGTCGAGTTTGCCCAGCCGGGCATAGCTGCGCAGCTTGCTCTCGGGACGTGCCGTTCCGGACGGGAACGGTCCGGCCTCGGTGCGGGTCGTCATCTGCTCCACTCCTTCACGTGTGTTCGGTCGGCCGCTGCCGCTCAGCCCGCGTAGGCGCAGACCGTGTCCGCGACGTGCTCCACCTGGGCGTCGGTGAGGCGCGGGTGGACCGGGATGGCCAGTTGGCGCCGGCTGGCGCTCTCCGCGTGCGGCCAGCTCCGGCCGGCGGGCGCGAACCGGGTGAAGGCGGCCTGGCGCGGCAGCGGGAGGGGGTAGTAGACGTGGCTCTCGATCCCCCGCTCGGCCAGGTACCGCCGCAGTTCGTCGCGCTCCTCGACGAGCAGCGAGTACACGTAGAAACAGCGGCCGTTGCGGCCCGGCGGCGGGGGCAGCACACCGCGCTCGGCGAGCGGAGTGAAGCGGTCGGTGTAGTAGTCGGCGATGCGGGCCCGGCGTTCCAGCAGTTCGGGAAAGCGCGGGAGCCGGTGGAGCTGGAAGGCGGCGAGCACTTCGTCGAACCGGCTGTTGTAGCCGGTGCGCGGGTAGACGAAGCGCTCACTCTGCCCGTGGTTGCGCAACGACCTGACGGTTCGGGCGAGTTCGGGGTTCATGGTGACGACGGCGCCGCCCTCGCCGGCCGTTCCGAAGGTCTTGACCTGGACGAAGGAGAACACTCCGGCCTCGCCCCAGGTCCCGGCGGGCCGGCCGTCGAGGACTCCGCCCTGCGCGACTGCCGAGTCCTCGACGAGGCGCACTCCGTGACGCCGGGCGATCTCGCGCATGCGGGGCATGTCGGCCATCACGGAGAACATGTGCGCGGGCATGATCGCCCTGGTCCGGTCGGTGATCGCCCGCTCCGTCTCGTCGGGGTCGGCCACCATCGTCCACGGGTCGACGTCCGCGAACACCGGCGTCGCCCGCAGCCCTGCCACGGTGTTGGCCAGCGGCGCACAGCCGTAGGCCGGCACGACCACCTCGTCGCCGGGTCCGATGCCCATGGCGTGCAGGACGAGGGTCAGTGCGGAGGTGCCGCTGGAGCAGGCCACGACGTCGGCGGCGCCGAGCGCGTCGCGCAGGGCCTCCTCGAAACGGGCGGTGTGCTCGCCGAGCAGGAACCTCTGCTGCGGCGCGGTGCCGATGTCGTGGACGAGGTCCATGAGCAACTGCCGGTCGTCCTCGAAGAGGTCCGGGGCGAAGAAGGGAACCGTCACGCCGGCCTCCCGGCCGGGAATCGGCGGACGAGGTCACACACCGTGTCGACGTCGTCGACGCTCATGTCCGGGTACAGCGGCAGGGCGAGGGTGCGCTCGCAGGCCGTCTCGGCGTGCGGGAAGTCACCGCGCCGGTATCCCAGGTGGGCGAAGCACTCCTGGAGGTGCAGCGGGGCCGGGTAGTACGTCTCGGTGCCCACGCCGTGCTCGGCCAGGTACGCCGCCAGTTCGTCGCGCCGCTCGACCTCGATGAGGTAGACGTAGAAGACGGGGTGGGTCCGCGCGGTGCGGGGCACCACGGTGGGGAGCCGGAGTACGCCGGGGGTGCCGGCCAGCCGTTCGGTGTAGGCGGCGGCGAGCCGGGCCCTGCGCGCGATGTCCTCGTGCAACCGGGCCAGTTTGGCGAGGAGGACAGCCGCCTGGATATCGTCCATCTTGCTGTTGACGCCGTTGACGGTGGTCTCGTTGCTGATGCCCGGGAAGTGGGCCAGCGTCCGGCCGTGGCGCCCGTGGTGGCGCAACGCCGCCGCCGTCTCGGCGAGTTGTGGGTCGTCGGTGAGAATCGCCCCGGCATCGCCGATGGCCCCCAGTGTCTTGGTGGGGAAGAACGACAGCACACCACCGGCTCCGAGCAGCCCGGCGTGGACACCGTCCCACCGCATGCCGATGGCCTCCGCACTGTCCTCCACGACGGTCAGCCGGTGCCGGCGGGCGAGATCGAGGATCGCGTCCATGTCGGCCGGCTGGCAGAACAGGTGGACGGGCATGATCATGCGGGTGCGCGGAGTGACCGCGTCGGCCGCGGACTTGGGGTCGATCGTGTAGGTGACGGGGTCGATGTCGGCGAAGACCGGGCGGCCGCCGGCCAGTACGACGGAGGAGGCCGAGGCCACGAAGGTGAAGGCGGGGACGATGACCTCGTCACCTGGTTGCAGGCCGCAGGCGCGCAGCAACAGCACCAGGGCGTCGGTGCCGCTGTTCACACCCACCGCGTAGCGTGCGCCGGTCCACCTGGCCAGTGCCTCCTCGAACCGGGCGACCTGCCGGCCGTGCGAGAACTTGCCGTTGTCGAAGACCTCGGTGAGCCGGGTCCGGATGTCCGGCCAGAGCGCTTCGAAGGTCCGGGCCTGGGTGAAGAAGGGCACCTGCACCGAGGTGTCGTCCGCGGTGCCGGCCGCCCAGCCGCGCCTGCCGTTCCTCGGTCCGAGGGATGCGCTGGACATGGTTCCTTTCGTGGCGCCGTGGCGAATCGGGGTGCCGGTGAGGGGGTACGCCGGCGCTCCCCGTGGGCCGGGGAGCGCCGGACGCCGACACCGGCTGGCCGGACGGGTCAGAGCAGGGAGAACTCCAGCTCACCGGAGTGGAAGCGGTGCACGGCCGTGATCAGCTCGTCGACGGACAGATGGCCGTCGGCGTCCGTGTCGATCAGCTTGAACGCCGTGTCCGCCGTGGACGCGTCACTGCCGATGGCACCGATCCAGCGCTGGAACTCCTGGGGGCTGACCTGACCGTCACCATCGGTGTCGCACAGGGCGGCCATCGCGCTGATCGTCGGACGCAGCACCTGGTCGAAGCCGGCCTCCCCGCGGTCGAGCACCTGCTCCGCCGCCACGGCCTTGAACCGGTCGTAGTCCAGTGCCCCGTCACGGCCGACTCCGGCCTGCCCCGCGAGGTGATCCCACATGCCGAGGTACGCGTCGGTGAGAGCCCGGCCCTTCGGGGAACTCTCGGTTTCTCCGAACGACAGCAGAATGCGTTGTGCCTCGCCTTCCCAGTCACTGCGGTCGATGGTGCCGTCGCCGTTCTTGTCCCACATGTCGAAACGGCGACGCAGTCGCTGCTCCTGTACGGAAGTCGTCACGCTTCTTCCTTTCGTTTTTCTTTTGGGACCTGCGTTTCAGATATTTACCTGAACCGGATTCGCCAACCCACTCTTACGAGTGAGAATAATAAAGGGGGGCTTTTATACGCCCGCACCATTACTTCGCCGACTCAGCACAATGACCAACCCCGCCATGGCGATCGGGGCGACTTGAGAGATGAGTTGTCCGACCACGTCCACGGTCTCGAATCGCCCGAGATGCGCCACGTGGAATACCAGGTGCGGAATCGTGAAGGCGAGACTGCCGAAGGCCGCCGCCCGCACCAGGGACCTCTCGGGACGAACAGCGGCCCACAGCAGGACCGTCGTCAGACCGAGCGACAGAGCACCCAGGTCACGTACGAGGTGTTCGTTGTACGGGGGGAATTCGGTCAGCCACGCGAGCGCCGGGAGAGGAAACGCGTCGTGGAACGATCGAGGCGCGAACAGAGCCCACGCGCCGGGCACCCCCTGCCCCAGCGACAGCAGCACCAGCGCGGCGCGCACCAGGAGGCGCCCGGTTTCTGGGCCCGGCCCCGGGGACTCGGCCCGCCGGCCGGTGCCTTGCGGTTCGGCGGACCGGAGCCCGTTCCCGGCGCTCGCGGGGCTCAGCGGTGTCCGTGGGCGGGGGCCCGCTCCGAGCGATCCTCGTCCGTTGCGGTCCCTGCCGTGGGTCCGCGCGTCAGACACCCAGCAGCGGGGCGTCGAGCTCACCCGCGTGGTACTTCCCCACGGCGGCCACGAGTTCGTCGACGGACAGCCGTCCGCTGCCGTCGGTGTCCACCTGGCGGAACGCCTCGTCCGCGTCGATGTCACTGCCGATGGCCCCGAGCCACTTCCGGAACTCCTGCTGGTCGACCTCCCCGTCCCCGTCGACGTCACACAGGTCGACCATCGCGCGGATGCTGGGCCGCAGCATGGTGCTGAAGCCGATGGCGCCCTGGCTCAGCATCTGGGTGTCGGCGATCTCGACGAACTGCTCGAACGTCAGGGACTGGCCGGCGTCGAGGCCGGCCTGTTGCGTCATGTAGTCCCACATGTGCGGGTACGCCTGGAGCAGCGCCTGCGCCTTGGGGGAGTTCTCCGGCTCACCGAAGGCCTCGACGATGCGCCGGGCCTCCGCCTCCAGGTCGCCGCGCTCGATACGTCCGTCCCCGTCGGTGTCGTACAGCGCGAAACGCTGACGGAGACGCTCGGCCTGGGCGGTCTTGTTGGACATCTGACTCCTCGTCGTCGAAAGCTGCGAAGAAATCCGACTGTCTCGCATCCGAGACCGCGGGAATCCGAAAAAAGTGACTTTCGGATTCCTGAAGGGTGATTCAGTCTCGCTGCAAGATACATGAGTACCGGCAGCCTTCCAGGCCTGTCAATGGAGAGAAGTACCGCCGGAAGAGCGCAGAAACATTTTTTCCGCTCTTCGGGCCCCGCGTCACGGCCGATTGTTTTCGTCCACGGGTTCGGCCTTGAAGCCGGAGCCGCCATCCTGCACCGCGCCGGCTCATCCGGCCGGTCAGCACAGCCGTCTTCGTCGTGAATTCCAGCCATCCTGCCGCGGGACGCAAAAATCAGCGGCCTCACCCATGGCAGGCCCCCTTCGGATACGATGCGACGAGGTCGCGACAACCCTTTCTCCACGTATTCCGCGAGGACTGCCGTGCGCGTTTCAGGGACGGACGGGATGGGTATGCAGAAGAATTTCGACGCCATTCACCAGCCTGCACCCGGTGCACTTCACACTGCATACACGCACGAAATCATACCGGTGTGCGACTTTCGAGAAATTGCACGAAAAAGGGCTGCGTGAAAATGGGGGTCGAGCCTTGCTGTACACGTTGATCGTCGGCCTGGGCCGCTCGGGCCTGGGGCTGCATGTGCCAGTGCTGTCGCGTGCCCGGTCCCACGTCGCCGGCACCTTCGCCGACCACCCGATCGTGGGAGTGGACCCCGGCAACACCGCCCGCGTCGAGCGGCCGGATCTGCTGATCGCCGAATCCCTGCGCCGGGCGCGCGATCTTCTCGACCCGGCGCGGACCGTCGTCCATCTGTGCACTCCCCCCGCCGTGCGCGCCGAGGTGCTCCGCGAGGTGGCCGCGCTCGGGTTCTCGCGGATTCTCATGGAGAAGCCGCTGGCCGGCGACCTGGACGAGCTGCGGAGCGTCCTGCGGCTCACGCGGGAGCAGGAGCTGCGCCTGTCCGTGGTGGCGCCCTGGCTGCACAGCACGCTGACCCGGCGCCTCATCCAACTGGTGGGCGATCGGGGGCCCGGCGCTGTTCGTTCCGTGTCCGTCACCCAGCACAAGCCCCGGTTCCGGCGCTCGCTGAGCACCAGCAGTCACACCTCAGCCTTCGACGTGGAGGTGCCGCACGCGGTGGGTCTCCTCCTGCGCCTGCTGGGTGACGCCCAGGTGGGCGGCGCGCGCTGCGCCGACCTGCGGGTGGGAACGACGACGGTGCCGAACATGGGCGGTGCGCATCTCGAACTGCTGCACACGGGCGGGATCCGCAGCGAGGTGCTGTCCGACCTGTCCGCACCGGTACGTCAGCGGCGGATCGTCCTGGGCATGGAGGACGGAAGCGTCGTCGGGCACTACGCGGTCGGCCAGGACGACGACTTCGCACAGGTGGAGATTACGCGTGACGGCCACACCACCCGCGAGGTCCTCCGTGACGACTCGCTCACGGCATGTCTGACCCATGCCTATCGCGGCTACGCCGAGGGCGGCGAGGGAGCCGGTGCCGGTGCCCTCGGCCTGCACGTGCGGACGGTCGAGCTGCTGGACGAGGCGAAACGGTGGGCGACCCTGTCTCCCGCCGGCGGCACGCAGCCGCGCAAGGAGGCCCTCTCGCATGGGCGTTGACCTTCCCGGAACGGGCCCTGAGGAGTCCCGGCGCGGCGGGACCGAGGATGCCCCGAGCGGGCGGGCGGCCCCCGGTGTCCGGTTCGCGGGCATCGGGGACGAGGCCGCGGCGGATCTCACGGGGCAACTTCACGCGCTGCGCCAACTCGGCTGGGGGGCGATCGAGCTGCGCACCGTCGACGGCGTCGCGGTCGCCGACCTCGACGAGCGGTCCTTCGCCGCCCTGGCCGACCGGATCGCGGCAGCCGGTCTCGACGTCGTCTGCGTCGATTCCCGGATCGCCAACTGGAGCCGTCCGATCACCGGGCGCTTCGAGGACGACGTGCGGGAGCTGCGGCGGCTGGCCCGGCGCTGCGCCGCCCTCGGCACCCGGTTCGTCCGGGTGATGTCCTACCCCAACGCGGGCCTGGACGAAGAGGAGTGGGGCAGGCGGGCGCTGGACCGGATGGCCCGGTTGGTCCGGCAGGCCGAGCAGGAGGGGCTGGTGCTGCTGCACGAGAACTGCAGCGGCTGGGCCGGCACCCGGGCCGACCGGATGCGGGAGCTCCTCGACCGCGCCGGCGGTCCCGCGCTGCGGCTGCTGTTCGACATGGGCAACGGAGTGCCTCACGGCTACGACGCCCGCGCGCTGCTGGCCGAGATCATCGACCACGTCGCTCACGTGCACGTCAAGGACGCCAGGACCGGGCCGGACGGCCAGGTCACGTACACACTGCCGGGCGACGGGGAGTCCCGCGTGCGCTCCTGCCTCGCCGCCCTCCTCGACCACGGTTACACCGGTGCCTGGTCCATCGAACCGCACACCCGTCTGCAACCGCACCGGGGCCAGGACACCACCGGCGCCGACAGTGTGGCGGCGTTCGTCCGCTACGGGCGGTGCCTGGAACGGCTCGTTCGGCAGGAAACCGGGCCTGCCCGGACTCCCGCCGGTGGGGAGCGGCATGGCTGACGTCCCGTCCCGGCCTCCCTTCCCGGCCGCACCCGCCGCCGTGCCCCCTTCCGCGGCCCTGCCACCTCCCGCGGCCCCTTCTCCTCCCGTCCGATTGACGCCGGCCGATCACGACCTGCTGCTCGATCTGCTCGCCACTCCCACGGCCGGGCCGCTGGAGACCGGCCCCGACGGTCCCGCCGCTCGCCTTCGGGAAGCCGGGCGGGCCTACGCGACGGCCGCCGCGGCGATCGGTCTGAGAGTGCTGCGCCACGCCCCGCCCGATCCGGCGGCGCTGCGCCGGGACGACGTGCCGCTCACGGTCCGGGAGGCGGCGCGGGACGAGACGTTCCTGGCCCGGCAGCCCAGCCTGGTGCTGCGCCTCGGCCCCGAACTCCCGCGCCGGGACACGGTGATGTTCAACGTCCACCTGGACACGGTCGCCGGCTGGTGGCCGGCCCGCTTCGACGGCCGGCGTTTCACCGGCCGGGGAGCGGTCGACGCCAAGGGCCCCGCCGTCGCCCTGCTCGCCGGCATCCGGGCCGCTCGCGCCGCCGAGCCGGCCCTCGGCAGCCGGATCGGTGTGCTCGTCCAGGCAGTCGCCGGGGAAGAAGGCGGTGCCATGGGCACGTTCGGCACCAGGCCGCTGGTGGAGGACGGGTTCACCGGCGGGCTCAACCTGTTCTGCGAGCCCACCGGGCACCGCTTCCTGCCCCGCTCGACGGCATCCATGACGGCCCTGGTCCGCGTCGAGGGAGAGGACGCCGTGGACGACCGCCCCGAAGCCGGCCACAACGCGACCGTGCTGCTCGGACACATCGGCCACTACCTGGCCCGAGCCCTGCCGCCGCGGATCGGCGACGGCAGGGTGTGCGTGGCCGGCCTGCACACCGGCGAACGGCACAACCGGGTCTACGGCACCGGCCGGCTGCTGCTCAACATCTCCTACGGGTCACGGCCGGCCGGCCGAGCCGCCGAGGCCGCGCTGGAGCAGGCGCTGCGCGAGGCACTCGCCGACTTCGCCTCCGGCGCCGCCGGCATCCCCGACCTGGCCAGGACGGCCCTGGACGCGGCACGGATCACGTCCCTGCACTGGCACAAACGCGGCCTGCCCGCGCTGGACGGCCGAGGCCGCGCGCCGTGGGCCGAGGAACTGCTGGAACAGCGCGCGGGCCTGGTGCGCTGGCCCGACGAGGAGCCGGCCTTCACCTGCGACGCGATCTGGATGGCGGACGTACCCGACAGCTACACGGCGGTCTTCGGCCCCGGCGACCTGGACACCAACCACGCGCACGCCGCCGGCGAGTACGTCGACCTGGACGACCTCGACCGGTACGCCGACGAGATCGCCCGCATTCTCGTCGCCCGGGTCCGCCACGGGCCGCCCGGCGGCGGTGCCGGCGACCCCTCTCACGCTCACTCAGCTGCCGTGCCCGACGCGGCCGCGGACAGGATCTCTCCTCGATGACCTCGACAGTTCCCTCCACCTCCACGGCCTCCGCAGACGCGACCGCCCCGGCTGCCGCGAGATCCCGTTCCGGACCGTGCGTCGTCCCGCCGGAGGCCTCCGGCACTGCCGGCGACGTCGCCGTCCGGGTGCCGTACCCGGACCTCCTCGCGTTCGTGACGCGGGTCCTCCGCGCCAGGGGACTGCCCGAGGACCGGGCGGGCACCGCCGCGGAGGCACTGTGCCACGGCGACCTGACGGGCTTCACCAGTCACGGCGTCACCAACCTCACCCGGCTCTACCTCCCGTTGCTCGATTCGGGCCGCTGCGACCCGCACGCGGAGCCGCGCATCGTCGCCGACCACGGTGCCTCGGTGCTCCTCGACGCCCGCCGGGCGCTCGGGCTGTGGGCCGCCACCGAGGCGATGGACCTGGCGGTGGAGCGCGCCCGCCGGTACGGGGTCGGCATGGTCTCGGTGCGGGGAGCCACGCACTTCGGCTGCGCGGGCCACCATGCCCTGCGCGCGGTCCGGCACCACATGGTGGGCCTGGTCACCGCCAACTGCGGCCGGCAGCGGATCGTCCGCCCGGTCGGCGGACGGGCTCCCATGCTGGGCACGAATCCGCTCGCGCTGGCCGCCCCGGCCGGCGACCGGCCGCCGTTCGTCCTGGACATGGCCACCACGGTTGCTCCCACCGGCAGGGTCCGGGCCGCCGCACGCGCCGGGCAGAGCGTGCCCGCGGGTTGGCTGCAGGACGACGCCGGTGCGCCGGTGACCGACCCGGCCGCCTTCGACCGCGGCCGGGCACACCTGCGCTGGCTCGGCGGTGACCCCGACACCGGCGCGTACAAGGGCTTCGGGCTCGGTCTGCTGGTCGAGGTGCTGTCCGCACTCGTCCCCGGAGCAGGAATCGGCCCGCGGGAGGAGACAGCGGGGCCGGCCGGCCCCGACGATGACATCGGCTGCTTCATGCTGGCCGTCGCCCCCGGGCGTCTCAGGCCCGAGGCGGAGTTCCGCGCCGACGCGGCCGACTTGTTCGGTGCCCTCCTCGGCTGTCCGCCGGTCCGGGCGGACGAACCGGTGCGCTATCCCGGCTGGCCGGAGGACGCCCGCTCCCGGGAGCGGCGCGCTCACGGCGTCCCGCTGGAGCCGGCCCTGCACCGGGAGATGCTCGACCTGGCACAGGCCAGCGGTCTCGGCTTCCCGGAACCCGTCCGGCCCGCAGAGGCGGGGAGCCCGGCATGACGCTTCCCCGCATCGGCCTCATCGGCCTCGGTGTCATCTCCCGCTTCTACCTGGCCGCGCTGGAAAGCGCCGGGTGCGCGCGGCTGGTGGCGGTGTGCGACACCGACGAGAACCGGCTCGCCGCCGCACCGGCGCAGGTGCCGCGCTACCGCGACCACCGTGAGCTATTGCGGGCCGCGGACCTGGACGCGGTGGTGGTGAACGTGCCCAACGACCTGCACTATCCGGTGTGCAGGGACGCGTTGGCGGCCGGACGCGCGGTCTGCGTGGAGAAGCCGCTCGCCACGCGTCCGCACGACGGCCACCATCTCGCGCGGCTCTCCCGGCAGAACGGCACCGTGCTGTTCACCTCCTTCCACCGCCGCTACAACAAGGAGGTCGACGCGCTCCGCCGGCGCATCGCCTCCGGCGCGCCGATCGTGTCGCTGACGGTGCGCTACGAGGAGACGATCGAGGAACACGCCGGCCGGGACCGCTGGTATCTCGACCCGGAGCGCTGTGGGGGCGGCTGTGTCGCCGACAACGGGCCCAACGCGTTCGATCTCGTTCGCCTGTTCCTCGGAGAGGTACGGGTGACCGAGGCCACCGTGCACCGCGATGCGCGGGGCGTCGACCGGCAGGCGCAGGTGCTGTTGACCGCCTCGTCCGGCGCGGCGGCCGCCCGGGTGGTGCTCGACTGGTCCCGTCCCGGCGAGTGCAAGACGGTCGAGGTGCGACTCGCCGACGGGACCGTCGACCGTGCCGACATGCTCGCGGGTCATCCGGAGTTCAAAGGGTCCCTGTGGCACGAATACGTGGGCGTCCTGCGGGACTTCACCGACGTGCTGTCCGGCCGGCGCACGAACGGCCCCGACGGTCTGGCCGCCCTGGAGCTGGTGGCCGCCGCGTACGCGCACGAACGCCTCGGCCGCCCCCGCACCGGGCAGGAGGTACGCCACCCGTGACACCCGGAGAGGACGGTGCCAAGCGCGCCGTGTACGGGCAGCTGGTGAAGGTCCTCACCCACCGGCGTGACGACCGGGGAATGGCTCTGGAGGAGTTCACGAGCCGGTGTGTCCGCCGTGGGGAGGTGCATGAGCTGGTGACCACCGACCACACCGAGACCGCCACCGGTGCCCGGATCGACCGCGTCGGGTTCCTGGGCTTCGTGGAGATCGGATGCGCCGGGGTCATCGACCGGGGCGACGAGGTCTGGGCCGGCGGGAGCCTGGTGGGGACGGTCCTGGGATTCGACGCCTGCCACTTCCCGAACCACTACAACATCCTCGTCTCGGCGCCCGAACGGTTCACCGGCCCGCAGCTCGGCCTCGCCCCCGAGGCCGAGGTCAGGTTCGAGCAGCGCGCTGAGGAGCCACACCCGCCCGGAAGCAACCCGATGCCGCGCGGCCGACGCCCGCCGGCCGATCACCTGGAGCACCCGTGAACCCGCGCATCGACCTCGCCGAGCTGGAGCCCGCCGCCTACCGGGCCATGCTGGGCCTGGAGCAGTACCTCTCGGCCAGCCCACTGCCTGCGCCGCTGCGCGAGCTGGTCAAGCTGCGGGCGAGTCAGCTCAACGGCTGCGCCTTCTGTGTGTCCCTGCACAGTCACCAGGCCAAGAACGGCGGAGAAGCGGACGAACGGCTGTTCTCCCTCGTGACCTGGCGCGAGTCCCCCTTCTTCACCCAGGCCGAACGTGCCGCGCTCGCACTGACCGAGGCCGCCACCCGCCTCGACGCGGAGGGAGTCCCCGACGAGGTGTGGAACGAAGCCGCCGCCCACTACGACGACCGGCAACTGGCGGCGCTCGTCATGACGGTCGCCACCGTCAACGCCTGGAACCGCATCGGCGTCAGCACCCGCTTGGAGCCGAGCCGCGGTCAGGGGGGGCGGCCACTGAACGACCTCCCTGTCGACGCTTCATCAGCCGTCGGCGACGCCCGTGCGCGGCTGCCGGTGGGACCGCACCGCGCGGCACGCTATGGCGAGACGGTGGGTCTCCGACGGGCCGTCGTAGATACGGAACGGCCGCACCTCCCGGAACAGGCGGGCCAGCGGGGCGTCGGCGGCCGAGATGCCGAGCGCCCCGCGGATCTGCGCGGCTCGCGGGCGGCGAGGCGCATGCCGGGACTGCCGGCGTCAACGGTGACGTACTCGACGGCGAGCCCGACCACCGCGACTGACCGCTCACCGAGGACGAGCGGGCCGCCGGCGACACCTTGCTGATCTGCGTCTCCCGCTCGCGCGGGCCTCGCCTCGTTCTCGACCTGTGATGGCGATCACCCCCAGCAATTTACTAGGACGTCCTAGTATCTCTTACGTCAGCAGCACCCCCACCGCCCTGCCCGGGAAGGCCCCCATGAGCGATCTGCACCGCCCCGTGCATCCTGTCCGCCTGGTCACGGCCTCGGCTCTGTTCGACGGGCATGACGCGTCGATCAACATCATGCGGCGCATCTTCCAGTCCCAGGGCGCCGAGGTGATCCACCTCGGACATAACCGGTCGGTGCGGGAGGTCGTGGACGCCGCTCTGGAGGAGGACGCCCACGGTGTCGCCGTCTCGTCGTACCAGGGCGGGCACGTGGAGTACTTCGAGTACCTGGTCGAGTCGCTGCGCGCGGCGGGAGCCGACCACATCCGTGTGGTGGGCGGCGGAGGCGGCGTCATCGTGCCCGAGGAGATCGCCCGGCTGCGCGTCGGCGGGGTGACCATCTTCTCCCCCGAGGACGGGCAGCGGATGGGCCTGGCCGGGATGGTCAACTCGGTCGTGCGGGACTGCGACTTCGACCTCTGGGACGGCAAGCCCGCCGACGCGTCCGCCGTGCTCGCCGGCGACCGGTTCGCGATCGCCCGCGCCCTCACCGGCGCGGAACTGGGCAAGCTGTCCCCCGATCTCCTGGCGCACCTGCGGGCCGCCGCCGCGGCGCGGGTCATGCCGGTGCTCGGCATCACCGGCACGGGCGGCTCGGGCAAGTCGTCACTGACGGACGAGCTCGTACGCCGCTTCCGCATCGACCAGCGGGACAAACTGCGGATCGCCGTGATCGCGGTCGACCCGACCCGCCGCCGCGGCGGCGGAGCACTGCTCGGCGACCGGATCCGCATGAACTCCCTCGACGGCAACCGCGTCTTCTTCCGCAGCCTGGCCACCCGTGGCAGTCGCGAGCTGCCCGAGCACCTGTCCGACGTCATCGACGTGGTCAAGGCCGCCGGGTTCGACCTGGTGATCGTGGAGACGCCGGGCATCGGCCAGGGAGACGCGGCGATCGTGCCGTTCGTCGACACCTCGCTGTACGTGATGACACCGGAGTTCGGTGCCGCCTCGCAGTTGGAGAAGATCGACATGCTCGACTTCGCCGACGTCGTGGCGATCAACAAGTTCGAGCGGCGCGGCGCGCAGGACGCATTGCGCGATGTCGGCCGCCAACTGGTCCGCAACCGCGAGGCGTTCGGCATGCGGCCCGAGGACATGCCGGTGTACGGCACGTCGGCGGCGACGTTCAACGACGACGGTGTCACCGCGCTCTACCAGCACCTGAAGACGTGCCTCGCCGAGAAGGGACTGCCGCTGTCCGAGGGGGCGCTGGCGCCGGTCGGGGTACGCCACTCCTCCGGCATCCGGCAGGTGGTGCCCCCGGGCCGGGTGCGCTACCTCGCCGAGATCACCGACACGGTCCGCGCGTACCACGCCGAGACCGCGCGACTGGCCGAGGCGGCCAGGCGGGTGCAGCGTCTGGAGGCGGTCAGGGACGAGCTCGT
Source organism: Streptomyces caelestis (assembly GCF_014205255.1). GTDB lineage: Bacteria > Actinomycetota > Actinomycetes > Streptomycetales > Streptomycetaceae > Streptomyces > Streptomyces caelestis. Next base: position 8,080,079 of record NZ_JACHNE010000001.1, on the reverse strand, counting down.
CGAGGCGGGCTCCGACGCGGCGAACGTGCGCTCGCTCCTCGAGGACGCCCGCAGGCAGCTCCCGCACCAGGTCGCGGAGCAGATCGGGAACTGGCCCGCCGTCATCGCCTCCTACTCCGGAGACGAGCAGGTGGTGAAGGTCCGGGACAAGGAGATCCGCACCGAGCTGACCCGCGAGTCCCTGTCCGGCAACAAGGTTCCGCGCGTCGCCCTGCCCCGCTTCACCGACCACGGGGAGCTGGTGCGCTTCTGGCGCGGGGAGAACCTGCCCGGCTACTTCCCCTTCACGGCCGGGGCGTTCCCCTTCAAGCGCGACGGCGAGGACCCGGCGCGGATGTTCGCCGGTGAGGGCGATCCGTTCCGCACGAACCGGCGCTTCAAGCTGCTCTCCGAGGGCCAGCCGGCCACCCGCCTGTCCACCGCCTTCGACTCGGTCACGCTCTACGGCCGGGACCCGGACGAACGCCCCGACATCTACGGCAAGGTCGGCACGTCCGGCGTGTCGGTGGCCACGCTCGCGGACATGAAGGCCCTCTACGACGGCTTCGACCTGGTCGCGCCCACGACCTCGGTCTCCATGACGATCAACGGACCGGCGCCGACGATCCTGGCGTTCTTCCTCAACACGGCCATCGACCAGCAGACGGAAGGGTTCCGAGCCGCCGAGGGCCGTGACCCGTCGCCGGAGGAGGCGGCCGAGCTGCGGGCCCGCGCGCTCGCGAACGTGCGCGGCACCGTGCAGGCCGACATCCTCAAGGAGGACCAGGGCCAGAACACCTGCCTGTTCTCCACCGAGTTCTCCCTGCGGATGATGGCCGACATCCAGGAGTGGTTCATCGCGCACAAGGTCCGCAACTTCTACTCGGTGTCCATCTCCGGCTACCACATCGCCGAAGCCGGCGCGAACCCCATCAGCCAGCTCGCCTTCACCCTCGCCAACGGCTTCACCTACGTCGAGGCGTACCTCGCCCGGGGCATGCACATAGACGACTTCGCCCCGAACCTGTCCTTCTTCTTCTCCAACGGCATGGACCCCGAGTACTCCGTCCTCGGCCGGGTCGCCCGCCGTGTCTGGGCCGTCGCGATGAAGGAGAAGTACGGGGCGGGCGAACGCAGTCAGAAGCTGAAGTACCACGTCCAGACCTCCGGACGCTCCCTGCACGCCCAGGAGATGGATTTCAACGACATCCGCACCACCCTGCAGGCCCTCACGGCCATCTACGACAACGCCAACTCGCTGCACACCAACGCCTACGACGAGGCCGTCACGACCCCGTCCGAGGAGTCGGTCCGGCGGGCGCTGGCGATCCAGCTCGTCATCAACCGCGAGTGGGGCCTGGCGATGAACGAGAACCCCCTGCAGGGGTCGTTCATCATCGACGAACTCACGGACCTGGTGGAGGAGGCCGTGCTCCAGGAGTTCGAGCGGATCAGCGAGCGCGGTGGCGTCCTGGGCGCGATGGAGACCGGCTACCAGCGGGGCCGCATCCAGGACGAGTCGATGCTGTACGAGCAGCGCAAGCACGACGGCACCCTGCCCATCATCGGCGTCAACACCTTCCTCCGCCCCGGCGGCGACAGCCGGCCTGTGGAGCTCGAACTCGCCCGGGCCACCGAGGAGGAGAAGCAGTCCCAGCTGGAGCGCGTGCGGGACTTCCACACGCGCCACCGCGACGAGGCCCACGACGCCCTGGCCGCTCTCAAGGATGCGGCGACGAGCGGCCGCAACGTCTTCGCCGTCCTCATGGACGCCACCCGGGTCTGCTCGCTCCAGCAGATCACCGAAGCCTTCTTCGAGGTGGGCGGCCAGTACCGCCGCAACGTCTGACCAGCCCGGAAACCACCCCGCAGCGACTCAGCAGATAAGATCCCAGATGGCTGCCGTTACCCGTCTCGGCGTTGCCGGATCAGATCTCCGAGCCCCTCCGAGGCGTTCGGGGCGGACGATCCGGCCTGTTTCGGCGCGTTCTCAGTCGTCGTACCGGCCCCCCGTGTCGGGAAGAATCCGCCGACCTTCGTCTCAGTGACGGAGGTCGGCCCTTTGGCGCTGAGAAGGATGGACGCGGCTCGCGTCCCTCACGTCTCATGTTCCTCTGGGGGGACTCCCTTGCCCACGACACCGTCCGGCGGCCGTCACAGACGCCGGATACGCATCGCCCTGCCCGTCGCCGCCGCCGGCGTCGCCGCGGTCGTCGCCGCCACGCTGATGACCTCCTCCGCCGGTGCGGCCACCGCCGTACCGACCCCGACGGTCAAGCCGGCCATCGGCTCGCCCTCGCTCTCCGCCCTGGAGAAGCGCATCGCCGGTGCCCTCGCCGGCGACGGCACCGCGGGGCAGACGACCGAGAAGTCGTCGCTGAGCTCCGGCACGAACACGTCCAGCACCGACCCGAAGGTCATCGGTGGCAGCGAGACCACCCTCAGCTCGGCCCCGTGGATGGCCCAGCTCTGGTACCACGACGACAGGGACACCACCGAGACCGGCGACGACGTGAGCTTCTTCTGCGGTGGCGCGGTCGTGGCCCCCACGAAGATCCTGACCGCCGCCCACTGTGTCAGGAACGACGGCAGGGATTACAACTGGCAGGCCCACGGCGCCGTCGTCACGGGCACCGCCCAACTGCCCACCACCGACTCCACCGGCACCACCGACCTGCACGGCGGCCAGGCCACGGCCGTGCTGCGCCAGTGGTGGCAATGGGGGTACGACCCGGTGGACAGAGAGGTGGGGAGGTACGAGAGCGACCTCGGCATGCTCACCCTGGCCGTCCCGGTCAAGGCGACGCCGATCCGCATGGTCGCCCACGGCGACACCGCCTCGTACGCCGTCGGCACCCAGGCCAAGCTCTACGGCTGGGGCCGTACCAGCTCCACCAGCCAGGACCTTTCCCAGACGCTGCGGACGGCCACGCTGACCCTGCGCTCCGACAGCACCTGCTCCGGCGTCTACGACACGGCCTTCGCCGCGGGGCGCATGGTCTGCGCGGGCACCCAGAGTGGGAGCGACACCGGTACCAGCGCGGCGTGCAACGGCGACTCCGGCGGCCCGCTGGTCGTGGGCGGCCGGATCGCCGGAGTGGTCTCCTGGGGCGTCGAGGACTGCGTGGACAAGGGCTACTACAGCGTCTTCACCAAGATGAGCGCTTATGCCGGCTCCGCCTACCGCCAGATCGACGACACGAACCTGAGCACCTTCAACGGCAGGGCCGACGGCAAGGCCGACATCTTCGTCCGGGAGTCCTCCACGAAGACCGGCTACGAGAAGGACTCCAACGGCAGCTCCTTCGGCGCCCGCGCCTCCAGTGCGCAGCGCCTGGACCGGCTACAACGCCTTCGACGCGGTCGGCGACGTCAGCGGCGACGGCAACGCCGACTTCCTGGCCCGCACCCCCGGCGGCACGCTCTACCTCTACAAGGGCACCGGGAAGGCGACCACCGAGATCTTCGCGACACGGATCTCGGTCGGCACCGGTTTCCAGCAGTACGACATCTGGGGCTGAAACCGCAGGTGAGCGAGGCTCACCTGCGGTTCGACGATCACGCGCAGTGCCCATCGCCGCACGGGGTGGGCACTGCGGCGGACGCCCGCGGCGGTGAGGGCCTTGTCCAGGCGGCCGACCGGCTCGGCGGGGTCGGCCCGGCAGTCATCCCAGACGTACCGGCCTCGCACGAACGGGCTCGGGCACCGCCTGGTGGGACGTCTATGCGCTCATCGCCTCGCGCACCAGCGCGGTGTCGACGAACTGCTCGAAGCGGACGATGAGCCCACCGCGCACGACGAAGTGATGGGCGACGCGGACGGCGAGCGGCTTGCCGGTGGCCTTGTTGACGGCCGTGTAGCGGGCCAGGACGACGACGTTCTCGCCGTCGACGACGTAGGTGTCGTCGTGGGCGGCCCAGTCGTCCCATTCCTTGGCGAGTTCCTCCATGACGTGGGAGGTGACGCCGTCGGGAGTGCGGTAGGTGCCCGCGAGCGGGAAGCCGGCCATCTCCGTCCACTCCACGTCGGGGGCGAGGGTGGCGCGCAGGGCCTCCAGGTCACCGGCGGCGGAGGCCAGGTACTGACGGCGTACGACGTCGGCGGGGGCGGTGGAGGTGGCGAAGTCGGTCATGTCAGCCCCACTTCATTTCACCCTTGGCGACCTTGGCGCCGATCTGGGCGGCGATCAGCATGCCGTGGTCCGGGTAGCGCCGCACGAGCGCTTCGGTGAGGGCGGCGCCGTCGGAGGCCTTGGCCAGCTCCTCCTCGAAGGCGAGCAGGTAGTCCCGGGTGGCGGTGATGGCGGAGACGTCGGCCGCGGCGCCGGGCAGGCGGTGGCCGGGGACGACCAGCTCCGGGTCGAGGGAGGCCATCTCGTCCAGCAGGTCGATCCAGGGCGCGCGGTCGCCCGAAGTGGCGGTGTCCGCGATCCAGACGTGCTCCTGCTGGAAGAGCAGCACACCGCCGAGGACCGCGCGCTGCTCGGCCTGCCACAGGTAGTGGCGGTCGGGCAGACCGGCCGGGCCGCCCTTGAGTTCGAAGCGGTGGCCCTCCAGGGTGAGGTCGCCGGTCAGCGGCTGGAGGTCGACCAAACGGGTGGGCAGGTTCGGGCCGAGCGCGGCCCAGGCCTTGAGCTTGCCCTCGTAGGGGTGCCGGATGTCGATCTCGTCGGCGGTGGTGTGGCCATGGGCCAGGTGAGTGACGGCATCGCCGTCCACCGCCAGCAAGGTGGGGAAGCCGGTGACGCCCAGTCCGGCCGCGCGGTGGAAGTCGTCCGCCGCCGTGGACGGTGCCTCGGGGTCCTGGAAGGCGGAGACCACGGCGTCGGCGTCGAGCCCGGCCGCCTGGGCGAAGGCGCGGTAGGTGGCCGCCTCCGACAGACTGAGGCCGTCGACGTAGAAGGCCTGCTGGACAGCGGCGGCGAGTTCGGGCGCGCGGTCGGGGGCGGTCTGGCGAAGGGCCGCGAAGCTGACCTCGACTTGGGAATCGCGCGGGCCCCCGGCATGATCAACAGCACTCAGTTCTGATGCCAGGCTGGAGCCGCCGATGGATGTGACCGAGTCAGGACATAATGCGCGGGTGTCCGCATACGCGACCGTGGGAGCGCGGCTGTCCCTGTTCAGCGACCGCCGGCTTGGGGATGCTGTGGCCGCCGCGCCGAGACTCGGTTCCGGTATCGGCGGCAGGTCGGCGGAGATGGAGATCGAGGGGATACGCGTCTTCGTCAAGCGGGTCCCGCTAACGGACATCGAGTTGGCACCGGAGCACGTGCGGTCGACCGCTAATCTCTTCGAACTTCCCCTCTTCTACCAGTACGGAGTGGGGTCGGCGGGGTTCGGTGCTTGGCGTGAGTTGGCCGCTCACATCTTGGCCACAGGCTGGGTGCTGAAGAACGAGTACGCGGGCTTCCCGCTGCTGTATCACTGGCGCGTTTTGCCGGACAGTGCCCCTGCCGACTTCGTTGACGAGTTCGGGGGCGTTGACGGGGCGGTTGCACATTGGGAGGAATCGCCAGCCGTGCGTCGTCGGCTGGAGGCTATCGGAGGGTCCTCCTTCAGTCTGGTGCTGTTCTTGGAGCATGTACCCCAGACGCTCGCCGCGTGGCTCAGCAACGCCCGTGATGCGGCCTGGCGGGGTCCAGGTGGCGAGTCGTCCTACGAGTGGGTCGAGGATGCGCTGCTGCGGGGGACGGAGTTCATGAGTGCGCGCGGATTGGTCCACTTCGACTCACACTTCGCCAACCTGCTCACTGACGGCCGACAGGTGTACTTCGCGGACTTCGGGCTCGCGTTGAGCCGCGGCTTCGACCTTTCGGCGCAGGAGAGCGCCTTCCTTGCCGATCATCTTGTGTACGACCGCTGCTACGCACCGGGCCACCTCCTTCGCCATCACCTGCCCGACGGTGTGCGTGGTGGCACCGAACACGGGGCCTTCCTGCGAGCATGGATCGAAGGCCACAGGCCCGACGGCGTTCCTTCCGACATCGGCGCGATCATCGACCGTCACGCGCCGCACGCAATCGTCCTGGACGACTTTCACCAGCGACTGCTCACGCAGACCAAGCGCACTCCGTTCCCCGCAGCCGAGATCAAGCGGGCCCTGGCCAGGACATCAACGGCAGGATGGTGACTGCCGTGGCCTGCTGTGCGGCACGCCGCTCTCACCCGCTGGCCATCAGTGACTTGGGCAGCGTGCCGACCGTCAGGAAGAACGTGACGGCGTAGGTGAAGCGACCCGTGCGCACGGCATCGTTGAATTGGGCCACGAACCGGTCCGCCTCGATGGGATCAAGGTAGCCCCGGGCCGCGGCGGTGTGTGCCCAGGTGCGCAGGCCCATGACATTGTCGGCCGCCGATGGGTCACGCACGACCAGCGTCCGGGCTTCCACTGTGATGTCGTGGAGGCCGCGGGCCGCGAGCAGTCCGGCGTGCCGGTAGGCCAGCGAGCCGTTGCGCAGCGCCACCTCGGCCCGGAAGCGCAGCACCTTGCGGGCAAGTTCCTGGTCGTCGATATCGAGTACCTGAGTGTCGTAGTCCGGGTCTGCCAATGCGACCCGGCCACCGGGGCGTACGACTCGCAGCAGCTCGTCCAGCACCCGGACGGGGTCGGCGACGTGCTGCAGGACCCGGTCTGCCCAGGCGCCGTCGAACTGGCACGCGCCGAACGGCAGCCGGTGTCCGTCCGCGACTGCCGCATGCGGCAGTCCTCGTGAGACGTGAACCCAGTCGGAGGGCCGGGGCTGGGTGTCCCCCGACGTGAAGCCATGAGCAACACCGTGATCGTTCACGGGACCACGCTAGACGCCCCACCAGGTCGGTGGGCCTTTCCGGTCAGACGCACCAGGCGAAGCCGCCATTGCGCAGGACGAGTTGGCGGCGTTGATCCACTGGCCTCGTGAGGAGCACAGGGTAGTCCATGATTCGGGGTGCCTCACGAAGGGCCGACGTCTGGCTGAACCGGGGCAACGGCAAGGGCGGTTTCGACAGCCGGTCCCAGGTCGGCAAGATCACGAACTGGTCGGACGTCCGCATCTCCTGACGGCGCGGATCCGGGGGCGGTCCGGGACCGTGGACCCCAGAGGGCGGACGCCGCCAGGTCCTACCGCTTCGCCGTCGACACCACCCTCGGCGGCCTCGTCGAGGCCGAGGAAACCGCGAGGGAACGCCGACAGCGTCCCGGGGAGCGGCAGTGCAGGGGGCTGCTCATCGAAGGCCGTAGGTGGAGCGGCAGTCGCCGGACACTCCGATCAGTTGCCCAAGCGCTGATCGCTTTGATCACGGCACCGGTGTGACCAGGCCCTGAACGGGAAGTCGGCTGGTCATGGGAACGATGCTGGATCTGCGCGACAGGGACCACCGGCTGGCCAGACGGGCCATCGGATGGGGGCCGCCCTGGGTGCGGCGGCTGGCACCCGCGGTGCAGGAGGCGGCCGAGCACACCAAGCTGTGGTGGGCGACGGCCGCAGCCATGGCCGCACTCGGCGGGTGGCGCGGCCGTACGGCCGCAGCCGCGGGAGTGGTCGCCATGACGACGTCCCAGGTGCTGTCGAACGCGGTCGCCAAGAGGCTGTACCGGCGGCGCCGCCCACCACGGGAATGGGTCCCGCCTGAGGAACTCAAGGAGCGCCCGGACAGTTCCTCCTTCCCTTCCGGACACGCTGCGGCCGCCGCGGCTTTCGCGGGCGCCGTCGCGCCGGTGTGGCCGGCTGCCGGTGCCGTCTGTGGGGTGTCCGCGGTGATGGTGGCCGCCGAGCGGGTGCACAGCGGTGCCCACTACCCCTCCGATGTGGCCGCCGGGGGCGTGATCGGGCTGGCCTCGGCCGCCCTGGTGCGGGGCACACCCCGTCTGCTGAGGCGACGGGTGTTCTGACGGGCTGTGATGCGCTGATGCGTGGGTACCCGGACAGCCGGTCGGACCGACGGATCCGGCCAACGGGCAGGCGATGGTCGCCTATCGACGGGCGAACGGCCGCAGACCTGCCGCAAACACCGACGAAGGGCAGGTGAGCACCCATGACCACAGACAGCTCCCACCGCACCGATGCCGGAGCGCAGGAACCGGTGGGCGACCTGGTGCAGCGTGCCTCGCAGCAGTTGTCACAGCTGGTGCGCGACGAGATGCGCCTGGCGCAGGCGGAGATGACCGAGAAGGGCAAGCGGTTCGGCAAGGGCGGTGGCCTGTTCGGCGGCGCCGGTCTGATGGGTGTGCTCACCCTGCAGGCCCTCGTGGTCACCGTGATCGCAGCGCTGTCCCTCGCCATGGACGTGTGGATGGCGGCGCTGATCGTCACCGGCGTCCTGGCCGCCGTCACCGCAGTCATGACGGCTCTCGGCAAGCAGGAGGTCAGCAAGGCAACCCCACCGGCTCCCGAACAGACCATGGACAGTGTCAAGGCCGATGCGGCCGAGATCAAGGAAAGGGCACAACGATGACCGAGGACAAGCCGCACACGCGCGATGAGGCAACGCCTTCCCCTGAGGAACTGCGTGAGCAGGTCGAGGCGACTCGTGAGGGACTCGGCGAGACCGTCGAGGCGCTCGCGGCGAAGACCGACGTCAAGACCCGCGCCCAGGAGAAGACGACGGCCGTCAAGCAGCAGGTCACCGAGAAGACCACACAGGTCAGGAGCCAGTTGCGGGACAAGGCCGCACACGCGGCCCACGCGGTACAGGACAGGACCCCCGAGCCGGTGCGCGCCAAGGCCGCCGCGGCGACCGAACAGGTCCGCGAGCAGGCCGTGCACATCGGAGAGCTGGCCCGGGAGAAGGCTCCAGAGCCGGTACGGGAGAAGGCCGGCCAGGGCCTGCAGGCGGCGCGGGCCAACCGCACTCCGCTGCTCGCCGCCGCCGGCGCGCTCGTGGCGCTGCTGCTCATCCGCCGTTCGAGGAAGCATCGATAAAGGCCTCGAAGGTCGCTTGCAAGCCGGTCGGGACGGCCATGGGCACCCTCCGTGGCGTCCTGGCCGGCGCGGCGTTCAAGCAGGTCTGGAAACAGCTCGGGCACGACGTCCCTGCTGGAGTTCTTGTTGCGTGGCTCACTTCGGTCCGCACGACCGCCCTGGCCCGTTGATCCACATCCTTGGCGGGTAGACGGGTCGGCATGGCTGAAGTCGTACAGGCTGGTTTGTGGGGGCTGGTGGCGGGCTCGGCGCTGCTGCTCGGTGCCGCGCTGGGATACATGCTGCGGGTGCCGCAGAAGGTGATCGCGACCGTGATGGCCTTCGGGGCCGGGGTGCTGATCTCAGCGGTGTCCTTCGAGCTGGTCGGGGAGGCGTACGAGCAGGCGGGGCTTGCTCCCACGGCCGTCGGCACCCTCGTCGGCGCCTTGGCCTACACCGGGGGCAATGTGTGGCTCGCCCGCCGGGGTGCGCGCCACCGCAAGCGCTCCGGTCGCGATCAGGCGGAGACGCAGCCGTCGGAGGCCGAGCAGGGCGGATCCGGGACGGCGCTCGCGCTCGGCGCCCTGCTCGACGGTGTGCCGGAGTCCGCGGTGATCGGCGTCAGCCTGCTCAACGGTGGCGCGGTCAGCCTCGTGACCGTGGCCGCGGTGTTCATCAGCAACGTTCCCGAGGGGCTGTCCAGTTCGGCGGGGATGAAGAAGGCCGGCCGCACCAAGGGGTACGTCTTCGGCGTCTGGGCGGCGATCGCCGCGGCCGGCACGGTGTCGGCCGTCCTCGGTTACACGGTGGTCGGTTCCTTCTCCCCCGCCGTGATCGCCGCGGTGACCGCAGTGGCGGCCGGGGCGATCCTCGCCATGATCGCCGACACGATGATCCCCGAAGCGTTCGACGACGCCCACCTGGCCATCGGGCTGATCACCGTCAGCGGCTTCCTCGTCTCCTTCGCCCTCTCCCACACCTGATCCGGCTCGATGATGCCGGGCGCGGCTGCGCCCGGCCGGCCGGCATGGCGACGTACTCGCCGGTCGCGGCGTTCAGGCCGCGGCCCTGCGGCAGCGAGCGCACCTTCTCCACCACCACGCCGCCTTCCAGTCCGGCGTCAGCGGGGCGCTCAGCGCGCTGCGCACCATCTGCACGCCGGTGGCTTCCTCGCCCTCCGCGTGCAGCTTGTCGAACGCGGTCCCGGCGGCGTGCAGCGGCGCCGCCCCGCCGCCGGGCACGATGCCCTCCTCGACGGCCGCCCTGGCGTCGCGTACCGCGTCCTCGATGCGGTGCTTGCGCTCCTTCAGCTCCACTTCCGAGGCGTCGGCCGGCTCTCCTTCATGACCCGCTCCAGCAGCGGCAGCAGGTCCTTGACGGCGGTGACCTTGGAGCCGACGAGCGAGATGCAGCCCTGGCCTGAGCAGGCAATCACCTTGAGGAAGGGCCGGGGCCTCACAGGCGGACTGCGGGAGTGCAGCTCAGTTGCCGGACCGCTCGGCGAGGGTGTGCGCGACGAGGGCGTTGGCGTGACCGTGGCCCAGCCCGTGCTCGGCCTTGAGCCAGTTCACGAGCTCCATGTGCTTGGTCAGAGGCGAGGAGCCGATCAGGTCCTTCCACTCCGCGATCGGGCGACCGTATTTCTTCTCGATGGAAGGGAAGTAGCTGGCAGGGCCCTTCACGGTGGCGGTCATGTCATCCATCCTGTCTGTCCGTTGTGTTGCTTCGGCCTGTTCGCTGGTATGACCGAGGGGCACGGACGGAGTCATCGGTCGCGGGGAGTGTGCTGCGTCACACTTCCCGCAGACAGGACAGCCACGCCTGACGCACCCACACCTACCCGAGGCAGCCCCGGTTTCAGGGCGCTGAAGGCACACTGAAACCGCGCTGAATGCGCCCTGCCGCACCCTCTGCGGCATGACGACAACGACATCGCCCTCACTCGCCATCGCGGCCAAGGGGCTGCGCAAGGCCTACGGGGGCAAGACGGTGCTCGACGGTATCGATCTCGCTGTGCCGGCCGGCACCGTCTTCTCCCTGCTCGGCCCGAACGGCGCCGGCAAGACCACCGCCGTCAAGATCCTCTCCACCCTCATCACCGCCGACGCCGGCGACCTGCACGTCGGCGGCCACGACCTGGCCGCCGACCCGCAGGCCGTGCGGGCCGCGATCGGCGTCACGGGGCAGTTCTCCGCCGTCGACGGCCTGATCACCGGCGAGGAGAACATGCTCCTGATGGCGGACCTGCACCATCTCTCCCGCGGTGAGGGCCGCCGTACCGCCGCCGAACTGCTGGAGCGCTTCGACCTGTCGGAAGCCGCCAAGAAGCCCGCCTCCACCTACTCCGGCGGCATGAAGCGCCGCCTCGACCTCGCCATGACCCTGGTCGGCGACCCGAGGATCATCTTCCTCGACGAGCCGACCACCGGTCTCGACCCACGCAGCCGCCACAACATGTGGCAGATCATCCGCGAGCTCGTCTCGGACGGGGTGACCGTCTTCCTCACCACCCAGTACCTGGAGGAGGCCGACGAACTCGCCGACCGCATCGCGGTGCTCGACGGCGGCAGGATCGCCGCCCAGGGCACCGCCGAGGAGCTGAAGCGGCTCATCCCGGGCGGACATGTCCGGCTCCGCTTCACCGACCCGGCCGCGTACCAGTCGGCCGCCGTCGCCCTGCGCGAGGCCACCAGGGACGACGAGGCTCTGGCGCTGCAGATCCCCAGCGACGGCAGTCAGCGCGAGCTGCGTTCCATCCTCGACTGGCTGGACTCGGCCGGCGTCGAGGCGGACGAGCTGACCGTGCACACCCCCGATCTCGACGACGTGTTCTTCGCCCTGACCGGCGGTGCCGGCGTCCCCGACCAGCCCAAGGAGACCGTCCGATGAGCGCCCTCTCCCTCGCCGTCCGCGACTCGAACACGATGCTGCGCCGCAACCTGCTGCACGCGCTGCGCTACCCGTCCATGACCCTGAACCTGCTGCTCACGCCGATCATGCTGCTGCTGCTCTTCGTGTACGTCTTCGGAGGCGTGATGAGCGCGGGCATCGGTGGCGGCGGGGCGGACCGCTCCGAGTACATCGCCTATCTCGTCCCGGGCCTGTTGATGATGACCATCGGCTCCACCGTGATCGGGGCCGCGATCTCCGTCTCCATGGACATGACCGAGGGCCTCATCGCCCGCTTCCGCACGATGGCGGTCTACCGCGGGTCCGTGCTCGTCGGGCACGTCGTCGGCAGCGTGCTGCAGGTGCTCGCCAGCCTGGTCCTCGTCGGTGCCATCGCCGTGGCCATCGGCTTCCGGTCCACGGACGCCACGGCCCTGGAGTGGCTGGCGGCCTTCGGGCTGATCGCGCTGTTCACCCTGGCGCTCACCTGGATCGCGGTCGGGATGGGCATGGCCGGCCCGAACCCCGAGGCGGCCGGCAACATGGCAACGCCGCTGATCCTCCTCCCGCTCATCTCCAGCGCCTTCGTCCCCATCGACGCGATCCCGGGCTGGTTCCAGCCGATCGCCGAGTACCAGCCGTTCACGCCCGCCATCGAGACCCTGCGCGGCCTGCTGCTCGGCACCGAGATCGGCAACAACGGGTGGATCGCGATCGCCTGGTGCGTCGGTCTGACCGCGCTCGGCTACCGGTGGTCGACGGCGTTGTTCAACCGCGACCCGAAGTAACCGCCATGACAGCGCGGGCCGCCTCCCGCAGCTCGTCCCGCCCCAGGGCGGCGTACTCCGCCACCGCGTCGGCGTACGCCGCCCTGTCGGCGTCCTCGGCCGCCTTCCGGGCGCGGTCCGCCGACATCGTGGGCTGGAACTCGCGCAGCACCCGCAGCCGTTCGGCGAGCGCGATCATCCGCACGGCACGGGCGTCGCCGGAGGCGAGCCCCGCCATGCCGAGCGCGTGGAGCACCGTCCCGAACAGATGGAGATCCATGGGCGTGCCGGACGGACCGCAGAGCAGGGTCCGCAGCCCCTGCCGCAGCCGGTGGACCGGCTCCGCGACCAGCTCCAGGCGGCCGGCGTGCGCGTGCGCCGTCACCGCCACCGACTGGATCTGCAGCGCCCAGCGGTCGAGGAAGGGGTCGCCGCCGTGCAGCGCGCCGAACTCGGCCACCTGCTCCGCGGCGCTGCGCCACAGGCCGAGCCCGACCTCGGTCAGTCCGCGCGCGAGCGCGATCTCGGCACGGCCGCCGAGGTCGGAGAAGTCGTCGTCCTGCGGGGTGTTGCCGCGCTCCGCCTGCCGCAGCCAGTACTCGGCCTCGTCGGGATCGCCGCGCTGCAGGCAGGCGAGGGCGAGGCCCCAGCGGACGCCGATGAAGTCGTGCTCGCCGCCGAGCCGCGGCAGCGCCTCCAGCACCGCCTTGAGGTACCCGTACGCGGCCTCGCCCTGCTCCGCCCTCAAGCACAGCTCGCCCAGCCGGGCATAGCCCATGACTTGCAGGAACGGACTGTCGACCGGCGCCAGTACGGTGATGATCCGGCGCGCCGAGGCGAGCGCGCGGTCGATGTCGTGCTCGTACTCCCAGACGTAGGTCGCGACGCACTCGGCGACGCCGGCGAGCAGCGGCTGCTCGCTGTCGCAGAGCTTCCGCAGCACTTCGTAGTCGGGAGGCAGCATCTCGGGAACCGCGCTCAGCACTGCCGCGACAGCCCGCAGCAGCGTGTCCGGCGGGGCCGGGGGCAGGCGCCGGAGGGTGACGAGCTGGCGTACGACGTGCGGGCCGTAGCCCATGAACAGGCTCGCCGCGCACAACACCGCGGCGGCGCGGGCGACTTCGACGTATTCGGGCTCGGGGTGGTAGTGCGACAGCGGTGGGCCGGTGTCCGCGGCGAGGGCGGTGAGGCGGGGGTAGTCGGAGCCGGTGGACCACAGGGCGGCGAGGACGGCGGTGAGGGCGGCGGTGGTGGGGCCGTCCGTACGGGTCAGGGCGTGCCGCAGGGCCGGCACGAGGTTGTCCTGCTCGGCCCTGACCCGCTCCCGGGCGGCAATGGGACCTTCCCTGCCCGAGCGGAGCCGAGAGCTCGGGGCAGGTTTCGCGCCGAAGATCCAGTCGTGGTACGTGACCCCGAAGTCCCGCGCCCAGGCCAGGAACCGGCCGACGGCCTCCTCGTCCTCTCCCGCCTCCGCACGCCGGGCCGCGCTGAACTCCCGTACGGTCTCCAGCATCCGGAACCGCACGCCGGCCGGGGTGTCGGCGACGGTGAGCAGTGACTGATCGGCCAACTGCTCGAGCAGGGACAGCGCGTCCTCGCCGAGCACATGCTCCGCCGCCTCGGCGGAGAAGCCGCCGGGAAAGACGGACAGTGTGCGCAGCGCCGCCCTGGCGTCCTCGTCGAGGAGGTTCCAGCTCCAGTCCACGACCGCGTGCAGCGTGCGGTGGCGCTCCGGCACGTCCCGTGCCCCGCCCCGCAGCAGCGCGAATCGGTCGCCGAGGCGGCGGGCGATCTCCGGCACCGAAAGGACCCGCACCCGTGCCGCGGCCAGCTCCACGGCGAGCGGCAGCCCGTCGAGGTGGCGGCACAGCCCGGCCACCGCGTCGGGCGGCAGCTCCACTCCGGGTCGGGCGGCCCGGGCCCGCTGCGTGAACAGCTCGACCGAGGTGTCGAGAGCGAGTTCCGGCAGCGCGTACACCGTCTCCGAGCTGAGGCCGAGCGGGGCCCGGCTGGTGGCGAGCACCCGCAGGTCCTTGGAGGACGAGACCAGGGCCTGTACGAGGTCGGCGGCGCCCCGGATGACCTGCTCGCAGTTGTCGAGGACCAGCAGCGCCGGCCCGGAGCCGAGCACGCCGAGGATGCCGGACACCGGGTCTGCCGGGGCGTGGCCGCTCATCGCGCCGGGCCGCCCTTCGCCCGCGCCGAGCGCGGAGGCCACCTCCGCGGCCACGTCCGCGTCCGCGGTGACGCCGGCGAGCGGCACGAAGTACACCACGCGTTGCTCGGCCCGGCGGCTGACGGCGTGCGCGAGCCGGGTCTTGCCGAGGCCGCCGGGGCCGACGACGTTGACGGCTCGGGAAGTGCCCAGCAGCCGCCGCACCGCCGCGATGTCCTCGTCCCGGCCGAGAAGGGGGTTCGGCTCGTGCGGCACGCCGTGCCGGACCACAGGTGCCTCGCCGCGCAGCAGTTCCCGCTGTACGGCCTTGAGCCCGGCGCCCGGATCCGTGCCGAGTTCGTCCCGGAGCTCGCGGCGGTACGCCTCGTACCGCGTCAGCGCGGCGGACGGGCCCGCCGTCGCCGCCTCACCGCGCAGCAGCTCGACGAGCACCTCCTCGTCGCGCGGATGCTCCGCGGCGGCCACGGCCAGCGGCCCGGCCGCCTCCGCGTGCCGTCCGAGGCGGGCGAGCGCGAGCGCCCGCGCGCGTACAAGAGTGCGGCGGACGGGGGCGCGCTCCATGCGCAGCGCGGCTACCGGGTCGTCGGTGTCGTACGCCTCGTCAGGGGTGGCCTCCCACAGCGCGAGCCCGGCCTCGGCCTCGGCCAGCGATTCCGCGTGGTCCCCGGCCCTGGCCCGGTCCGCGCTCGCGGCGGCGTGCAGCAGCAGGGCGGAGCTGTCGACCTGGTCCTCGGCGAGGGTGAGCCGGTATCCGGTCGGCGTGCCGGCGATGACGTCTGCGCCGAGCCGCGCCCGCGCCCTGGACACGAGGACCTGCACCGCCTTCGCCGGCCGCTCCGGCAACTCGTCCGGCCACAGCCCCGCCACCAGGCGCTCGGTGCTGCAGCCCGTGCGTAAGTCGCCGGCGAGCAGCGCGAGGAGGCCGCGGAGCCGGGGCGCGGTGATCTCCTGTCCGCGATGGGCGACACGCGGCAGGAGGATCAGGTCGGTGGTCACGCGTGCAGATTAGCCACAGGTCAGCCCCAGGCAGCCACCGGTGGGAACGAACTGTCCCGCCGGGAACGTCCCGGCACTACTGGGTACCGCGCTGACCATTCAGGCGACAGCCACGCGCATCGTGGCAGGGAACGGCCCTCGGCATTCCGGCGCCCGGCATGACGGTCGAATCGGCTTCCACATCTTCGACGGCACCGCCCTGCGGCGAGCCGGTCTCACACAGCACCGAGCAGAAATACTTGGCTAGCCACATAATCGCTGCTACGGTTACGTGTCTAGCCACCTAATTGGTGGTGACGCGTGAACGCGAGGAGGAGTCGTCATGAAAGCCATCCGGTTTGACCGTTTCGGAGGCACGGACGTGCTGCGCGAGGCGGACATCGAGGTCCCGCAGCCCGGCCCCGGGCAGGTCCGCGTCCGCGTGAACGCGGCCGGGGTGAACGCTCTGGACGGCAAGATCCGCTCCGGGATGCTGGAGGCCGTCCGCCCGACGACCTTCCCCGCCGTCCCCGGTGGCGAACTCGCCGGCGTGGTGGACGCCCTGGGTGACGGCGTGCGGGACGTGCAGGTCGGTGACGAGGTGCTGGGCTGGTCGGACACCGGCTCGTACGCCGAGTACGCGCTGGCCACCACCGTGGCCCCCAAGCCCGCCGGCCTCGACTGGCAGCACGCGGCCGCGCTGCCGGTGGCGGGTGAGACGGCCGAGCGGGTCCTGAACCTGCTGGGCGTCACCGCCGGGGAGACCGTGCTGATGCACGGCGCGGCCGGAGCGGTCGGAACCCTGGCGGTCCAGCTCGCCACGGCCCGCGGAGCGCGTGTCATCGGCACCGCCGGCCCCGCCAACCAGGAATACCTGGCCTCGCTCGGCGCCACCGCGACCGTTTACGGCGAGGGCCTGCTCGAGCGGGTCCGGGCGCTCGCCCCCGACGGTGTGGACGCGGTGTTCGACCTGGCCGGGAAGGGAGCCCTCGAGGACTCCATCGCCCTGCGGGGCGGCACCGAGCGCATCGTCACCATCGCCGACTTCGGTGCACGGCAGCTGGGCATCACCTTCTCCCAGGGATCCCAGGAACGCTCGACCGTCCGTCTGGCCGCCCTGGCGCAGGACGCCGCGACCGGCAAGGTCGTCACCACCGTCACCGCCTACCCGCTCGACCAGGCCGCCACGGCCCAGCAGGTCAGCGAAGCCGGGCATGTCCGGGGCAAGCTCGTCCTCACCGTCGACTGATCACGCCCGCAACTGCGCCCACCACACCCTCAGCCAGCCCGATCACCACCTTTCATCACCGCACCGAAGGACCACTCATGCTGAACGCCCTGTGGACACCGACCACCGTCGGTGACATCTCCCTGCCCCACCGCCTGGTCATGGCCCCCATGACCCGTGACCGCTCCACCCCCGAAGGCGTACCGACCGAGCTGAACGCCGAGTACTACGCCCAGCGGGCCTCGCACGCGCTCATCATCACCGAGGGAACCCAGCCCTCGTCCGACGGCCAGGGCTACCTCCTGACCCCCGGCATCCACAATGACGAGCAGATCGCCGGGTGGCGCAAGGTCACCGACGCCGTGCACGAGGCCGACGGCCGGATCGTCATCCAGCTGATGCACACCGGACGCATCTCCCACCCCGACAACACCCCCCACGGGCGCCGGCCGGTCGCCCCGTCGGCGATCCGGCCGAAGGGCACGATGTTCACCGCGTCCGGGCCCCAGGAAATGCCGACACCCCGTGCTCTGTCGACGCAGGAGGTCGCGGCGACCGTCGACGACTTCCGCCGCGCCGCAGCGGCTGCCGTCGCGGCGGGCGCCGACGGCGTGGAGATCCACGCCGCCAACGGCTACCTGGTACACCAGTTCCTGTCCGACAACACCAACCAGCGCACCGACCGCTACGGCGGTTCCCTCGACAACCGCATCCGCTTCGCCGTCGAGGTCGCCGCTGCCGTGGCCGACGAGATCGGCGCCGACCGCACCGGCCTGCGCATCTCCCCCGGCAACCCCTACAACGACATCGCCGAGTCCGACACCGCCGAGCTGTATCCGGCGCTCTTGCGCGCCCTCAGCCCGCTCGGCCTCGCCTACCTCCACATCCTCCACGCGGGCGACGAGGAGCTGCTGGGCACCCTGCGCGCGCTGTGGCCGACCACGCTGATCCTCAACCGGGGCGGCGCCGACCTGCCCACCCGCGCCAAGGACATCGACCACGGCACGGCCGACCTCGTCTCCGTCGGCGCCCTCGCGCTCGCCAACCCGGACCTGGTCGAGCGGCTACGCTCTGACGCGCCGCTGAACACCCCCGACCCGGCGACCTTCTACGGCGGCGGAGCAGCCGGCTACACCGACTACCCCACCTACACCGTCTGAGGAACCGAACCATGCCCGCCCCCACACCCCGCATCCCCAGCACGGCCGGCGAGGGGCCGATGAGCTACGCGATCTTCCAGCTCGCCCGCGCTCACCGCGCCCGCGCCGCCGCCATGCTCCGCGAGATGGACCTGCATCCCGGACAGGAACTGCTGCTGATGCAACTCCTGGACCGGGACGGCCAGACCCAGTCCGAGCTGCTCGACAGCGTCGGCCTGGACCACTCCACCGTCTCCAAGTCCCTGCGCCGCATGCAGGACGCCGGCCTGCTCATCCGCGAGCCGGCCGAACACGACCGGCGGGTCATGGTCGTCCACCTCACCGACAAGGGCCGTGCCATGCGCGAGCCCTTGGCGGCCATGTGGCGGGCCCTGGAGGAGATTTCCGCGCTGAACCTGTCGGCACAGCAGGCAGAGTCCTTCGTCCGCACCGCCTATGCCATCACCGACGCGATCAACAGCCGCGCCCTTCCGCGAGAAGAATCCAAGTAACTCCCCGTCCCCGTCTGCACCCCGGTCCCGGCCGGGGTGCACATCCTCCCGGGCGCTCTCGTGAAGCAGGCCGTGCGGCGCGCTCGGCAGTACCCCACGCGGGGCCGGCGCGCCCTTCCCGTTGCCGGCCGGCTGCACCGCCCCCTCCGCCGTCGCCCGCGCCGCAGGAGCCGTCGCCGGCCGCTTCATACCTCTGGTCAAGGACATGGCCGCGATGTTCGGCTGGTTCGACACCCGCCGCTACGTCGCCGACCCCCGCCGACGAGCTGGGCACGGCGCAGCACCGGCGACGCGCCGGTCCAAGCCCCTCACCCGAGCCGGATGCCCACGATGCACGTGTCGTCGTCGGTGTCCGAGTTGCTGTAGGTCAGCAGGCGGTCCAGCTGCTGGTCGAGTGTGCTGGGCGCCGTGCGGGCGGTGGTCAGCAAGTGGATCAGGGACTCCTCCACGGACCGGTCGCGGCGTTCGATCAGGCCGTCCGTGTACATCAACAGGGTGTCCCCTTCGGCCAGTTGTACCTCGGCCTCCTCGTACACGACCTCGGAGAGCGCTCCGAGCAGCATCCCCTTGACCAGGGGCAGGGCAGCCGCCTCGCTGCCCTGGACGAGCACGGGCGGCAGGTGGCCCGCCCTGGCCCAGCGGAGCGTCCGCAGGACCGGGTCGTACAGACCGCACACCGCCGTCGCGGTGACGGCGCCCGTCAGATGGTGCGCCACGATGTTGAGCCACGACAGCAACTGGCCCGGCCCGGCGCCGGTCACCGCCAGGCCACGCAGCGCGTTGCGCAGGACGACCATGCTGGTCGCGGCCTCGATGCCGTGGCCGGCCACGTCTCCCACGCACAGCAGCACCTGCCGGGAGGGCAGCATGACGGTGTCGTACCAGTCGCCGCCCACCAGCTGCTCGGTCTCCGCGGGCCGGTAGCGGACGGCCACCTGGAGGCCGGGGACCTGCAACGGTGCCTGTGCGGGCGGCATGATGGCGTGCTGCAGCTGGAGGGTGAGCCGGTTGCGTTCGCTGGCCTGCTGTTCGGTGTGCGCCAGCTGGTCGCGGGTGGCGGCGAGGGCCACCTCGGTCCAGTGCTGGGCCGAGATGTCCTGGCAGGCGCCGCGGATGAGAAGCAGCCGGCCGTCGGTGTCGAGTACCGGCTCGGCGACGACGCGGATGTGGCGGGTCACCCCGTCCGGCCGCTGCAGCCGGAAGGCCGCGGCCGCCGGCCGCCGGTGGTGCAGCAGCGTGCGCAGGAAGCGGCGGATGGAGACGCCGTCGTCCGGATGCGCGTGGGCCGGCAGATTCTCCAGGGGCACCGGGGTGCTCGACTGCGGGCGCCCGTAGAGGTCGAACAGCTGCCCGTTCCAGGTGATCTCCCCGGTCAGCAGGTTCTCCTCGAAGCCGCCGATGCGGCCGAGGCGCTGAGCGTGCTGGAGCAGGCTCGCCAGTCGCGCCGTCTCGTCCTCGATGCGCCAGATGAGGAGGACGGTGGTGCCGTGCCGGCTGATACTGATGTCCGCGACCGCCGAGAGGGGAACCTGGTCGACGAGGGCGGTGAGGTTCATCCGGTGGGCCCGGAAGGGTTCACCGGTGGCGTACACGCGCTCGATGCGCTGGAACAGCTCGCTGTCCCCCGCGGCCATCGGGTAGGCCTCCAGCAGCAGCGCGCCGCTCACGATCGCGCGCGGCCGGCCGGCCGGATCCAGGAAGCGGTTGTTGACGTGCTGGATGCGGAAGTCCACCAGGTTCCCGGTGTCGTCGAGGTGCGGCACCAGGACCAGCGCGGGATCGTGCAGCCCGTCGGCCAGGTCCATCAGCTCCGCGGCGTCCGGCAGAACGCGCGGTTCCCGGGCGGGACCGTGCAGCAGCGTGTACGTCTCCAGTGTGTGGCCGCACAGCTCGGCCAGGGCCTCCACCTGGCGGACGATCTGTGGGGGCTGCGGCGCCAGGGGCGTCGGCCAGGCGATCTCCAGCACGCCGTGGATGCGGCCCCCGGTGCCGGCGGGCAGGGCGGCCCTGCCGCCGTGCGGATGGTGGTGCAGACCGATGCTGGGCAGTCCGGTCTCCGCGAGGGATGTGATCCACTGCCCCATGCGCTCGGTGAGGCCGCGCCGCGCCACCGTCACCACGTCCGGAGGGACGTAGCGCCAGCGTGCGGCCTCGGCCGGGGAGAACCCGGCGCTGCCCGCCAGGGTGAGCGAACCGTCGGAACCCGCGGCCCAGACGGCCACGGCCACCGCGCCGAGCGGGCGCAGCGCCTGCTCCAGCAGGGCCTCGGCGACTGCCTGGGTGTCGTCCGCGGCCAGCGCGCCGCTCTCCGCCGCGCGCAGGCGTACGGCGGCCGGCTCGGTCTTCGCCTCGTCCGCCGCCCTGGTGACGGCGAGAAACGCCTCCGTCACCTCGGACATCCGGTCCCGGGCGGCCTCGTTGATGATGTCGACCGCGAGTTCGAGGGGGGTGACCTGGGCCTGCTCGGCCAGCTCGGCGAGCTGCCGGGCGGCCTGGGCCGGCCCGCACGTCAGCCGTTCGACCAGGATGCCCTTGGCGAGTTCGATCAGGGCGCGCCCCTCGGCATCCGCCTGGGCGGCCCGCACCTCCCGGCTGAGCCGTTCCACGGTGGCCGCCAGTCTGCCCACCGGTGAGGCGGGCGGGACGCTCACGGGGTCCGCGGGCGGTGCGTCGGCGGAGGTCACCGACAGGTCGCAGGACGCCGGGGGCGTGCCGGATTCGAGCTTCGGCTCACCGCCCTGACCCGGTTCGCCTGGACGCTCGGACATGCTCACGGTGTGAAGGCTCCTCGGCTGAAGCGCTCTGGGGCGCGGAACGGGAGGCGCTGCGGGGCGCCCGGCCCGCCCGGGTGCGGGACGGGCGCCGACGTGCTCATACGGGCAGCCAGCGCCGGACGCAGGCGATGAGGTCGCGGGTGTCGACGGGCTTGGTGACGTAGTCGCTGGCGCCCGAGGCGAGGCTCTTCTCCCGGTCGCCGGGCATCGCCTTCGCCGTGACGGCGATGATGGGCAGCTCGGCGTACTGCGGCATTCTGCGGATCTCGGCCGTCGCGGTGTAGCCGTCCATCTCCGGCATCATCACGTCCATGAGCACGAGCGCGACGTCAGGGTTGTTCACCAGCGTCTCGATGCCCTGGCGCCCGTTCTCGGCGTGCAGGACCCGGAAGCCGTGGAGCTCCAGGATCCCGCTGAGGGCGAAGAGGTTGCGGGCGTCGTCATCGACGACGAGGACGGTACGGCCCGCCGCAGGCGAGTCGTCGACGGGTTGCGGCGTCACAGGCCGCGGTTCCTCGGGCCGGACCAGGGACAGTACGTCCCCGGGCTCCTCGGCGGACAGGTGCAGGGCGATGCGCTCGCGCAGTTCGTCGAGACTGGAAAGGAACTCCAGCGCCCCGCCCGCCGAGCGGGACCGCAGCGTCTCTTCCAGGACCAGGTCTGTGCGATGACCGCTGTGCACCAGGACAGGGACACTCGCCAGCGCCGAGTCACCCTCCAGGGCCTCGAGGAACCGGGAGGCCTCGCCTTCCCGCGTGCCCAGCTCCAGGACGACGCAGTGGCACGGTTCGGCCGCGAGGGCGCCCGCCGCCTCCTGCGCCCCGACAGCGGTGATGATGTCGACCGCGGGCCGCTGTCCACCGTCTTCACGGCCGGGCGTGAGGTCCGCGACCACGCTCTCCGCGACGAGGGTCAGCAGACCGCGCGGTCTCTCCTCCACGACGAGCAGGCGCCGGGGCCGCGGTCCGGGCCCGATCCGGGGCACCGGCACCCGGCGTGACGATCCCTCGGAGAGGGGCTCGGACGGGACCCGCTCCGGGGTTCTGCCGTGGTCGAGCAGTTCCTCGAAGTCCGGACGGGCCACGGGCAGGAAGAGCGTGAACGTACTGCCCTGGCCCGGCGTGCTGTCCACCGTGACGGCACCGCCGAGCAGATGGGCGATCTCCCGGGTGATGGACAGGCCGAGACCGGTGCCGCCGTACTTGCGGCTCGTCGTGCCGTCCGCCTGCTGGAAGGCGCCGAAGATCGTCTCGAGTTGCTGTTCCGGGATACCGATGCCGGTGTCCTTCACACGGAAGGCCACCACGGCGCCGCCCCGGATCACTCCCTCGGGCACCTCCTCGTCCACCGCCGGTTCGATGCTCAGCTGCACGCCGCCCCGCTCGGTGAACTTCACGGCGTTCGACAGGAGGTTGCGCAGCACCTGGCGCAGCCGCGAGTCGTCCGTGAGCAGGTCCGCGGGCGCGCCGGGGGCGGTCGTCACCGTGAAGTCCAGGCTCTTCTGCGTCGTCATGGGCCGGAAGGTGGCCTCGACGTACTCGATGAGGTGGCGCAGCGCCACCCGCTCGGGCGTGACGTCCATCTTCCCGGCCTCGACCTTCGACAGGTCGAGGATGTCGCTGATCAGCTGGAGCAGGTCCGAGCCGGCGGAGTGGATGATCTGCGCGTACTCGACCTGCTTCGGGGTGAGGTTGCGGGACGGGTTCTGGGCCAGCAACTGGGCGAGGATGAGCAGGCTGTTGAGCGGCGTGCGCAGCTCGTGGCTCATGTTCGCCAGGAACTCCGACTTGTACTTCGAGGCCAGCGACAGCTGCTGGGCACGTGTCTCCAGTTCCTGCCGGGCCTGTTCGATCTGCAGGTTCTTCGCCTCGATGTCCCGGTTCTGCGCCGCCAGCAGCGAGGCCTTCTCCTCCAAGTCGGCGTTGGACCGCTGCAGTTCCTCCTGCTGTACCTGCAACTCCGCCGACCGGTCCTGGAGTTCGGCCGTCAGGCGCTGCGACTCGGCGAGGAGCTCGTCGGTACGGGCGTTCGCCACGATGGTGTTGACGTTGACGCCGATGGTCTCCATCAGCTGGGCCAGGAAGTCGTGCTGGATCTGTGTGAAGGACGTGACCGACGCCAGCTCGATGACGCCGAGGACCTGGTCCTCGACCACGATGGGCAGCAGCACCAGCGCGGTCGGCACCGTCTGGCCGAGCCCCGAGGAGATGGTCACGTAGTCCGGCGGCAGGTCGTCCACCGTGATGGTGCGCCGGCTGCGGGCGGCCTGGCCGATCAGGGTGCGGCCGATGGCGATGCGCGTGGGTCTGGTGTCGTCCTCCGGGTAGCCGTAGGAACCGACGAGCCGCAGCCGGGGGCCGTCGTCGCCGTCCTCGGCCAGGTAGAAGGCCCCGTACTGGGCCGCCACCAGGGGGACCAGCTCGTCCATGATCAGTTCGGCGACCACGGGCAGGTCGCGGTGGCCCTGCATCAGGCCCGAGATCCGGGCGAGGTTCGTCTTGAGCCAGTCCTGCTCCTGGTTGGCCCGGGTGGTCTCGCGCAGGGACTCCACCATCGAGTTGATGTTGTCCTTGAGCTCGGCGACCTCGCCGGAGGCCTCCACCGTGATCGAACGCGTCAGGTCGCCCTCGGCGACGGCGCTCGCGACCTCCGCGATGGCGCGCACCTGCCGGGTCAGGTTGCCCGCCAGCTCGTTGACGTTCTCCGTCAGGCGCTTCCAGGTGCCGGAGACGCCCTCCACCTCGGCCTGTCCACCGAGCCGTCCCTCGGTGCCGACCTCGCGGGCGACGCGGGTGACCTCGTCGGCGAACGCGGAGAGCTGGTCGACCATCGTGTTGATCGTCGTCTTGAGTTCGAGGATCTCGCCGCGGGCGTCCACGTCGATCTTCTTCGACAGGTCGCCCCTGGCCACCGCGGTGGTCACGAGCGCGATGTTGCGCACCTGGCCGGTGAGGTTGTTGGCCATCGAGTTGACGTTGTCGGTGAGGTCCTTCCAGGTGCCCGCGACGTTCGGCACGTGCGCCTGCCCGCCGAGGCGCCCCTCGGTGCCGACCTCCCGGGCGACGCGGGTGACCTCGTCGGCGAACGCGGAGAGGGTGTCGACCATCGTGTTGATGACGTCCGCCAGCGCCGCGACCTCGCCCTTGACCTCGACCGTGATCCGCTGCGACAGGTCGCCGCGCGCCACGGCGGTGGCGACCTGGGCGATGGAGCGGACCTGGCCGGTCAGGTTGGAGGCCATGACGTTGACGTTGTCGGTGAGGTCCTTCCAGGTGCCCGACACGCCCCGCACCTGGGCCTGTCCGCCGAGGCGTCCTTCGGTGCCGACCTCGCGGGCGACGCGGGTGACCTCGTCGGCGAACGCGGAGAGCTGGTCGACCATCGTGTTGATGGTGCTCTTCAACTCGAGGATCTCACCGCGCGCGTCGACGGTGATCTTCTGGGAGAGATCGCCCTGAGCCACCGCGGTCGCCACCAGCGCGATGTTGCGGACCTGACCGGTGAGGTTGCCCGCCATGAAGTTCACGGAGTCGGTGAGGTCGCGCCACGTGCCCTTGACGCCCTTGACGTCCGCCTGTCCGCCGAGGCGTCCCTCGGTGCCGACCTCCCGGGCGACCCGGGTGACCTCGTCGGCGAACGCGGAGAGCTGGTCGACCATCGTGTTGATGGTGCTCTTCAACTCGAGGATCTCACCGCGCGCGTCGACGGTGATCTTCTGGGAGAGATCGCCCTGAGCCACCGCCGTGGTCACCTGGGCGATGGAGCGGACCTGGCTCGTGAGGTTGCCCGCCATGTGGTTGACGGAGTCGGTCAGGTCGCGCCAGACACCGGCCACACCCGGCACCTGGGCCTGTCCGCCGAGCCGCCCCTCGCTGCCGACCTCGCGGGCGACGCGGGTGACCTCGTCGGCGAAGGCGGAGAGCTGGTCGACCATCGTGTTGACGGTCTCCTTCAGCTGCAGGATCTCGCCGCGGGCGGGCACGTCGATCTTCTGGGAGAGGTCGCCCTTGGCCACCGCCGTGGCCACCTGGGCGATGTCGCGGACCTGGGTGGTCAGGTTGCCCGCCATGGCGTTGACCGAGTCCGTCAGGTCGGCCCAGGTGCCCGAGACGCCAGGCACCTCCGCCTGTCCGCCGAGCGTCCCCTCGGTGCCGACCTCGCGGGCGACCCGGGTGACTTCGGAGGTGAACACGGACAGCTGGTCCACCATGCCGTTGAAGACCTTGGCGATGTCACCCATGAGGCCGTCGGCGTCGACCGGCAGACGGGTGCCGAAGTCCCCGTCCCGGACGGCCGTCAGGCCCGCCAGGAGCCGTCGCAACTCCTGATCACCCGGGGAGACCTCGTCGCCCCCGGCGCTGTTGCTGGTCATGCGCAACCTCGTTCCGCTCCCCAGGAGTCCTCGCCACAGAGAACTCCGAACCCCCCGAACCGATCGGCGGCCCGGCCGTCGTGCGTGCCGTTCCGCAGTTCACGGACGTACGCAAGGAGAAAAATACGTCGCAGGGTAACCCACGCTTCAGGCGCGGAACAAAGCATCGGCCCCGGTGGGAACCATGGGAATACGGACAGGTCGGAACGCGCGTGCCCATGCCGGAACAGGGGTACTGGAAACGATTTCGCAACCGGGGTTTTCCACTTGGGACGATGCCGTTTCTTATGGGGAGCTCGGTTGGCCGTCTTCACGCCTCCGCACGTGAGAGACAGGGGCCCTGCCTGGGTCAGAGGGTCATGAAGGGCGAGTGCTCGATGAGCAGGAGCTTGCGCAGCGACATGCGGATACGCGACAGCACTCGGCGACGCGACGACGTGGGTACAGACATGACTCCCCCAGCAGCGTTAAGGTACGCCCAGTCGCGTACCTCTGGGAAGGTACGCAACTAGGCGTACCTTGTCGAGGGGGGAAGTGATGACGGAAGGCGAGTTGGCGCACCCGCGCGCCGAGGAGCTGGAAGTGGGGCCCATCCTTTTGGCGCTGGCTGACGCGAATCGGCGTCGGGTCGTGGCCGAACTGGCCGAACGGCCAGATGAAGAGCGGTTGTGCGCTTCCTTCGACCTGCCGGTGGGCAAGTCCAGTCGCACCCGTCACTGGCGAGTACTGCGCGAGGCAGGCTTGGTGTATCAGCGCGACGCCGGGAACGGTCTGTACATGCGCCTCCGTAAGGAGGACTTGGACCGCCGGTTCCCGGGCTTGATCCAGGCCGTAATCACCGCAGACTGAGCGAGCGATGAACTGCGTCAATGTGCTGCCGGATCCGACGGGCCGTGCCCCCGTGCGCGCGGCGCGGTCAGATCCGCCCGCAGCAACAAGAAGGGTTACTTGGCATTGAGGGCCCTTCAAGCACCCCGACCAAGGGCACGTGGGCGCACACCCCGAACCAACTGGAGCGCTGGGGGCCGCCTGTGATCACGGGGACGGCTCATCGCGGCTGCTGCCCTCTGACGAGCGCAGTGGGCAGTGACGCGCCGAGGACCAGATCACGCGGCAGCGCCAGTTCGAAGCGCTGCTCCAGCACGGCGAGAGAGGCACGGTGCGCCGTGCCCCTCTTCCTCTCCTCCGGGATTCCGACCGCGATGATGTCAGCGCGGACGAGGTCGGCGCCGGGACCGGTGATCTCCTGCGACCAGGTGTGCATGTACATGTCGAAGCCGCGGGCATACAACAGCCCCGAATAGGTGACAGAGGCGCCGGAATTCAGTCCAGCCTCATGCTCGCCCTGTCCGCCGAGGGCATTCTCCCCAAGGTCGACCACGCCACTCCCCTCAATACTGGGGTGAGCGGATCCTCCAGCGCTCCCTCCTGGCCACCGCGCGTCAAGTGGGCCACCACAGCGAAGCGTTCACCGACGACCCGGCGACCAGCCCGTATCAGCTCATCGTCGGCGGCCGCCGCGCGCTCGCCGAGCTGTCCGCCGTGCGCACCCGTTGACACCACGCCACCCCACCGGCTCCGACACCGCTGCCCGAACGGACCAGGGCCACGGCACGCCCCGGGCCGGCTCGCCGCGGGCCACGGCTCCCCCCGCCGCCCGCATCTCCCGCTGACCCTGAACACCCCTTCGTGACGACGCCACATCAACGCCCAGGAGCTGGCCAAACACCGCGCCCTGGAACGGTACTTCCACCCATGCGCGACCAAGGACGTCACCGGGGCTCGCGTCACCGTCTACGCGCGCGACGACGTCCCGTGCCCCGGCCAGGGGAGCGGAGGAACGGATCAAGCGGATCAGCTGTAGAAGTTCTTCTGCCAGCGGTGCTTGGCCAGCAGCGCGAGCTCCTCGGCGGTCAGCGGTGGTGCCTCCGCGACCGCGGCATTGCGTTCCACGTTGGTCAGTGACCGCATCCCGACGATGACCGTGGAGACCGCCTGCCCGGCGAGTGCGAACCGCAGCGCGGTGGAGGGGAGTTGATCGACGTCGATCTCCAGGTCCGCGAGGAGCGCGTCCACGCGCTGTTCGACCTGGGCGGGCCGGTCGTCCCTGAAGTACCAGGTGCGCCAGTCGCCTTCGGGGAAGGTGGCCCCCGTGCGGATCGAGCCCGTCAGGGCCCCCTCGTCGAGAGCGACCCGCCCGATCACACTCACGCCGTGCTCCGCGCAGGCCGGCAGCAGGGCGTCGGACGGGGACTGCTCGAAGACGTTGTAGATGACCTGGACCGCGTCCAGCACGCCGGTACGCAGCACCGTGAGCACGTTCTCGGGCTGGTGGTCCTTGACGGAGATCCCGAAGAACCTGATCTTTCCCTCCTGTTTGAGGGCGTCCACCGTCTCCAGCCAGTCACCGCGCCCGGTCCACTCGTCCTCCCAGGTGTGCAGCTGAAGGAGGTCGACGTGGTCGCGGCCGAGCTCGCGGAGGCTGGTCTCCAGGCTCTCGCGGATGTGCGAACCGGGGAACGCCTCCATGGGGTCGAGCCCGCTGGGCGCCAGCGAGACCGGGACCTTCGGCCCGGCCTTCGTCGCCACGTACACGCCGTCACCGCCACCCGGGAGTTCCCTCAGCGCACGACCGACGACGCGCTCGCTGCGGTCGTACGCCCTGGCGGTGTCGATGAAGTTGACGCCCAGGTCGAGGGCACGGCGCAGGGCACGGACGCCGGAGTCGTCGTCGGCGCCGACCCAGGCTCCCTGGCCGAGCCCCCAGGCGCCGTAGCCGATCTCGGACACGGTCAGTCCGGTGCGGCCGAGTTCCCGATAACGCATGTGCTGTTCAGGCCCCTTGCTGACGGTCCACGGCGAGGGCCGCTCTGCGCGTGCCATGCCACGACTTGCCTGCACGACCGTACAGAGGGTGGCATCCGGTCACCACCTGCGGAGGATCACTGAAACTTTCGCTTCTACCGCGTGCGATGTCCGATGACTCACGCCCGGCACCGCCCTCACCCGGCTTCCCGCAGTGGCCGCCGACCGCCTCCCGGGCGACAGCGGCCGCGCTCCTGCTCTCTACGGCGTGGGGCCGAGCCCACCTGGGCGGTCACGACGGCCCCTTTCCGTGGGCAGGGTGGCGATGACTTCCCAGCCTTGGCGGTCGGAGCGGGGTCCCGTACGCAGCTTGCCGCCGAGCGCGGTGACCCGTTCGGTCAGCCCGACCAGGCCGAAGCCGCCGCCGCGCGCGGCCTTGGGCAAGCGGGTAACGCCACGGCCGTCGTCGCGTACCGTCACCTCCAGCACGCGGCCGTCGTAGGACAGGCCGACCGTCACCTCGGTGGCGTCCGCGGCGTGCCGCCGTACGTTCGTGAGGGCCTCCTGGACGACCCGGTAGGCAGCGGCCTGGACCTCATGGGGCAGGTCGTCGGGCACTGAGGGATCGTGGCGCAGCGCGGTCTTGGGGCCGACGGGCCCGCGGAAGCCCTCCACCAGCTCGGGGAGCGCGGCCAGATCGCCCCTCGGACTGCGGTCGTCGGTCACGGCCTCGGCGGATTCGGGGACCTCGCGCGGCCGCCGTCACAGCGCCGGACACAACCGCGGGCACGCCGGTCCGCACCGGCGTGGTGAGCCACGCCGGCCGCATGGCGGCGGGCCAGAGGACCACAGCCAGACCGATCGGCAGCACGACCAGCTGAGGCCACAGCGGCTTGCCGTCGACACCCGCCAACAGCAGGTCCACACCCGCCGCGAGCAACAGCAGGACGGTGCCGAGTACCCGCGAAATGACCTTCCGGCGGGCATCCGGTTCCGGTCCGCGAGGCGCACCAAGGGCACGCACGGGTTTCAGGAGATCCACGGCGCGACCCTAATCCCCCGTCGGCACAGCCGGATCAGCCGAAAGGCCACGTACCGCAACGCGGCAGGCCGCGCCCATCGGCCGAACGGCCGAGATCCCTCGCGGTCAGGGCGTCTCCCCGATTTTTCAGTGCCCGCAACGGGCTACTGACCAATTCCCCCGGGTCCAAGACTCGGTTCCGACCGACGGCATCCCCCCGTCGACGGTCTCAGGCGGCCCCGGCTCACACCCCCCTCGTGCAGCGCGGGGCCGCCCCATGCACCCGCGCCAGCCTGGTCACCACCGGTACCGGCTCCTTCTTCACCGGCCTGAACCGCACCTTCTCCTCCACCCGGCGCATGACCCGGGTGAACACCTCCGCCGCCACCACCCTGCCCCGTGCCCAAACCGCCCCAGGTGAACTGGACCACCCCCACTGGCCGCAGCTCGACCGGGCGTCCATCTGTCGAAACATCCGGCGCGGCGGGCCGCCTCGTCTCCGCGCTCGCCCTCGGTTCCGGCGGCCGGACGCTGCTGGCCGCGCGCTCCACCAGCGACGACGGCACGGCCGAGGTCTGGGGCACCGCCACCCACCGGCGCAAGCCACCCTGGGCGCCCTCGACGCGGGCAGGCTCGCCCTGCGGCCCGACGGCCGACTGCTCGCCGGTTCCGGCGACCGGTACGCCGAGTTGCCCTCCGGTCGCGTGAGCGGGGACGCCCGGACGCGGCCTGGGCCCCTGGCCGACGACCGGCAGGTCACCGCGCTGGCCTTCAGCCCCGACGGCACCCGGCTCGCCGTCGGCGACAGCATCGGGCCGGTGACCCTGTGGGACGGCGACCTGCGCCACCGCCTGGGCATCCTGACCGGCACTTGCGACACCGCCTCCGGGAGCGAGCCCGAGGCCGTGGGCGCGCTCGCCTTCTCTCCCGACGGCGCCACCCTGGCCTGGGCGGGCGGCATGGCACCCTGCGCCTGTGGGCCACCGCCGGGCAGCGGCTCCTCGGCAGCACCTGCCCACGTCCGGCGACGGACGACACCCTCACCTTCAGGCTCCCCCACTCTCGACTTCGCTCGAGCGGGGCCCCCATCGGCGCCACCCTGTACGCCGGCGGCCCGGACGTGCTGCTCCAGGGCCACCCGGTGGCCCCGGACGACGTCGTCCGCATCCTGTGCGACCGGGCCGGCGGAGGACTCACCGAGGCGCAGTGGCGGACGTACGTCCCGACGCGCAGTACCGACACACGTGCCCCACGGCACGCTGAGCGGCGAAGGCGCGCGCGAAGAGCGGGACCTTTTTGTTCGCAGTGACTTCGACAGTCGCTGAAAAACGCCCCTGACCTGGACGATCGGAGCCCGGTAAGCCCCCTAGCCCAGGTTCTGGTCCCATGCGCACACGCCTCCTGCTCCCCTCCCTCCTGCTGCTCGGCTCGCTCTCCCTGACGGCGGCCTGCTCGTCCGGATCCTCCGGGGCATCGGACTCCGCGACCGCCGGAGCGCGGCCCGGACCGTTCTCCGGAGCCTCGCCGGTGCGGGCCGTGGATCCCTCGAAGATCAAGGGTCTGCGGATCGTGAACAGCAGCAGCGAGAACAGCTCCTGCCCCTTCGCGACCAGCTACCCGGACGTGCCCGGTGCGGCCGCGCTGACGGAGGCGATGAAGAAGGACGTGGAGCAGCGCCTGGCGAGCTTCCGCACGCTGTGCGACGACTCCCCCACCGGCGCCGACGGCCGAGAACTCAACATCAGCCACCAGTTCCTGGTCGCCTCCGGGGACGTCGTCGGCGTCCGGCTCACCGGGCAGGACCGCCACGCGGCGGGGGACGGCCTGCGTACGCGCACCTACTGGTACGACGGCGACGCGGGCGCGTACGGCACCGCGCTCGCACTCGTCGCCGACCGCTCCCGGGACGCCTTCGTCGCCGCCTTGAAGAAGCAGCTCAAGGGACGGGACGGCACAGACGCGGACACGGTGGACGAGGCGTTCGCCGAGCCGTCGAACGTCGCCGCCATCCTGGACGACATGGCCTTCACCGCCGACGGCGGACTGCGGGTGACCTTCGACCGGGACGAGGTCGGCGCCGCCCCCGCCGGTCGCTACGTCGTGGCCTTCTCCAAGGCGACGGTCACCCCCTGGCTGTCCGCCTTCGGCAAGCGCGCGCAGCATCAGACCGAGCAGCCGTCCCGCTCACTCGACCTCGGGGTGACCGCGACGCCCACGCCCGCCGTGCCGACCCACACCGCATCCGGTGACGACGACACCGACTGCAGGAAGGTCCACTGCATCGCCCTGACTTTCGACGACGGCCCCGCCGTCCCGGAGACCGCGATGCTGCTGACGTACCTCGCGCAGTACCACGCCCGGGCCACCTTCTTCGTGGTCGGCCAGAACGTCGCCGCCCACGCCGACCTGGTGCGCGCGGAGGCCCGCGCCGGCCACGAGGTGGGCAACCACTCCTGGAACCACCCCGACCTCACCAAGCTCACCCCCGAGCAGGTCGCCTACCAGCTGAACCACACCAGCGACGCGATCAAGGCCGCGACCGGCAAGACCCCGACTCTCTTCCGCCCGCCCTACGGCGCCATCAACAGCACCGTCCGCGGCGCCACCGCGCTCTCCCCCGTGCTGTGGACCCTGGACACCGAGGACTGGAAGTACCCCGACGCCGCGAAGATCGCCCAGAGCGTCGTCGCCAAGGTGAAGCGCAACGACGTCGTCCTCATGCACGACATCCACGCCACATCGGTCGCCGCCGTCCCGCAGATCCTGCGCACCCTCACCGCCCGCGGCTACCACTTCGTCACCGTCAGCCACCTGCGCGCCACGCTCTGAGCGCACCACGCCCTCATCCCCGTACGCCGAAATCCTCGTACGCCCCAATCCCCGTACGCACGAACGGAACACTCATGCCCCAGCACGCTCGCCGCCGCCTGACCCGCCGAGACGTCACCCGCAGAACCGTCGTCGGCGGTCTCGGCCTCGCCGGGGGCGCCGTGATCGCCGGACCACTCGTCGCAGGCGCCGAAAGCAACAAGACAGTCGGCGCTCCCAACGCCTGGAAGTCCGGCCTGTCCGAGCGCCTGTTCCCGCTGCTCCTGCTCACCCCGGCCGGGGTGGTTCAGGCTGTCCGATGGAGTAGCGCATGACCGACTCACGCCTTCCAGTTGGTGAGCCACGCCGGCACTTCAGGGGGCCCACAGGCCGTCGCCGTCGGCGACGGGCCGCAGATGCCCGGACCTCTCCGCCGGTCTCCCGGCGTCCGTCACGCCGCCAGGCGCGCCGCCGGGCACGTCGGCTCATGGTGATGGCGACCGTCTTTCTGGCGCTCCTGGGGGTTGGCGCGGCCTTCGCCTACCGGGATCTGAACGACAACATTGCTTCTCAGGACGTCGACGGGCAGCTGAACGCCGACGTTCGGCCGGAGCGGAAGGCGCCGGGAGCGGTGAATGTGCTGCTGCTCGGGTCTGATTCGCGGTCGGGAGCCAACCGTGAGTACGGGCGCGACGAAGGCAGCGCCCGCTCCGACACGGCCATGGTCGTCCATATGGCCAACGGCCGCAGGGACGCCTCGGTGATCAGCATCCCCCGGGACACCCTGGTCGACCGGCCGGCCTGCTCCACCAAGTCCGGAGTCGCTCCGGCCGCGCGGGCGGTCATGTTCAACTCCGCCTACTCCACCGGAGGCATGACCTGCACGGTCGCCACGGTCGAGCGGCTGTCCGGTCTGCGGATGGATCACGTCGTGGAGATCGACTTCACCGGTTTCAAAAAGCTGGTCGACACGCTCGGCGGCGTGCGCGTGAACGTCCCGCAGGACATCCGTGATCCCTACAGCCACGTCCATCTGTCCAAGGGAACACAGCGCCTGAACGGCGAGCAGGCCCTCGGCCTCGTACGGACCCGGCACGGCATCGGCGACGGCAGCGACCTCGGCCGCATCAAGCTCCAGCAGACCTTCATGAAAGCCCTGATCACCCAGATACGCTCCGCCGACCTGCTGACGGATCCCGTGCGGCTGTACCGGCTGCTCGACGACCTCACCAGCGCCATCACCACGGACAAGGGACTCGGCTCGCTGTCGTCGCTGGCCTCCTTCGCCCGTTCCCTCGACGGCCTGGACGCCGACCGGGTCGACTTCCGTACCCTGCCGGTCGCTCCCGCCCCGCAGGACCCCAACCGGGTTGTCCCCCGGGAACCGCAGGCGAACGCCGTGTGGCAGGCACTGAGCGCGGACGAGCCGTTGCCCGCCCGGAGTGAGAAGGGTGGACAGCCGTGAACGACACCAGGACCTTCGTGATGGACGGCAGGACCCTCGTGATGAGGCGCCCCGCGCCCATGAGCTCGCCCCGCCCGCCTACACGGCCTCGACGGCGTCCGGGCGATGGGTCGTGTACCACATCGCCCCCTCCTGGCTGCCCGGCGGCCTTGTCGGCGTCGATGTGTTCTTCGCCCTCAGCGGCTACCTGATCACCGACCTGCTGTGTACCGAGCGGCGCCGCACCGGTCGTGGGGGAGAGCCTCGGGCCGCGATGGGGCATGGTGACGGGTGGTGTCACCGGACTGAGTCAGAGTCTTGGGCGTCAGCGGATCGCTCGGCACCCCTTCCGGACCTCTGAACCGTGCGTGGGCCGCCCTCACGGCACGGTTCGAGGGACGTCCCCTCACGCGATGCCCCGGCCGTCGGCTTGGCCGGAGAGAGAGTGGTCACATCTGGGCCGACGGGGCGGCCCAGAGGATTGCGGGAGACCGGCCGAAAACATACCTTGACCCGGCGAAAAGAAAGCCCTTGCCCACACAAGGCACCCCCAGCGGGACGCCGCGCCGCAGCGACAGCTCGCGCGCCGCACACTCCCCACTCATGCCCCGGCACCTCACGCACCAGGTTGACGCATGCCTCGACACGCCCTCGCCCCCACGCTCCTCCTGCTCGGCTCACTCGCCCTGACAGCCGCCTGCGCCACCGGCTCGCCACCGGCGGACTCGGCGCCCTCCGTGGACGGCCCGTCCCGGACCGGAGGGAACGACACCGGCACCCAGGTCGACCTGAGCAAGCTCAAGGGCGTCAACATCGTCAGCGACAGCAGCACCGACCGCTCCTGCCCCTGGGCCACGAGCTACCCGGACGTCCCCGGCGCCGACGCGATGACGGCCGCGATGAAGAAGGATGTGGAGAGACGCCTTGCGGTCTTCCTCGGTGAGGACACCGGCGGGCAGGCCACGGGCTGCGGCGGCATGGACGGCTTGGAGGGACCCGAGCTGAACGTCAGCTTCTCGTTCCTCGTGGCCTCCGGCGACGTGCTGGGCGTACGCCTGGGGACGGTCGACCGTACGTCGAACGCGGACGGCCTGGCCACTGAGGCGTACTGGTACGACGGTGCCGCCAAGGAGTACCGGCCGTCCCCGGGTCTCATCGCGGACGGTTCCCGGGACGCCTTCGTCTCGGCCGTGAAGAAGCGCCTGGAGAAGCGGGAGGGGGTCACCCCCGACACCGTCGCGGCCCTCGACGACCAGGAGAGCCGCGACGTCTACCTGGACGACATGGCCTTCACCGCCGACGGCGATCTGAAGGTGGACTTCGACCGGGGCACGGTCGGCGTCCCCCCGGCCGGCCGCATCTCCGTCACCCTGCCCAAGGCGACCGTCACCCCCTGGTTGTCCGACTTCGGCAGCCGCGCCCAGCAGCAGACCACCGACCCGGACGACAAGCTCGACCTCGGTGCCGTCCACACCCCCGCCCCGACCGTCGCCGCACAGCCGGACCCGGGCGAGGACACCACGGACTGCTCCCAGGTCAAGTGCATCGCCCTGACCTTCGACGACGGCCCCGCCGCCCCCGAGACAGGAACGCTGCTCACGTACCTCGCCCAGTACAAGGCACGGGCCACCTTCTTCGTCGTCGGCCAGAACGTCGCCGCCCACCCCGACATCGTCCGCGCCGAGATGAAGTCCGGCCACGAGATCGCCAACCACTCCTGGAACCACCCGGTCCTCACCAACCTCACCCCTACCCAGATCCGCTCCCAGCTGGAGCGCACCAATGCGGCGATCAAGGCCGCCACGGGCAAGGAACCGACGCTCTTCCGCCCGCCGTACGGCGCCATCGACGGCAACGTCCGGGCGGCCACCAGCCTCTCCCCCGTCCTGTGGGACATGGACACCCTGGACTGGAAGTCCCACGACCCGGCCAAGGTCGCCCAGACCGTCATCTCCCAGGCCGAGCCGAACGACGTCGTCCTGATCCACGACATCCACCCCACCTCGGTCGCCGCCGTCCCCGAGATCCTGCGCACCCTCACCGGCCGCGGCTACCACTTCGTCACCACCAGCCACCTGCGCGCCACGATGTGACTGCGATGAGGGAGGGAATACCCGGCTCGTGGGGATCTGCTGGTCGGCCATGCACAGGACGGCGGCCGTGACGCGCGCGGTTCTATGGCAGCGGCGACCTTGTCGCGCTGCCGGGGGGAGATCAGGGAGCCCATGATCATGCTCGTTGACTGTGACACCGTGTACTTCGCGTGTCACCAACTTCGTCGACACACCTGCACCACCAGGCCCTGACCAGGCCAAACCTCCTAACCTGGACCACATGGACCCCAGAAGAAGGTTCTGACTACTTGTGCCGAGTGGGACCGCCACGGCATGCATGACTGACACCTGCCGCCAGAACGAGCGTCAGGCGTGTCGAGCGGGCTTCAGCCAACCCACTGTGGTCGGCAGGCCACTGCCGCAACTCGACTCCGCCCTGCACCGCGCAGCCCGGTGATGCTCACCGCGTCAGCCAAACGCAGACTTCCCGGACCAGGCCCGACGGTCTCCTTTCCCCTCTCGCCACGGTCCCACGCCCCAGTGCACAACTAGTGCACACTGCGCCCAGCACAATTGCCCAGGTCAGCAGCGGTGCAGGTCAGGCCCAAGCCGTCACCGGCACAAACGAGCTGTCCTGCCGGAACAGGTCCGTTCCGTTCGGGCGTTCCACGCGGAGCTGGTAGGCGTAGTGGCGCAGGTAGTACCCGGGGTAGTTGTACGACTCGAAGCGGACGGAGCCGGATGCCGTGCCGGTCCGGAGGATGAACGTGGCGTCCTTGGCGAACGTGCTCGTACCGTCGTTCGGGTCGAAGCGGGCGCGGAAGTCCCAGTGGCGCAGGTAGTTGCCGGCCGCGTCGCGGAAGGAGTAGCCGCTCGCGTCGGCCAGGCCGGCGACGACCGTGAAGGTGGCGGCCCGCTTCTCGGCGGTGGTGCTGGAGCTGCTGACCACGGGCAGGTTGAGGAGCGAGGACTGCTGCTGCCAGTAGCGGGTCGCGTAGTTGCCGGACCGGAAGGAGCGGGTGGTGTTCCGGGGCAGGCTCGGGCCGCCGGAGACCGTTTCCTTGACGACCGTGAAGTGCCGTGCCGTGCCGGAGATCCCGGGCAGCGCGGCCGGTGCCGTCCAGGTGGCGAAGGTGTCGTAACTGTCGGAGTAGTAGTAGCTGCCGTCGCCGTAGCCGTCGAAGAAGATGCGCCAGCCGCCGTTGTCGAGCTGCACCAGCGCCGGCCCCTCGCGGTAGCTGCCCCAGCCCGCCCAGTCGCCCGTCCTGCGGATCGTGTACGGGCCGGTGAGGTTCGAGGCGGTGGCGTACTCGATGTACTTGGTCGTCTCGTTCTTCGGGAAGGCGTGGTACGTCGAGCCGATCTTCACGATGAACGTGTCGATGTGGTTGGCGCCGATGCCCGCGAGCGCCACCGGTGAACTCCAGGCCGTCAGGGCGGAGTTCGTGGCCCTGAGCAGGTACGGAGTGAAGATCCACTGGTCGTTCGTGGTGGAGCAGGACACGATGATGTTGACGCTGCCGTCGCTGTCGACGAACCACTCGGGCGCCCAGGCGCGGGAGAGGTTGGCGACGGGGACGGTGTAGTTGTACAGGAACGTCCAGTTGACGCGGTCGGAGCTGCGGGCGAAGCCGATGGTCGTACTGGTGTCCTGCCAGGTGCGGGTGGTGTAGGTGACGTAGTAGTAGCCGTCCGTGTGTCTGATGACGCTGGCGTCGCGGATCCGGCCCGCCGGCGGCGTGTACGCCGAGGAGCGCAGCAGCCGGAAGTCGGTGGCGTCGTCCGACTGGTAGACGTTGACCGTGCCGTCGTTGCTGTTGAGGAACGGCACGATCGTGTACCGGGTGGCGGAGCCGTTCGGCGGTGCGGCGGCCAGGGCGCTGCCGAGCAGTCCGGGCGCCTCGCCCAGCAGCAGCGCCGAGGCGGGCAGGGCGGCCAGGGTGCGCAGCAGTGTGCGGCGGGACGGGGCGGCGGGGTGTGAGGTCACGGGCGGCTCTCCCTGAGACACAAGGTCGATATACCGAACAAAGTTCGGCAACTCGATCAGAAGTGAGGGCTCAGAAAATAAGGGCGGGGCAGAGAGGCGTCAATGGTTTGAACGAGCGCCGATGGGCCCAGTGAGGTAGATGTGGCCGATGGGTGAAATTCCACTCCCGTCGTCGGCGTTCCACCACCGGCCACCGGACGTTACCGTTCGGTAGAGGAGTTGCTTCCGGAGGTGTCCGTATGACGCTCGACCGTGCCGCAGGCCTTGCGGAGACCGCCCGAGCGCTGGCCGCCGGGGACGTGACGTCCCGGGCGCTGGTCGAGCAGGCGCTGGCGCGGATCGAGGCGACGCAGGGCAGCATCAACGCCTTCCGGATCGTCCGGGCCGAGGCGGCGCTCGCCGAGGCCGAGGCCGCCGACCGGGAGCTGGCCGCGGGCGTGAGCAAGCCGCTGCTCGG
The DNA here is from genome assembly GCF_014205255.1 of Streptomyces caelestis. Lineage (GTDB taxonomy): Bacteria > Actinomycetota > Actinomycetes > Streptomycetales > Streptomycetaceae > Streptomyces > Streptomyces caelestis. The sequence continues at coordinate 8,041,813 of NZ_JACHNE010000001.1, read as the reverse complement.
GGTGCCCGTGGCGGTGAAGGACGACATGGACGTGGCCGGCGAACCGACCGCCTTCGGCTGCTGCGGGGAGTTCCCGCCGGTCGCCGAGGACGGCGAGGCGGTGCGGCGGCTGCGCGCGGCCGGGGCCGTGATCGTCGGCAAGACCAACACCTGCGAGTTCGGGCAGTGGCCCTTCACCGAGGGGCCGGCCTTCGGCGCGACGCGCAATCCGTGGAGTACGGCCCATACGCCCGGTGGCTCCTCGGGCGGCTCGGCCGCCGCGGTCGCCGCCGGCCTGGTGCCCGCCGCGCTCGGCTCGGACGGCGCCGGGTCGGTACGGATCCCGGCCGCCTGGACCCATCTGGTCGGCATCAAGCCGCAGCGCGGCCGCGTCTCCACCTGGCCGCGCGGCGAGTCCTTCCAGGGGATCACCGTCAACGGCACCCTGGCCCGTACGGTCGCCGACGCGGCCCTGCTGCTGGACGCGGCGAGCGGCAACCACCCGCAGGACCCGCACAAGCCCCCGGCCGTCGACGCCTCGGCGGCCGTCGGCCGCGACCCCGGGCGGCTGCGCGTCGCGCTCGCCCTCACACCGCCGTTCACGGCGGTGCCCGCCCGCCTCCTGCCGGAGGTGCGGGCCCGGGTGGTCGAACTCGCCGAACGGCTCGCCGCGTCGGGGCACACGGTCGAGGAGGCGGACCCGCCGTACGGGCAGATCGGACTGACCTTCGTGCCGCGCGCGACGGCCGGGATCGCCGAGCGGGTGGCCGAGGCGCCCTTCCCGGCGCTGCTGGACCGGCGCACCCGGGGCTCGGCCCGGCTGGGCCGGCTGCTCGGCGGAGCACCACTGCGAGCGGCCCGGCGGGCGGAGACCGTCCTGCACCGCCGTATCGGCGGATTCTTCACCTCGTACGACGTCGTCCTCGCGCCCACGACCGCCGCTCCCCCGCCCCGTATCGGCGCCCTGCTGGAACTCAGCGGTTTCGCCACCGACCGGGCGATGATCGCCGCCTGCCCGTACGCCTGGCCGTGGAACGTGCTGGGCTGGCCGGGCGTCAACGTGCCCGCCGGTTTCACGGCGGACGGTCTGCCCGTCGGGGCCCAGTTGCTCGGTCCGGCGAACAGCGAACCGCTTCTGCTGCAGGTGGCCGCGCAGTTGGAGGCGGAGCTGCGCTGGCACGAGAAGTGGCCGGCGCCGCCGGTCACGGAACGGTCCGCTGCCGCCTGAGCGGCCGTACGCGGTCCCGCGGGCGGGACGCCTCGCCGGCCGGGCTCGTGGGGACAGCCTCTAGGGTGCCCCCGTGACCCCGTTTACCGATGAGAACATCCCGGGCCGCTCCGGCCCCTCCGCCACCGTCCAGGCCGATCCGCGCGAGGTGGGCCGGGTGCGCACCGAGTACTCGCCCGCGCACGACGGGGACCCCGACCCCGGCGAGATCGTCTGGACGTGGGTGCCCTTCGAGGAGAACGACGGGCGCGGCAAGGACCGCCCGGTACTCGTGGTCGCCCGCGAGCCGGCGGGGACCTTCCTCGCCGTGCAGCTGTCCAGCAAACGGCACGACGGCCATCGGGAGTGGGTGCCGATCGGCAGCGGTCCGTGGGACCGGTCGGGCCGCGAGTCGTGGGTCGACGTGGACCGGGTCCTGCGCCTGCACGAGGACGGCATGCGCCGGGAGGCCTGCGCCCTGGACCGTATGCGGTTCAACCTCGTGAGGCACCGGCTGCGGGAGCGCTACGGCTGGAGCTGAAGGCCTTCGGCACAGCGCCTCCCCTTGACCTTGAGCACCGTTGAGGTCCGAAGCACCGTCGAGGTCCGTAGATGCGCGCGCTCACGGCGCCACCCCCGTGTGCGCCGTGACCGCGCGACGCGCGAGCCGGTGTTGTCTTGCTCACGCAGGCATCGTGGGCGATGCCGACCGTGCGGTGCAACGGGGTTTTCGCCACGGGAGAACACCGGGGAAAGCGCCGGAAAACGCCCGGCCGGTCCGGATGACCGCCCCGGAACGCCCCGGTACGCCCCCTTGTGCCGAGCGACGCGAGTGACTTGGGTGGACGGGTGATCCCGGTTCGGGCCGCCGAAGAGCCCGGACCGGTGGCATGGTGGAATCTCAGGAGGATCCCTACATGTCCGATGCGTCTACCGCCCCGGCGGGTGGCTGTACCGAGCCACACACCGCCCTGTCCGAAGCCGACGTCGAGGCCCTGGTCCGCGGCATCTGCTTCAAGACCGGCCCGCCGCGCCGCCTCGGTGTCGAGGTGGAATGGCTCGTCCACGAGCTGCGCGCACCGCAGCTCCCCGTCACACCCGAACGACTCGACGCGGCCTACGCCGCACTGCGGCCCCTGTCCCTGAGGTCGGCGCTCACCGTGGAGCCCGGCGGCCAGCTGGAGCTGAGCTCGCCCCCCGCCGCCTCGCTGACGGAAGTCATCGCCACCGTATCCGCCGACCTCGCCGCCGTCCGCGCGGTCCTGCGCGACAACGGCCTCACGCTGGTCGGCCTCGGCCACGATCCCTGGCACGAACCCCGCCGGTTCCTGCGCGAACCGCGCTACGACGCCATGGAGACCTGCCTCGACCGCACCGGCCCCTCCGGCCGCGCCATGATGTGCGCCTCGGCCTCCGTGCAGGTGTGCGTGGACGCCGGCCACGAGGAGCCGGGGCCCCTCGGCCATGTGCGGCGCTGGTGGCTGGCCCATCATCTGGGCCCGGTCCTGGTGGGCGCGTTCGCCAGCTCCCCGCTCGCCGGCCACCGGCCGACCGGCTGGCTGTCCACCCGGCAGCTGCTGTGGACCCGGATCGGCGCCGACCGGGCGGGCGGACCGCCGCTGGACGCCGATCCGCGCGGCGCCTGGTCCCGGCACGTGCTGGACTCGCCCGTGATGTGCGTACGGCGCGACGGCGGGCCCTGGGACGTCCCGGAGGGCCTCACCTTCCGGGAGTGGATCCGCACGGGCGTCCCCCGGCCGCCCACGCGGGAGGATCTGGACTACCACGTCACGACGCTGTTCCCGCCGGTCAGGCCGCGCGGCCACCTCGAACTGCGCATGATCGACGCGCAGCCCGGCGACGACGGCTGGATCGTGCCGCTGGCCGTGGTGGCGGCGCTGTTCGACGACCCGGAGACCGCCGAGACCGCCTACCGGGCCGTGAAGCCGCTGACCGAGCGGACGCTGGGGCTGCCCGCGCCGCACAACCCGCTGTGGCTCGACGCGGCCCGCAGCGGGCTGGCCGACGCCGAGCTGCGCGAGGTGGCCGTCACGTGCTTCACGGCCGCACTGGACGCCCTGCCCCGGCTCGGCGCCGCGCCCGAGGTGACGGACGCCGTCGCGGACTACCTGGACCGCTACGTCGTCCGGGGACGCTGCCCCGCCGACGACCTGCTCGACCGACAGCGCGCCACGGACGGTCGCGCCCACGGGAAGGACCCGCGCCCATGACCGACACCAGCCCCGCCGTCGACGCCGATACCGCCGACCCGGAGGTTCTCCGCGAGCGCGCGGTCGCCTCGCTGGTCGTCGCCCGCGACCGCACCACCCTGCTGACGAGCTGTGTCGAGGACCCCGACCTGACCGCGCAGCACTCGCCACTGATGTCGCCGCTGGTGTGGGACCTGGCGCACATCGGCAACCAGGAGGAGCAGTGGCTGCTGCGGGCCGTCGCCGGGCACGAGGCGATACGGCCCGAGATCGACGGCCTCTACGACGCGTTCGAGCACCCGCGGGCCGAGCGGCCGAAGCTGCCCCTGCTGTCGCCCGCCGAGGCACGCGCCTACGCGGCCGACGTGCGGGGACGCGCGCTGGACGTGCTGGAGAAGGCCGCGTTCCACGGGACGCGGCTGACGGAGGCCGGGTTCGCCTTCGGGATGATCGCGCAGCACGAACAGCAGCACGACGAGACGATGCTGATCACCCATCAGCTCCGCCGGGGCCCGCAGGCGCTGACCGCGCCCGACCCCGAGCCGGCGCCGCTGTTCACCGGCCCGTCCGACGTCCTCGTCCCCGGCGGCCCCTTCCTGATGGGAACCTCCGACGAGCCGTGGGCCCTGGACAACGAACGGCCCGCGCACCGGCGTGAGGTGGCGCCCTTCCGGATCGACACCACGCCGGTGACGAACGGCGCATACCAGGCGTTCATCGAGGACGGCGGCTACGACGACCCGCGCTGGTGGACGGCGGACGGCTGGGCCCACATCCGCCGCAACTCCATCTCGGCCCCGCTGTTCTGGCGACGGGACGGCAAGCAGTGGCTGCGGCGGCGCTTCGGCGTCACCGAGGTGGTCCCGCCGGACGAGCCGGTACTGCACGTGTGCTGGTACGAGGCCGACGCCTACGCCCGCTGGGCGGGACGCCGGCTGCCCACGGAGGCCGAGTGGGAGAAGGCGGCCCGGTACGACCCGGCCGGTGACCGCTCCATGCGCTACCCGTGGGGCGACGCCGACCCGGGGCCCGAGCACGCCAACCTCGGCCAGCGGCATCTGCGACCGGCGCCGGCCGGGAGCTACCCGGCCGGTGAGTCGCCGCTCGGCGTACGGCAGTTGATCGGCGACGTGTGGGAGTGGACGGCGAGCGACTTCCTGCCGTATCCGGGCTTCAGGGCGTTCCCGTACAAGGAGTACTCGGAGGTCTTCTTCGGGTCCGACCACAAGGTGCTGCGCGGTGGTTCGTTCGCCGTGGACGCGGTGGCCTGCCGGGGCACGTTCCGCAACTGGGACTACCCGATCCGGCGGCAGATCTTCTCCGGGTTCCGCACGGCCTGTTCGGAGGACGTCTGATGTGCCGTCATGTGGCGTACGTGGGACCGGCCGAGCCGCTCGGCGGGCTCCTCGTGGAGCCCCCGCACGGCCTGTACCGGCAGTCCTGGGCGCCCCGGCGGCAGCGGTACGGGACGGTCAACGCCGACGGATTCGGCGTCGGCTGGTACGCCGAGGGTGATCCGGTGCCGGCCCGCTACCGCCGGGCCGGGCCGATCTGGGCGGACCTGTCGTTCGCCGATCTCGCCCGGGTCGTACGGTCCACCGCACTGCTCGCCGCGGTGCGGGACGCGACGTTGTCGGGCGCGGACGCGGAGGCCGCGGCGGCGCCGTTCGCCGCGGGGACCTGGCTGTTCAGTCACAACGGGGCGGTGAAGGGCTGGCCCGGCTCGCTGGCGCCGGTGTCCCGCAGCCTGCCGCCGGAGGACCTGCTGTCTCTGGAGGCCCGCAACGACTCGGCGCTCGTCTGGGCCCTGGTCCTGGCCCGGCTGCGAAGCGGCGACGAGCAGGGCCAGGCACTGGCCGAAACGGTCCTGGAGGTCGCCGCGGCTGCCCCCGGTTCCCGGCTCAACCTGCTGCTCACCGACGGCGACACCATCACCGCGACCGCCTGGGGCGACACCCTCTGGTATCTCACCCGGCCCGGCGGCGGCACCGTCGTGGCCTCCGAGCCCTACGACGACGATCCGCACTGGCAGGAGGTGCCCGACCGCACCCTGCTCGCGGCGAGCCGCACGGACGTGCTGCTCACGCCGCTGAAGGAGCCGACCGACGCCTTCGTGCCCGCACTCCCCGAGGAGCCCCGTACGTGAGCCCGTTCCACCTCACCCGCACGCTGCCCGAGGACGCCACGGACGCCGCGCTGCGCGCCGACGTCCACCGGGGTCTGACCGGCCGTCCCAAGACGCTGCCGCCGAAGTGGTTCTACGACGCGCACGGCAGCGACCTGTTCGAGAAGATCACCGAACTGCCCGAGTACTACCCGACGCGCGCCGAGCGGGAGATCCTCCTCGCGCTCTCCGGCGACATCGCCGCGGCGACCCGGGCCCGCACTCTGGTCGAGCTCGGCTCCGGCTCCTCGGAGAAGACGCGGCATCTGCTCGACGCGCTGACGGACCTGCACACCTACGTCCCCGTCGACGTCAGCGAGAGCGCCCTCACCCAGGCCGGGCAGGCGCTCGCCGCCGAGCGGCCGGGGCTCGACGTGCACGCGCTGATCGCCGACTTCACCGCGGAACTGACACTGCCCGGCACGCCCGGGCCCCGGCTGGTGGCGTTCCTCGGCGGCACGATCGGCAACCTGCTGCCCGCCGAGCGCGCCGCGTTCCTGGCGTCCGTGCGTGCCCTGCTCACCCCGGGCGATGCCCTGCTGCTGGGCACGGACCTGGTCAAGGACGAGGGGGTGCTGGTGCGGGCGTACGACGACGCGGCCGGGGTGACGGCCGCGTTCAACAAGAACGTGCTCACCGTGATCAACCGCGAGCTCGGCGCCGACTTCGAGCCCGCCGCGTACGACCATGTGGCGCGGTGGGACGCCGAGCACGAGTGGATCGAGATGCGGCTGCGCTCCCGTACGGCGCAGACCGTGAAGGTGCCGGCGCTCGACCTCGCCGTCGACTTCGCGGCGGGCGAGGAGCTGCGCACCGAGGTGTCGGCGAAGTTCCGGCAGGAGGGTGTGCGCACCGAGCTGTTCGCGGCGGGGCTGGACCTGGCCCACTGGTGGACGGACGCGGCGGGCCGGTTCGCGCTGTCGCTGAGCGTGGTGCGCTGACAACACCCCTGAGCCCCTGAACGGCGGCGAGCGGGAGGCGACGTCTCGCGCTTCGCCGCCGCTTGGGGCACGGTGGAGTGACGTGTGACATGCCCGTCACTGAAGAGGAGCAGCGGAATGTCGAACCACACCTACCGGGTCACGGAGATCGTCGGCACCTCCCCCGACGGCGTCGACCAGGCCATCCGCAACGGCATCGGCCGGGCATCGGCGACCCTGCGCAACCTGGACTGGTTCGAGGTGACTCAGGTGCGCGGACAGCTCGAGAACGGGCAGATCGCGCACTGGCAGGTGGGGCTGAAGGTGGGCTTCCGGCTGGAGGAGTCCGAGTAGTCCGAGTAGTCCGGCGTCCTCCGAACGGCCTACTCAGTCCGGCAGCGGCGCCGAGGTGGAACGGCCCGGCTGCTTGCCCTGCGGCGGGTAGTCGCAGTCGATGCTGCTCACCTCCCGGTCGCCGTCCTCCGAGTCGACGATCGCCACGCCCGTGAAGGCCCGGCCGTGTTCGTCGGTCCAGGTGACGATCTCGCTCCGGTCGGGCTTCGCACAGCCGGTGAGCAGCACGGTGCCGACGAGCGCCGCTGCCGCGAGCGTGCCGTTACGGCTTCCCTTCATGGCATCCCCCGTATTTCGCTGTCCGGGCACGAGCGCCCCGGTGCGTCCTGGTTTGCGGCGTCCAGGTTGCTGACGTCCTGGTTCCCGGCAAGGAGATACCCGGCGGAGGTGAACACTCCGCCAACTCGTGCTCTCAGGTGCGGCCTTCCCGCTCCTGCGCCACCTTCAGCTCGGCGGACCTGGCCGCCCAGTCGGCCCGTACGACGGTGAAGCCCGCGCGCCGGGCGTCCTCGCAGACCAGTTCGTCGTCGTCCACGAGGACACGGACCTCGCGCGTACGGGCGAGCCGGCGCAGGATCTCCAGCTTGGTCATCCGGGCGGGCCGGCGATCGGCGTCACGCCGCATGTACACGCGCCCCTCGGGCAGCTCCTGCGCGGCGAGCCAGTCGAGCGTGTCGCGCCGGCAGCGCTCGGGCCGCCCGGTGAGGTAGACGATCTCGCACTCCCGCGCGCTGTCCTTGACCAGCGCGATGCCCTCCGGGAGCGGCGGATCCTGCGGCGCCGCCGAGAAGAAGCCGTCCCAGTCGCGCGGCCTGCGCTCCAGGAACCGCTGCCGGTGCGCGGTGTCGGCGAGGGTGTTGTCCAGGTCGAACACGGCCAGCGGGGCCTTGCTGCTGCGATCGTCACTCACGCTGCCCACCCTAGGGCCGTCCGGCGGTGCGCGTCGTCCGCCCCGGGCAAACCCGGCCGCACGAGCGCCGACGGCGCGCGGTGGCGAGCCACAGCGCGGATCCCGGTCCTCGGGAACGCGGGGCGTGCCCTGGCCCGGCCGGTGACGCGAGCGGCCAGCCCGTTGCGCGGGTCCCGATCCGCGGCAACGCGGGGCCACGCCCGGAACCGATCCGTCGCCCCGCCCCATGACCGGGCCCCGGTCCGGGGAAACGGGGCCGTGCCCATGGTCAGCCCGTCACCCGACCGACGCCCCCCTGCCCAACTCCCACGTACGCAAGAACGCGGGGCCGTGCCCAGGTCGGCCCGGCAGCCTTGGCGCGGTCTGCGCGCCCGCCCACCCCGGTCCCCGCCCGCGTCCCCTGCCCCGGCAACCTTCAGCCCCCGGGCGGCCACTGCCCTGCGACACCCACACAGGTACAGGCACGGACACAAGCAGGAGGCCGTATGCGCAACGCAGCGATCTGGTCGGTGGCGATGACGGGGGCCGCAATGGTCATGGCGCTGGCCGGGCCGGTGGGGCCGGCGGCCGCCGCGGGCGTGACGCTGGTCGTGGCGCCGAACGGGGACGACTCCGGCCCCGGCACGCTCGCCCGGCCGCTGAAGACCATCCAGCGGGCGGTGGACCTGGCGCGGCCCGGTGACACCATCAGCGTGCGCGGCGGGACGTACGCCCTCACGGACAACGTCACGATCACCAGCTCGGGGACCGCGTCCCAGCCCATCACCCTCGCGCCCCACCAGGGCGAACGTGTGGTCCTCGACGGGGACAAACTGCCCGCCAGCCACACGCCGGTCGGCGGCAGCATCCCGCGTGCCGAGCGCGGGGCGATCCACATGGAGGCGTCGCACTGGCGGATCTCGGGTCTGGAGATCGTCAACGGCCCGTACGGGGTGTACTGCGACGGCTGCGACGGCAATGTCTTCGCGCGCCTGAGCACGCACGACAACTACGAGTCCGGCTTCCAGCTCCAGGGCGCCTCCAGCGGCAACCAGATCCTGAACCTGGACAGTTACCGCAACCGAGACCCCCGCAAGAACGGCGAGAGCGCCGACGGCCTGGCCATCAAGGAGGGCAGCGGTTCGGGCAACGTGGTGCGCGGTGCCCGGCTGTGGAACAACGTCGACGACGGCTTCGACGCCTGGGAGTTCGCCTCCCCGGTCACGATCGAGAACACGGTGGCGTACGGCAACGGCTTCAACCGCTGGAACTTCCCCGACTTCGCGGGCGACGGAAACGGCTTCAAGCTCGGCGGGGGCAGCCCGGCCCCGGCGGTGCCCCACACGGTCCGGGGCAGCGTCTCGTTCCAGAACGCCAAGCACGGCTTCACCGACAACGGCAACCCCGGCTCCCTCGCCCTGAGCCGCAACTCCACGTACGGCAACGCCGGTACGGGCTTCGACGCCGACGTCCCGGGCGGAACCGCCAGGCTCACCGGCAACCTCTCCGTCACGGACCAGCGCCCGGCGGCCGTCGGCTCCGGGACCGTCGCCAGCGGCAACTCCTGGAACATCGGCGGCACTTGGGACGCCGCCTCGGTACAGAGCACCGACGCGGCTCCGCTCACGGGCCCCCGGGCGGCGGACGGTTCACTGCCGAAGGCGCCGGCGTTCCTCGTCCCCCGGTCCGGCACCGCGGTCGGCGCCCGCTTCTGACCAGGCCGGCCGGGTTGTCCGACGACGCGGCGCGTGGTGGGACGGCCCGGCCGGAGAAATGGTCCGTACCAGGCGCGGGCCTACCCTTTCCGCATGCCGTCGCCGTATCCCCCACCCGACGCGGCGTGAACGCGCCACGCACAGCGGTCAATCGACCCCTCACAGTTGATGGCTCAAGCGTCGCACTGACATACTCCGCATTCAGCCTCGCCACCACCCGTGGCCGGGGCTGGTCGGGGATCTCCACACAGAACCCCGAGGCCGTCCGCGTGAATCCGAACAGCGATTTTCTCGGTTTCACGAGACCCCCACAGAGCCCGCACCCCCGCAGTGCGTCCGGCATTCCTCCACCCTGCTCGAAAGCCGGACGGGACCACTGACTCGAAGGGGTCGAGTGCGGGGCACGAAGCAGCGAAGAAGGTGCGCCTGTGCCCGAATTTCCACCGCGGCGGGATGACACTCCCACATTCCCGCTTCCGCACATCGATCACGCTCCGCCGTCTCGTATATCCGACCATCCCGAATTCCACTCTCTGCGTCGCGCGCAGCGCCGCTTCGGCACCCGGGCGACGATCCTGTCCGTCGGCGGATTCCTGCTGTATGTGCTGTTGTCGAGTTTTGTACCCGCGGTAATGAACCAGCCGCTTTTCGGTCACCTCACGATCGGGCTCACCCTCGGCCTCGGGCAGTTCGTGATCATGGGTGTGACCGCGTGGTGCTATGTCCGGCACATGCGCAACCGGGTCGATCCGCTCGCCCGCGGCCTGAGATCGCGTCAGTACGAGAACGAGAACCGCCGCGCCCGCGCGGCGGCGCCGCCCCAGGGGGCCGGGCAGCCCCTCCAGCACGGCACCAGGGGGTTCCGCACGTGGTGACGATCGCCGCCATCGACGACAGCAGCCTCCAGCTGACGTTCGTACTGTTCCTGACCGTGGTCGTGATCACCCTGTTCACGGCCCTGCTGACGGCGCCCCAGCGCGACGAGATCAGCGAGTTCTACCTCGGCAACCGCACCATGTCGCCGTTGCGCAACGGCCTCGCCATGTGCGGCGACTACCTGTCCGCCGCCACCCTGCTGGGCAGCACCGGACTGGTCGCCCTGACCGGGTACGACGGACTGATGTACCTCGGCGGCACCACCGTCGCCTGGATGATGGTGCTGCTGCTCATCGCCGAACCCCTGCAGCGCACGGGCAGGTTCACCCTGGGCGACACGGTGGCGCTGCGCCTGCCCCGGCAGCAGCGGCCGGTGCGGGTGGCGCTGGCGGTCTGCATCCTGGCCATCACGACCCTCTACCTGGTGGCCCAACTCGTGGGCAGTGTCGCCCTGTTGACGCAGTTCACCGGCGCGCCGAGCGCCACCACCCGCACCCTGTGCGTGGCCGTGATCGGCACCTTCGTGATCCTGTACGCCTCCCTGGGAGGCATGCCCGGAGCGACGGTCATCCAGATCATCAAGGCCGTGATGCTGATCGTGGGCGTGCTGTTCACCGCGGGTTGGGTGCTGCACCGCTTCGACTGGAATCCCAACGCGCTGCTCGCCAGGGCGGCCGACCGCAGCGGAACCGGTCTGGACTTCCTCGAACCCGGGCTGCGCTACGGCGGCACCGTCAGCAACAAGCTGGACTTCCTCAGCCTCGAACTGGCCATCGTCCTCGGTCTCGCCGCCCTTCCGCACGTGCTGATGCGGCTGCTCGCCCCGCGCAGCAGCAGCGTTCTGCGCCGCTCCGTCGTGTGGGCGATCGGCCTGGTCGGCGCGGTCTGCTTCGGGGCCGGCATCCTCGGCCTGGGCGCCACCGCGCTCCTCGGCCGGGACGCCATCGAGAGCACGGACCGCACCGGCAACGCCTCCGTCCTGCTGCTCGCGCACGAGCTGGGCGGCAGCGTCCTCACCGCCCTGCTGACCTGCCTTGCGTATCTGACCCTGCTCGCCGTCGCGGTGGGTCTCACGCTGGCCGCTGCCTCGTCCCTCGCGCACGACCTGTACGGCGAGGTGATCCGCAAGGGCCGGGCGAGCGAGACGGAGGAGCTGACCGTCGCCCGGCTGTCCGGGGCGGTCATCGGCATCCTCGGCATCCTGCTGGCCCTGGTCGCGTGGGGGGCGAACACCGCGACGCTCGCGTTCCTGGCCTTCGCCATCGCGGCGTCCGCGATCCTGCCGACGATCATCTACACCCTCTTCTGGCGGCGCTTCACGGCGAAGGGAGCACTGCTCAGCCTCTACGGCGGTCTGCTCAGCTCCGTCCTGCTCGCCGTGTTCTCCCCCGTCGTCTCCTCCGCCCCGGCCTCGTTCTACCCCGAGGCCGACTTCGCCTGGTTCCCGCTCCAGAACCCCGGCATCGTCTCCATCCCCCTGGGCTTCCTGCTGGGCTGGCTCGGCACGGTGCTGGACAAGGGCCCGGCCGAGGACAGCACCGCACACGAGGAGTTCGAGGTACGGATGCTCGTGGGCGCCGACGACTGACGCGCCGAGGCGGGACATCGGTGCCCGGGCGCCGGGAACGCGAATTGTTAATGGGATCCATTTTCATGTAGCGTTCTCGGTGCCTGCCCACCGAGGAGGAGTCCCATGGCTGTCCCGAAGCGGAAGATGTCCCGCAGCAACACCCGTCACCGCCGCGCCCAGTGGAAGGCCGCCACGCCGACGCTGGTCCCGGTCACGATCGACGGCGTCCGTCACCTCGTACCGCAGAACCTGGTCAAGGCCTACGAGCGCGGCCTGCTGCGCCCCGAGGGCTGACACCGTGTCGTACGAACGGCTGCCCGTCACCGTGCTCTCCGGATTCCTCGGGGCGGGCAAGACCACCCTGCTCAACCATGTCCTGGCCAATCGCGAGGGCCTCCGCGTCGCCGTCATCGTCAACGACATGAGCGAGGTCAACATCGACGCGGCCCTGGTGCGCGGCGGCGAGGCCGCCCTGTCGCGGACCGAGGAACGCCTGGTCGAGTTGACCAACGGCTGCATCTGCTGCACCCTGCGCGACGACCTCCTGGAGGAGGTCGACCGCCTGGCCCGCGAGGGCCGGTTCGACCATCTCCTCATCGAGTCGTCCGGGATCTCCGAACCGATGCCCGTCGCGGCCACCTTCGCCTTCGCCCGTGACGACGGAGCCACCCTCGACGACGTGGCCCTGCTGGACACCATGGTCACGGTCGTGGACGCGGCCAACTTCCTCGCCGAACTGGACAGCGGCGACGACCTCGCCGAGCGGGGTCTCGCCCCGTACGAGGACGACGAGCGCACGGTCAGCGATCTGCTCGTCGACCAGGTCGAGTTCGCCGACGTCCTGGTCCTCAACAAGCTCGACCTGGTGGACGAGGAGTCGGCGGCCCGGCTGCGGGCGGCCCTGACCCGGCTGAACCCGGTCGCCCGGCTGGTCACGGCGACGCACGGCCGGGTGGACCTCCGCCAGGTGCTCGGCACCCGTCTGTTCGACCTGGAACGCGCCCAGCAGGCGCCGGGCTGGGTCCGGGAACTCAACGGCGACCACGTCCCCGAGACCGAGGAGTACGGCATCTCCTCCACCGTCTTCCGGTCCGGACTCCCCTTCCACCCCGGGCGGTTGTGGACGTTCGTCACGGAGGAACTGGACGCCGGGACGTACGGGCGGATCCTGCGCTCCAAGGGCTTCTTCACCCTGGCGAGCCGCCCGCGGGTGACGGGCCTGTGGTCACAGGCCGGCTCCGTCGCCCGCTTCGAGCCCTCCGCGGCCCGGGACGGGGACACCTCCTTCGCGCAGGAGCTGGTGTTCATCGGCACGGGGCTGGACGCCCCGGCTCTGCACGCCGCCCTGACCGACTGCCTGATGGCACCCGGCGAGCCCGTGCCGGTGGACGACCCGTTCCCCGCCTGGGACACCTACGGCATCGACGAGGCCTGCGAGCACGAGCACGACGTGACGGCATCCGCGGTGTAGAAGAGGCCGCGGACCCGGCGCAGCCACGCTTCGACGGCCGCCTCGCCGGGCCGCTCGGGCAGCACGGTGGGCGTCTCGTCGAAGGCGGCCTCGTAGTGCCTGAGCAGGGGCAGCGCGGCCGCCGGGTCGGCGGCGACGCGCTCGCCGAAGGCGTGGTACTCCTCGGGGTCCTCGACGCGGATCTCCAGTCGGCCGGTGGTGTACAGCACCAGGCCCTGGTGGCACAGCCGCTTCAGGTGCCGGGCGTGCTTCGCGGTGCGCCCCCGGGTGTCCGCCGAGAACGAGCCGTCGCCGCGGTTCTCGAGCCGGCGGAACTGCTGGGTGGCGTAGCCGAGATAGGCGTCCCGGACGCGCTTCGCGCACAGGAACGACGTACGTATGCCGATCAGTTCGTCGCCCAGCGGGGTACGCACCTCGTACAGCTCGTCCGGGAGCCACACCAGTTCCATGGCGGTCGGATTGCCGCCGAGGGCGAGTCGGCACCACTTGGCGGCCTCGTGCAGGGTGCGGTCCGGTGCCGTGGTGACGTGGGACTCCTTCGGAGCGTGGAGCCCGTGCAGTGCCTCGGTGGGCGCGGCGAACATGCCGAGGCGGTCGATGTCCGAGCCCTGACGGGCGAGGCCGTACGCGGTCGAGCCGACGATGCCGGACAGCAGGATGTTCGCGACGGCCATGGCCGGTCCCCTCTTTTGGTGCGCTGTACCCGGCGGTGCCGGGCCGTGCCGCCCCATTGTCCTGACGTGCGGGGACGCGGTCACCGGGTTTTCGGCGAGGCAGCGCCGGCGGGAATGCCACGATCCGTCACGCGTTGAACCCGGTGTGAGTTCCTCGATCGCCACCACCCGCTTCTCCGTCCTCGACCGGTCCCGCACCCGCGAGGGACACACGCATCCCGAGGCGCTGCGCGACACCGTGCGGCTGGCCGGGGAGCTGGAGGGGCTCGGGTACCACCGGCTGTGGGTCTCGGAGCATCACGGCGTTCCCGGGGTCGCCGGTTCCGCGCCGACCGTGCTGGCGGCCGCCGTCGCCGCCGCCACACACACGATCCGGGTCGGCACCGGCGGGGTGATGCTGCCCAACCACCGGCCGCTGGTCGTGGCCGAGCAGTTCGGGGTGCTGGAGTCGCTGTTCCCCGGGCGGATCGACATGGGCCTGGGACGTTCCGTCGGCTTCACGGACGGGGTGCGCAAGGCCCTGGGCCGTGACAAGGAGGATGCCGAGGACTTCGAGGCCCAGCTGCGTGAGCTGCTCGGCTGGTTCCAAGGCACCTCCCCGACCGGAGTGCGCGCCCGTCCCGCAGAGGGACTGACCGTGCCGCCGTTCGTCCTGGCCCTGGGCGAGGGCGCCGGCATCGCGGCCCGCGCGGGGCTGCCCATGGTCATCGGCGACTTCAGGAACCGGGAGAAGATGCGGCGCGGCATCGACCACTACCGCGAGCACTTCCGCCCCTCGCCCTGGGCGAGCGAGCCGTACGTGGTCGTCTCGGGCACGGTCGCGGTGGCCGGGACCCCCGAGGAGGCACGGCGGCTGCTCGTCCCGGAGGCCTGGGCGATGGCGTACTCCCGCACGCACGGCACCTTCCCGCCCCTGCCGCCCGCCGAGCGCGTCGAGACGCTCACCATGACCGGCAGGGAACGCGGCTTCTACGAGTCCGGCCTCACCGGCCACATCGCCGGCACCGAGGAGCAGGTCGCGCACGAGCTGGAGACGGTGCTCAAAGAGACGGGGGCGCAGGAGGTCCTGGTCACCACCAGCACGTTCGACCGCGAGGCGCTGCTGGACTCCTACCGGCGGCTGGCCGCGATCACCTCCGGTTAGAGTCGTTGCCCATGCACGACCCTCACGGCCCCCACGACCCGTACGTCCGTGTCCGCGGTGCCCGCGAGCACAACCTCAAGGGCGTGGACGTCGACATTCCCCGGGACGTGCTGACCGTGTTCACCGGCGTGTCCGGCTCGGGCAAGTCGTCGCTGGCGTTCGGCACGATCTACGCGGAGGCGCAGCGGCGCTACTTCGAGTCGGTGGCGCCGTACGCGCGCCGGCTGATCCACCAGGTGGGGGCGCCGAAGGTCGGGGAGATCAGCGGTCTGCCGCCGGCCGTCTCGCTCCAGCAGCGCCGGGCGGCTCCCACCTCGCGCTCCTCGGTCGGCACCGTCACCAACCTCTCGAACTCGCTGCGCATGCTGTTCTCCCGGGCCGGCACCTACCCGCCCGGCGCCGGGCGTCTCGACTCCGACGCCTTCTCGCCCAACACGGCGGCCGGGGCCTGCCCGGAGTGCCACGGGCTCGGCCGGGTCCACCGTACGAGCGAGGAGTTGCTGGTCCCCGATCCGTCGCTGTCGATCCGCGAGGGGGCGATCGCCGCGTGGCCGGGCGCCTGGCAGGGCAAGAACCTGCGGGACGTCCTCGACGCCCTCGGGTACGACGTGGACCGGCCGTGGCGGGAGCTGCCCGCCGACGAGCGCGAGTGGATCCTGTTCACCGACGAGCAGCCGGTGGTCACCGTGCACCCGGTGCGGGAGGCGGACCGGATCCAACGGCCGTACCAGGGCACGTACATGAGCGCCCGGCGGTATGTGATGAAGACCTTCTCGGATTCCAAGAGCCCGACCCTGCGGGCGAAGGCCGAGCGGTTCCTCACCAGCGCCCCCTGCCCGGCGTGCGGTGGCAGCCGGCTGCGGCCGGAGGCGCTGGCGGTGACGTTCGGCGGCCGGACCATCGCCGAGCTGGCGGCACTGCCGCTGGTGGAGCTGGCCGACGGTCTGGACGGAACGTCGGAGACCGCCCGGGTCCTCACCGACGACCTCACGTCCCGTATCGCGCCGATCGTCGAACTCGGCCTCGGCTACCTCAGCCTCGACCGGCCCGCCCCCACCCTCTCCGCGGGCGAGCTGCAACGCCTGCGCCTCGCCACCCAGCTGCGCTCCGGTCTGTTCGGTGTCGTCTACGTCCTCGACGAGCCGTCGGCGGGGCTGCACCCGGCGGACACCGAGGCGCTGCTCGTCGTGCTGGAGCGGCTGAAGGCGGCCGGGAACTCGGTGTTCGTGGTGGAGCACCACCTCGATGTCATACGCGGGGCCGACTGGCTGGTCGACGTGGGTCCGCACGCGGGCGAGCACGGCGGGCGGGTGCTGCACAGCGGCCCGGTCGCCGGGCTGGCGGCCGTCGGGGAGTCGGCGACGGCACGCTACCTGTTCGGCGACTCCCCCACCCCGGCGCGCGAGGTGCGCGAACCGAGCGGGTGGCTGAAGACCGGCCCGGTCACCCGGCACAACCTGCGCGGTGTGGCCGCCGAGTTCCCGCTCGGCGTGTTCACCGCGGTCACCGGAGTGTCCGGCTCCGGCAAGTCCACGCTCATCGGGGAGATCACGCAGGACACGGCCGGGGTGGGCCGGCTGGTCTCGGTCGACCAGAAGCCGATCGGACGCACTCCGCGTTCGAACCTCGCGACGTACACCGGCCTCTTCGACGTCGTGCGCAAGGTGTTCGCGGCCACCGACGGGGCGCGCGAACGGGGCTTCGGCGTCGGCCGGTTCTCCTTCAACGTGGCGGGAGGGCGCTGCGAGACGTGCCAGGGCGAGGGGTTCGTCAGTGTGGAGCTGCTCTTCCTGCCGAGCACCTACGCGCCCTGCCCGGACTGCGGCGGAGACCGGTACAACCCTCAGACGCTGGAGGTGACGTACCGGGGGCGGAACATCGCGCAGGTGCTGGACCTGACGGTGGAGAGTGCGGCGGAGTTCTTCGCGGACACCCCGGCCGTCGCCCGCAGCCTCGGCACGCTGCTCGACGTGGGTCTGGGTTACCTCCGCCTCGGCCAGCCCGCGACCGAGTTGTCCGGCGGCGAGGCCCAGCGCATCAAACTGGCGAGCGAGCTCCAGCGCGGGCGGCGCGGTCACACGCTCTACCTCCTCGACGAGCCCACGACCGGCCTCCACCCGGCCGACGTGGACGTCCTGATGCGCCAGTTGCACGGCCTCGTCGACGCCGGGCACACCGTGATCGTCGTCGAGCACGACATGTCCGTCGTCGCGGGCGCGGACTGGGTCATCGACCTCGGCCCGGGCGGCGGCGACGCGGGCGGCCGGATCGTGGCAGCGGGGCCGCCGGCGGAGGTGGCGCGGTCCGAGCGGAGCAGGACGGCGCCGTATCTCGCCCGCACGCTGTCCGGGGGTGGCTGAGACCGGTCGAGGAACGACTGGTCACCCACCTGCCGCCAGGCGGGAACGCGTCCCGCCCCCCGTGTACCTCCCGGCACGGCCGGTCCCCGCGCGGCGTCGGAAGGGCAACGTCCTCAGCGCCCTGCGCGCCCGCGCCACTGCCCCGTACGGCCAGCACCCGCACGGCGGTCGAAGGGCAACGTCCTCGGCGCACCGCCTTCGCCCGCGCCGCCGCCCGAGAAACGGGGCCGCCACCGCGGTCGGTCGCGGCGAGCGCCAGGCGGCCCGGCCACCGGCCCGCGCAGGGCCGGACATGGCACCACCGCCAGGCCGGTGCCTGCCCTGTGCCATCTGCGCCGTGTGCGCCCGAGCCACCCGCCGCAGCCGGTCGCGCCGAGAGCCAAGGTGATCCGCCCCGGCACCACCGCCAGACCGTTACGCGCCCCAAGGTGATCCGCCCCGGCCACTGGCGCCACCGGGCCGGACCGGGCATGGCGCACCACCGGACCGGTACACCCCCTACGCCACCAGCACCGTGTGCGTCCACGCCGGCGCCGCCATCTCCTGTGGCTGGGCGGAGTGGGCCAAAGAGCGGCGGTCGGGATGAGTGCCCGGGGGGATGGGGGCGCGGACCTCGACCTCGGCGACCAGGTCGCGGGCCGTCGCGACCCGCCACAGGGAGGCGAGCAGGGTGTCGTCGCCGACGAACGCGGGGGCGGTGGTGGCGGTTCCGTCGGTGAGCCGGTAGCGGATGCGGACCGGCTGGACCGGCACCCCGGCGTCGAGGGCGGCCTGGAAGACGGCCCGGCGGAAGGTGCCCTGAGCCCGGCCGCACCAGGTGCTGCCCTCGGGGAAGGCCGCGACGGCGGCGCCCTCGCGCAGGGCCCGGGCGATACGGGCGACGGTGTCCGGGAGGGCCCGCAGCCGGTCCCGGTCGATGAACAGGGCGGCGCGGGCGGCCACCGGCCCGGCGACGGGCCACCGCCGTACCTCGGTCTTGGCCAGCATCCGGGCGGGGCGTACGGCGGCGAGCAGCGGTATGTCCAGCCAGGAGATGTGGTTGGCGACCAGCAGCAGTCCGCCGGTGGGGACGGCGGCGCCGGTGACGCGGACCCGGACCCCTGCGGCTCGCACGATCCACCGGCACCACCGCCGGACCATGGGCGCCGGTATGCGTGCGCCGAGCGGCGACAGCGCGATCCCCGCGAGCAGCAGCAGGAGGACCCCGGTGAGCCGCAGCACGGCACGCGGCACGGCCCGCGCCGTCACCCCCGCCGACGCCTCGACACAGGCCTGCGGCGTGCAGGGCGCGGTGGGCAGCCAGGCACTCATCAGGCGGGGACGAGGGACAGGAAGTGCCGCAGGTAGCGCGGGTTGACCCGGCTCATCGGCAGCAGCACGTACAGGTCGGCGACGCCGAAGTCCGGGTCGTGGGCCGGTTCGCCGCACACCCAGGCGCCGAGGCGCAGGTAGCCGCGCAGCAGGGCGGGCAGTTCGACGCGGGCGGCGGGTGCGGGGCCCGGGACCCACGGCAGCAGCGGACGGACGCGGTACTCCTGCGGCGACAGGTGCTTGGCGCTCACCCGGTCCCAGGTGGCGGAGGCCAGTGCGCCGCCGTCGCCGAGCGGGACGGAGCAGCAGCCGGCGAGCCACTCGTGGCCCCGGTCGGCCATGTACCGGGCGATACCGGCCCAGATGAGGCTGATGACCGCGCCGTCGCGGTGGTCGGGGTGCACGCAGGAGCGGCCCACCTCGACGAGCTCCGGCCGGATCCCGGCGAGGGAGCTCAGGTCGAACTCGCTCTCGGAGTACAGCCGTCCGGCGACCGTCGCGCGCTCCGGCGGCAGCAGCCGGTAGGTGCCGACGACCTGGCCGGTCGTCTCCTCGCGGACGAGCAGGTGGTCGCAGTACGCGTCGAACGGGTCGACGTCCAGCCCGGGCTGCGAGCCGGTCAGCAGGGCGCCCAGCTCCCCGGCGAAGACGTCGTGCCGCAGCCGCTGCGCGGCACGCACGTCCTCCTCGGTCCGGGCGAGGGCGACGGTGTAGCGGGTGGGGGCCGTGGGCTGCGCGGGGCGGTCGACGGTCAGTACGCCGGTCATGGCTCTCTCCTGGTCACGGGCCGGGGGCGGCGAGCGGTGCCGCCGTCACTGTTGTGCCCATGCCGCCTGACCTTCGCGTGACCAGTGCCGGGAGCGCGGATGCCGGGATGTTGAATGCCTGGAACCCGGAAAGGCGAGACGGGGCCGGTGAGCACCGACCGGCCCCGCCCGTCCGCACCAGACGGCGAACGCTTCTACCTGCCCGGACCTACCGCTTGCTCACCTTCCGCGTGGCCCGCAGCCACTCCTTGTTCATGCCGGTGATGGACATGAGCGGGATGCCCTTGGGGCAGGCCGTGGCGCACTCTCCCGTGAGGGTGCATCCGCCGAAGCCCTCCTCGTCCATCTGCGCCACCATGTCCAGCACCCGCGTCTCGCGCTCGGGCGCGCCCTGCGGCAGCACGTTCAGGTGGTTGACCTTGGCGGACGTGAACAGCATCGCCGCGCCGTTCGGGCACGCGGCGACACAGGCACCGCACCCGATGCACTCGGCGTGTTCGAAGGCGAAGTCGGCGTCCGGCTTCGGCACCGGCGTGGCATGTGCCTCGGGCGCCGCGCCGGTCGGCGCGGTGATGTACCCGCCGGCCTGGATGATCCGGTCGAACGCCGAACGGTCGACGACCAGGTCCTTGATCACCGGGAACGCGGACGCCCTCCACGGCTCGATGTCGATCGTGTCGCCGTCCTTGAAGGACCTCATGTGGAGCTGGCAGGTGGTCGTCCGCTCGGGCCCGTGCGCGTCGCCGTTGATGACGAGCGAGCACGCGCCGCAGATGCCCTCGCGGCAGTCGTGGTCGAAGGCGACCGGGTCCTCGCCCTTGAGGATGAGCTCCTCGTTGAGGGTGTCGAGCATCTCCAGGAAGGACATGTCGGAGGAGATGCCGTCCACCTCGTACGTGGACATGGCGCCTTCGGCGTCGGCGTTCTTCTGCCGCCAGACGCGCAGGGTGAGCTTCATGCGTAGCTCCGCTGGGTGGGGTGGACGTACTCGAAGACCAGGTCTTCCTTGTGCAGGATCGGAGCCTCGCCGGTGCCGTTGAACTCCCAGGCGGCCGCGTACGAGAACTCGTCGTCCTTCCGCTCGGCCTCGCCGTCGGGTGTCTGGGACTCCTCGCGGAAGTGGCCGCCGCAGGACTCGCCGCGGTGCAGCGCGTCGAGGCACATGAGCTCGGCCAGCTCCAGGTAGTCGACGACGCGGTTGGCCTTCTCCAGCGACTGGTTGAACTCCTCGCCGGTGCCGGGCACCTTGATCCGCCGCCAGAACTCCTCCCGGATCTGCGGGATGCGCTCCAGCGCCTTGCGCAGCCCCGAGTCGGTGCGGGCCATGCCGCAGAACTCCCACATGAGCTCTCCGACCTCGCGGTGGAAGGAGTCGGGCGTGCGGTCGCCGTCGACGGACAGCAGCAGGTTGAGCCGGTCCTCGGTCTCGGCCAGCACCTCCTGGACGACCGGGTGGCCGGCGTCGACCCGGTCCCCCAGCGGGTTGCGGGCGAGGTAGTCGTTGATGGTCGCCGGGAGCACGAAGTAGCCGTCGGCCAGTCCCTGCATCAGCGCGGAGGCGCCGAGCCGGTTGGCCCCGTGGTCGGAGAAGTTGGCCTCGCCGATCGCGAACAGGCCGGGGACGGTGGTCTGGAGGTCGTAGTCGACCCACAGGCCGCCCATCGTGTAGTGCACGGCGGGGTAGATCCGCATGGGGACCCGGTACGGATCCTCGTCGGTGATCCGCTGGTACATGTCGAAGAGGTTGCCGTACTTGGCCTCGACGGCCCCCCGGCCCATGCGCTCGATGGCGTCGGCGAAGTCGAGGTAGACGCCCTGCCCGCCCGGACCGACGCCCCTGCCCTCGTCGCAGACGTTCTTCGCGGCCCGGGAGGCGATGTCACGCGGCACCAGGTTGCCGAAGGACGGGTAGATGCGCTCCAGGTAGTAGTCGCGCTCGTCCTCGGGGATCTCGTTCGGCGGGCGGTCGTCGCCCTTGGCCTTCGGCACCCAGATACGGCCGTCGTTGCGCAGCGACTCGCTCATCAGCGTCAGCTTGGACTGGTGCTCGCCGGTACGCGGGATGCAGGTGGGGTGGATCTGGGTGAAGCAGGGGTTGGCGAACCAGGCGCCGCGCCGGTGCGCCCGCCAGATGGCGGTGGCGTTGGAGTTCATGGCGTTCGTCGACAGGTAGAAGACGTTGCCGTAGCCGCCGCTGGCGAGGACGACGGCGTCCGCGAAGTACGTGTCGATCCTGCCGGTGACGAGGTCCCGGGCCACGATCCCGCGTGCCCGCCCGTCGACGACGATCAGGTCGAGCATCTCCGTACGCGGGTGCATCTCGATGTTCCCCGCGGCGATCTGCCGGCTGAGTGCCTGGTAGGCGCCGAGCAGCAGTTGCTGCCCCGTCTGGCCGCGGGCGTAGAAGGTCCGCGACACCTGGACGCCGCCGAAGGAGCGGGTGTCCAGCAGGCCGCCGTACTCGCGGGCGAACGGCACGCCCTGCGCCACGCACTGGTCGATGATCTCGACGGAGATCTGCGCGAGCCGGTGGACGTTGGACTCGCGGGCGCGGAAGTCGCCGCCCTTGACGGTGTCGTAGAACAGCCGGTGGATGGAGTCGCCGTCGTTGCGGTAGTTCTTCGCGGCGTTGATGCCGCCCTGCGCGGCGATGGAGTGGGCGCGGCGCGGGGAGTCCTGGTAGCAGAACTGGACGACGTGGTAGCCCTGTTCGGCGAGGGTGGCCCCGGCGGAGCCGCCGGCCAAGCCGGTGCCGACGACGATGACGGTGTGCTTGCGCCGGTTGGCGGGGTTGACCAGCTTGGCCTCGAAGCGGCGCTTGTCCCAGCGTTCGTTGACGGGCCCGGACGGGGCCTTGGTGTCGACGACCGGCTCACCGGTCGCGTAGTCGGCGTAGGAAGTCATCTTCAGCTCACCACTCCGGTCATGACGCCCACGGGTACGGCGATGAAACCGGCCGTGAGCAGCAGCGCGAGGACGTTTGCGACGGCCTTCAGGGCCCGGTCTCGGGTGCGGCTGCCGGCGCCGAGGGTCTGGGCGGCGCTCCAGAAGCCGTGCCGGACGTGCAGGCCGAGCGCGAGCATCGCGACGGTGTAGATGACGTTGCCGTACCAGGTGGAGAAGGTGTCCACGACGTTCTGGTACGGGTGGCCGGGCTGGAAGCCGGGGTGCACGGTGCCGGTCGTGATGTCCAGGATGTGCCAGACGATGAACAGCCCGAGGATGATCCCGCCCCACCGCATGGTCCGCGTCGCGTAGCTCGCCCGCGGCCTCTTGTGCACGTACTTGCTGGGCCGTGCCCGGATGTCGCGGCGGCTGAGCTGGTACGCGGACACGGCGTGGGCGACCACGGCGGCCACCAGCACGATCCGGACCAGCCACAGCGTCCACTCGTAGTGCATGAACGGCTCGCCGACGGTGCGCAGCCAGTGCCCGTACGCGTTGAACTCGCCGGCCCCGAAGAAGATCTTCAGGTTCCCGATCATGTGGACGACCAGGTACAGCAGCATGATCAGCCCGCTGACCGCCATCACGGTCTTCTTGCCGAGGGTGGAGTCCCACACGGTGCGTGCCAGGGACGGCCGTCGTTCCGTCCGCGTTGCCAGAGCCATGGAACAGCACGCTACGGACGCGCGCCCGATCGGTCCAAGACATGGTGCGGCTTGATTCCATAGGCCAGGACTATCGTACGAGTATGCAGTTCCACCAGCTCCAGTACTTCGTGGCCGTCGCCGAGACCCGGCACTTCACCCGGGCCGCCGACCTCGTCCATGTCGCGCAGCCGTCGCTGTCACAGCAGATCAAGGCGCTGGAGCGGGAGCTGGGCGCGGACCTGTTCCTGCGGGCACGCGGCAACATCACGCTCACGGACGCCGGGGAGGCCCTCCTCCCCCTGGCCCGGCGCATCCTGGCCGACGCGGACACGGCCCGGCACGAGGTGCTGGAGCTGGTGCAGCTGCGGCGGGGGCGGGTACGGCTCGGTGCCACGCCCAGCCTGTGCACGGGCCTGCTGCCGGACGTGCTGCGCGCCTTCCACGACCGCTACCCGGGCGTCCGGCTGCTGATCGAGGAGGGCGGTTCGCACGACCTGGTGCGGGAGCTGGCACGCGGCGCCCTGGATCTCGCCCTGGTGGTGCTGCCCCTGCCGACGCCGTCCCCGGCGCTGACCACGGTGGAGCTGCTGCGCGAGGACCTGGTCGTGGTCTCCTCCCCCGACGCGCCCAGACCCGGCCGGGGCCGGCGCACGGTACGCGTCGCCGACCTGGAGGGCGAGCGCCTTGTGATGTTCCGGCACGGCTACGACCTGCGCGAACTGACCGTGGCGGCGTGCCGCGCGGAGGGGTTCGAGCCGGACTTCGCGGTGGAGGGCGGGGAGATGGACGCGGTGCTGGGTTTTGTGCGGGCCGGGTTGGGGGTTGCCGTCGTGCCGCGGATGGTGGCGGCGAGGTCGGGCCGTGGTCTGCGGGTGACCCCGCTGGCCAGACCCGGCCTCCACCGCACGATCGCCCTGGCACACCGCAGCGATGTGGCTCCGCCGCGGGCGGCCCGGGAGCTGCACCGGATGCTGCTGGAGCGGTGAGGCGCCCGCGGGTCTCGGCCTACGGCTGCGGCTGCGGCTGCCGCGCCGGAGGGCGGCCGACGGTCGGCCCGTGGGAGGAGGCCAGGCGCAGGAGCTCGTCGACCGGCCACTGGTCGTAGACGTGCTCGCCGTACTTGGCGGCGAGGACCCGGCCCTCGGGGCCGATGAGGAAGTCGGCGGGCAGGCCGAGCCTGCCGCCGGGCTGGCTGGTCGCGGGGAGCCGTTCGCGGCCGCGGAGGACTTCCCACCCACCGCACAGCACCGCCCTGGCGACCGGCCCCCAGGCGCGCGGGCTGAGCCGGACTCCACCGGCCGCGCGAGATGTCCTGGCAGGAGCGCATCGAGGTGCTGGTGCGTCGGCTGCGCGACGCCGTGGCCGCCCATCCTGAGATCGTGCCCCTGACCGTCACCCACCGGCACCGGTCCCTTGCCGGGCTGCGCTGGTCGGAGTCCGTGCTCGGCGTGCTCACGGAGGCGGGATTCGACGGCGACCAGCGGGTGGTCGCGCTGCGGGGCCTGCTCGGGTACGTCATCGGCGCCATCCAGCTGGAGCACCTCGGACCCCTGGCCGGCGAGGGCACGGTCGCCATCACCGAGCTGCCGCCCGACGCCTTTCCGCACATGACCGAGACCGCCCGCAACGCCCGGAAGGTCAGTGCCGACCGGGAGTTCCTGGGCGGTCTCGCGCTGCTGCTGCGCGGGCTGGGCACCTGACCCGGCACCTCGCAGCGGCCCACCGGTGGCGTCAGCCCGCCGCGTCCACCAGCGCCAGTTCGTGCAGCCGCTCCGGGGGGCCCGGGCGGGCGTAGTACCAGCCTTGCGCCGTATCGCACCCCAGGATCCGCAGCTGCTCGGCCTGCGCACCCGTCTCGACGCCCTCGACCGTCACCGCGAGGTTCAGGCTGTGGGCCAGTGAGACGATCCCCTCGACGATCTTGAGGTCGACGGGGTCGGCCGGGAACTGCTGCATGCTCTGGGTGAAGGAGCGGTCCAGCTTGAGGATGCTGACCGGCAGCCGGCGCAGGTTGGCGAGGTTGGAGTAGCCCGTGCCGAAGTCGTCGAGGGCGATGTCGACACCCATCTCCGCCAGCCGGCGCAACGGCTTCAGCAGATCGTCGTCCGCGCCGATCAGCGCCGACTCCGTGACCTCCAGGCAGAGGGCGTCCGGCGCGATGCCCGTGCGTTCCAGGATGTCGACGGTGTCCTGGACCAGGCCGGGGTGGGTCAGCTGACAGGGCGAGAGGTTGACGTTGATCCGCAGCGGACCCACGGCCTCCGCTCCACCGTGCAGTTCGCGCCACTCGCGGGCCTGACGTACCGACTGCTCCAGGACCCACCGGCCCAGCGGCACGATCAGCCCCGTGTGTTCGGCGAGCGGGATGAACCGGTCCGGGCCGAGCACCCCGTGCTGCGGGTGCAGCCAGCGCACCAGGGCCTCCGCCCCGCGCACACTGCCGTCGCCGAGATGGACCAGCGGCTGGTACTCGATGAAGAACTCGCCCCGCTCCAGGGCCGTCGGCAGCGCCGTGGTCAGCCCGTGCCGGGTGATGGCGCGGGCGTCCGCCTCCGGGTCGGCCAGCTCGAAGCGGTTGCCACCCGCCGACTTGGCCCGGTACATGGTGATGTCGGCGCTGCGCAGCACCTCCGCCGGGCTGCGCTCCCCGGCCGGGCCCTCGACGATGCCGATGCTGCCGCGCACGGTCAGCTCCCGGCCGTCGACGCTGATCGGCGCGAGCAGCGCGTTCATGATGCGCGTGGCGAGCTCGTCGACCTCGCGCTGGGTGTCGGGGCCCGTGGTCAGGGCCACGAACTCGTCGCCGCCGAGCCGCGCGACCATCTCACCGGGCGCGGTGGCACAGGACTGGAGCCGGTCGGCGACCTCCACCAGCAGCCGGTCGCCGGCCGCGTGGCCGAGGCTGTCGTTGATGGTCTTGAAACCGTCCAGATCCAGGTAGCACAGGCCGAACCGCTGGCCCTTCCCGGCGCCCAGTGCCTTCTCCAGGCGCTCGAAGAAGAAGGTGCGGTTCGGCAGCCCGGTCAGCGCGTCGTGCGTGGCCTCGTACCGCAGCCTCAGATTGAGCAGCCGCCGCTCGGTGGTGTCCTCCATGAGCGCGAGCTGATACTGCGGGCTGCCGTCGGCGTCGCGCAGCAGGGAGACCGTCAGGTTGGTCCACAGGACCGTTCCGTCAGGGCGGTAGAACGCCTTCTCCAGGTGGTAGTGCTCACGCTCGCCGCGCACGAGTTCGTCGTAGAGCCGCCAGGTCTGCGGCGCGTCGTCGGGGTGGGTCCACTCCCTCACGTTGCGGCCGCGCATCGTCTGGTCGGAGACCCCGAACATGCGCAGCAGCGCGCCGTTGACCTGGAGGATGCTGCCGTCGAGGTCGGCCATGCCGATGCCTATGGCCGCGCCCTCGAAGACCGCGCGGAAGCGGGCCTCGGTCGCGTGCAGGGCCTGCGCCACCACGCCCTGCGCCTGGAGGGCGGCCTGGGCGATGGCCTCCTGCTCGGCCAAAGTCCGTTCGCGCAGCGCCTGCGCGAAGCCGGCGGCCATCGCGTGCTGGATGCGTGCGGACCGCGCCCGCAGGCCCTCCGGGTCGCCCTCGCCGCCGCAGTACAGGACGAGGTAGGCGTCCACGCAGTCCAGCGTGCGGCTGAGCGCCTCGGGGTCGGTGCAGTGCGCGTCCACGAGGGCGGCGCCCACCGCCCTGCCCTCGTCGGCGTCGAAGGCCCGGGCCCGCAGCGCTTCGCTCAACCGCCGGGCCAGCGGCAGCAGTTGCTCCTCGAACTCGGGCCGGGTCGACGACGTCGAGGTCACCGGGAAGACGGCCCGGCTCCAGATCGTCGCGAACCGGCGGAGTCTGTCCTCCGGCCCGTCCGGTTCCGCGATCACGCCGTACGCCCCACGCCCGCGAAACCGGAGAACGCATACGGATCCTCGTCCTCCGGTGCGGTGTCGGGCCGCCAGCGCGGCATCGCCACCAGTCCGGGTTCCACCATGTCGTACCCCTCGAAGAACCGCGCGATCTCCTCGCGCGAGCGCATGATCAGCGGGTTGCGGATGTCCTGGTACACGTTCACCGCACCCCCGGCCCGCTCCGGCGGCAGCGGGATCCCCTCGTACGAGGCGTGGGTGAGCACGAGCAGGCTGCCGGGCGCGAGCGCCTCACCCAGCTCGGCCACCGCCCCGTACGGGTCGTCCTCGTCTTCCACGAAGTGCAGTATGGCAACGAGGAGCAGGGCCACTGGCCGATTCAGGTCGATCAGCCGCTCCACCTCGGGGCTGCGCAGGATCTCCTGGGGCTTACGGAGGTCCGCGGCCACGACGTCCGCGTCGTCGTGGCCCTCAAGGACCGCCTGGCTGTGCGCCACGGCCACCGGGTCGTGGTCGACGTACACCACGCGTGCGCCGGGCCGGGCGGCCTGGGCCACCTCGTGCACGTTGCCGAAGGTGGGGATGCCGGAGCCGATGTCCAGGAACTGGCTGACGCCCTGCTCGGCCGCGTAGCGCACGGCGCGGCGCATGAACGCCCGGTTCGCCTGCATGATCTTGGGGAGTCCCGGCATGAACTCCATGGCCCTGCGGGCCGCTTCCCGGTCGACCTCGAAGTTGTGCGATCCGCCCAGGTAGTAGTCGTACATCCGGGAGACGCTGGGCACCGAGATGTCGATGCTCCGTGGGGCCCAGGCGGGACGCTCCATCTATCTCTCCAAGGCGTAGGCGATCCGGTGTTCGAGCAGAGGCTACTGATCGCCCGCCAATGGAGCGACCCGAAACGGAAATTGACCATCCGTTACCGGTCACTGCCTGCGGCACGTGCCGAGTTGATACCCGCGTGCCTGCCCTTCGAACATAGGACGAACAGTGTCCGAGCACGTCAAAACGGCCCGCCCCTCCGTGAGTCACGGAGAGGCGGACCGGGTCGGCTGGGGAGGTTTCTCTACTTCTCGGACGCGCCGACCAGCTTCCCGTCGGGCCGCACGGCGTACCAGGTGCCGCCGACGCCCTGGCCGTTGGTGTCGCCGGGAGCCTTGTCACCGGCGAAGGTGTAGATCGGCGAGCAGTTGATCGTCTGCTGCTTGCCCTTGCCGTCGGTCCGGTCGAAGATCATGTAGCCCTTCTCCTGGATGCCCTTGGTGTCGGCGTAGTCGACGGGCTCCACGAGCGGCCACTTCTCCAGGCACGCGCCGGAGCAGTTGGAGACCGGCTTGGGCCAGGCCTCGTCCTTCTTGAACCGGTAGACGGTCATGCCGTTCTTGTCGACGACGATCTCGCCGAGCTTGGGGTCGTTGCGGGTGGACAGCCCGGGCAGCGCCTCGGTCCCCTCGCCGCCGGCGCCGCCCCCCTGCGCCTTCTTGCCGTCGGGGGCCAGCGCGTACCACTTGCCGCCCACGCCCTGGCCCTTGACGTCACCGGCGTTGACGTCCTTGGCGTAGCGGTAGGCCGGCCAGCCGCCGACGGTCAGCTGCTTGGTGCCGTCGGCTCGGGTGACCGAGCCGAGCAGCGCCTTGTCGATGCCCTCGCCGGCCTCCGCGTCGTCCGCGGGCACCGGCGGCCAGGTCTTGGCGCAGTCGCCGTCGCAGTTCGACTTGGGCGGCTGCTCGCTGTCCTGGTCGAACCGGTACAGGGTGAGTCCCAGGCTGTCGGTCACCACCTTGCCGACCTCTTCGGCGGTGGCGACGGACAGCTTGCCCGCGGGGTTGGACGGGCTGGAAGGGCTCGGCGCGGCCTGCTGGCCGCCCGCGGTGCCGGCCGTACCGGCGACTCCGTTCCCGGTGCCGATGCTTCCGTAGTCCCCGGGCGCCGCCGTGGCACCCACGTTCTGGCTGGCCGCCGGTGGGCTGTCCTGACCGCACGCCGTCGTCAGCGCCAGGACCGCCGCGGCGCTCGCCACGAGTGAGGCGCTCCGCCAGGAGGTCTTCATCGTCAACTCCCCATAATCCCAAGGGTGTTGCAGCGCCCTGCTGCGCCGCCGCACGGTCATGAGTACGCACGGGAGCGGTGTTTGTGTTCAACCACCGGCCAAATTTCTTTCCGGAACCCGTGACGGCCGCCGCTCGCCACCCCGCACGGGGACGCACCGAAAGCCCGCGGCGGCGCCCGGCAAACCGGCGGAACCCGGAAATCCCTCTTTCGGGCCAATCCCCTTGCGCTCCGGCGCGTCCCGGCGGAACAAAGCTCATGATCTCCGTCGTGCATGGACCCCTATCGACACAATCCGCCCTCGCCGCAAGGGCCTTGGCGGTGGCGACGCTGACCTGGGCGCTCGTCGGCGCCCCGGCCGGAGTGGCGGTGGCCGACGCCTGTGCGTACGCCTCGACGGGGCCGGACGGCACGGAGGCGGTGGCGGTCGCCGGAAGCAGGACCTGGCCGACCAAGCCACCGTGCCCGACACCCGCACCGACCCCCACGCCCACGCCCACGCCCACCCCGACACCCCCACCGCCGACACCGACACCGGACCCGACGCCGTCACCTGACCCGACGCCACCCCCGCCCCCACCGCCGAAACCGACCCCCACGGCCAGACCGGAGCCACCACCACCGCCTCCGCCTCCGCCGCCCACGCCACGCCCGGCGGCGCCGCCCCGGCCGGCCCCCAGGCCCGTACCTCCCCCGCTCCCCGCCCCGGCCCCGAAGCCGTCGGCGAAGCCCACCCCGCGTCCGTCCGCGACACCCGTGCACTACCCCCGGTACCGCGCCGCGCCGCGGCCACGACCGGCGAGCAACAGCATGTCGCCGCTCACCTTCGTCCTGCTCGTCACGGTGCCCGCGGTGGTCGCCGTCGCCGCGCTGCGCGCGCGCTGACCCCTGAAGCTCTGGAGGCATCTCTTGCCGGAATGGCTTGTTCTCACCCTCGCGATGCTGGCCGCCTGTGTGGTGGTGGTCGTCATCACCTTCGTACGCCATCGCACGGCGTCCGAAGACGAGGACCCCAGCGAGACCCCTGACGTCATCGAGTACATGACGATGTGGATCGGCGTGGTGTACGCCATCGTCCTGGGTCTGGCGATCGCCGGTGTGTGGGAGGGGCGCAGCGCCGCCCAGGACCACGTCCAGGCGGAGGCCACCGCGCTGCACGAGATCTCGGAGCGGGTCCGGGTCTACCCGGACGACGTACGCGACCGCATCCGGGACGACATCCACACGTACGTGAGCCATGTCGTCACCACCGAGTGGGACACCATGGCCGACAAGGGCCAGGTCACCGAGCGCGGCCGTGAGCTCTTCGAGCGTGTCCGCCAGGACGTCACCGACTACGAACCGGAGACGGACTTCCAGGCCCAGGCCTACCAGCCGCTCCTCGACCAGGTGACCGCGGCCAGCCAGGCCCGGATCGCCCGGGCGGAGTCGACCGGGGAGACCATGCCGGGCGTGGTGTGGTTCGGGCTGATCACCGGAGCCGTCGTCACCATCGGGATGATCTTCGCCCTCCAGATCCGCAGAACGACGCGTGAACTGGTCCTCGCCGGGCTGTTCTCGGCACTGATCGCCTTCCTGCTGTTTCTGATCTGGGACTTCGACTCGCCCTACAGCAGGGGCGTGACCGCGTCGGCGGACCCGTTCCTGAACCTCTTCCCCGGCGCCGGGGACTGACGGCACCCGCACCACGGAACCCGGCCGGGGGCGAGCGACACACCGTCGCCGTCCCCCGGCCGCGTCAACCGGGTTCCGCCAGGCGGCCCATACGTGTGCCCCATTCGCGCTACTGCGATCGCGCCGCCGTGCGCGCGTTCTTAGCGTTTCGGGCATCGAGGTGCATTTATGACGTGAGCGGAACAGGTCCGCGGCTGCTCCTCGGGGACCCGGAGGATTCACATGCGCGCGATATGCGCCGCTTCGGCCTCGGCCGTACTGCTGGGCGCCGGCGCCCTCACCTCCTGCATGCCGGCCGACGCCGCCATGCAGACCGATTTCGGTTTCGGCGTCGAGCCCTCCACCGTCGCGGCGGGCGGTCGGGTCACGCTGCGGGTGGAGCGCAACAAAGCCTGCGAGGGTGAGGCGGCGGTCTCCTCACCGGTCTTCGACGTGGTCGTCATCCCGCCGGAGGAGTCGTCGGCGACGACCAGGGTCGACTGGGACGCCAAGCCCGGCGCCGTGTACGACGTGGAGTTCGTCTGTGACGAGTCGAGCGGCACCGCGCGCCTGACCATCGCCGGCGGCCGTCCGACGCATCACCCCACCCACCACCCCACGCGTCACCCCTCGGACCACCACCGCCACCCGTCGAAGGGCGTGCACGCCGGAGAGGGCGGCACCCTCGCCGGTTTCGACCTCAAGGAGATCGGTCTCGGCGCCTTGCTCATCGCCGGCGCGCTGGGCACGGCGAACCACTTCGCACGCCGCCGCACCGACGAGGACGCCGGCTGACCGGTCCGCGCATCGCGCAGGTCTTCGCCCCGGATCCGTCGAGGGATCCGGGGCGAAGACCGTTCACGTGCGAGGCGGCTCGTCGAAGGAGCGGGAATTGAGGCGTCAGACGTGCCGCTCGGCACGGCGGCGCATCCAGAACACCCCGCCGCCGACGACCGCGGCGGCCACGAGCCCACCGCCGATGGCCATGTCGGTCGGAGTCGCACCGGTGGTGCTGCTGCCGCCGATACCGCCGCGGACACCGCCGATGACACTGAAGGCCTGAGGCTTGGTCAGACTCTTGCCGTCGCACGTGACCGTGATGTCGTACGGCCCCGGGTGGGCGTTGTTCCTGATGGTGGCGGTACCCCTCGCCGTCTCCTTCGCGCCGGAGGTGGGCGAGAGCCTCGCCGGCATCGTGAACGCGTCAGAGGTCGCCGTGCCACCGTGGCGGCAGCCGTCGACCGTGATGGTCAGCTGGCCGCCGCGGGCGATCACGCTGGGCAGGGCGACGATGTTGCTGGGTGTGTCCCACGCGACGGCAGCGGGGGCGGAGAGGCCGAGGGCGGCGACCGCGGCGCCGGCGACCGCCAGGGCACGAGTGTTACGCATGTGAACCTCCGCGGAAGACGCCCCGGGACCCGTCCCCGGTCGATCGGCGAGAAAGCGCCTCCCAGAAAGACAGTCAGTCGCCTTGCGCCGACCCGCATTTCGGGAATAGTCCGTCCCGGTGAGAGAAGGCACCGCGGGACCTCCGCACAATCGGATATCGCCGCAGGTCACGGACGGTCAGAAAATTCCTCACGGCGGCAACTCGGATGGCGCACCTCATGGTCCCGGAACCAGCTCCGACAGCCCTGGGCCACCCCCGGCAGCCCCGGGGCCACCCGTTCGCTCCTGTCCCGTCGCCGGTTTCGGGCGCGGCACTTAGCGTTCTGGTATGCGCGAACGACACGGCGACGGCCGCGTCGAGAGGGGATGGCCCATGTCTGCGTCCGAGCTGGCCGAGGCGGAAGAGGAGGCGCGGCGGAAGAAGCGCGCCCCGTGGGGCGTGATAGCGCTGGTTCTGCTGACCGGCCTCGCGCTCATCCGGAATGGTTCGGGGGAATTCGACGAGGGCCCGCCGCAGCCGGCGACCGCGGCCGCGGCGGACAGCCGCGTGCCCGGGGACACCTTCGCCGGGGTCGGCGGCAGCGCCGTCAAGCCCCTCCCCTACGCCCTCCCGGACCGGGTCAGGATCCCCGCGATCCAGGTCGACGCGCCGATCATTCCCGTGGGCCTGGACGCGGACGGCTGGGTCGGCGCGCCGCCCCCGGAGGACCCGAACCTGGCCGGCTGGTTCACCGGTGCCGTCACCCCCGGCGAGAAGGGCACCGCGGTCGTCGTCGGCCATGTCGACAACCAGCAGGGCCCCGCCGTGTTCTACGGACTCGGGGCCCTCAAGAAGGGGAACGGCGTCGAGGTCGCCCGACAGGACGGAAAGACCGCCGTCTTCGAGATCTACGGCGTCGAGGTCTTCGAGAAGGACAACTTCCCCGGCGACCGCGTCTACGCCTCCAAGGGCACGGCGGAGCTGCGGGTCATCACCTGCGGCGGCGGTTTCTCCCAGCAGAACGGCTACGAGGGCAACGTCGTCGCCTTCGCCCGCCTGGTCGAGGTGCGCTGAGCGTTCCCGCGCTGAGCGTTCCCGGCCGGGCGGGCGAAGGCCCGACGCCATGTCTCATGCCCCGACGGCATGTCTCACGCGTAGTGCCGCCGGGGCACGGTGACGTGGTAGCCGGAGTCCAGCAGTTCGGGCAGATAGCGTCGCAGGGCCCGCACGCTCTGCGAGCGGTCGCCCCCGGCGTCGTGCGAGAGCACCACGACGCCGGGGGCGGCGCCGCGTTCCACCCGGCGGACAATGGCGCGGGTGCCGGGCTTGGCCCAGTCGAGGGTGTCGAGCGTCCAGCCGAGCGCTTCCATGCCGAGTTCGGCGCCCAGTTGGAAGGCGGCACGGTTCCAGGCGCCGTAGGGGGCGCGGAACCACTCGGGGGGCTCACCGCAGGCCTCCTCGATGACGTCGCAGGTGCGTTCCATCTGGGAGCGGATCTGCCGGCGGGTGAGGCGGGTGAGCATCGGGTGGGACCAGGTGTGGTTCCCGACGACATGGCCCTCGTCGGCCATCCGGGCCAGCAGGTTCGGGCTGCCGGCGACCTTCTCGCCGCACACGAAGAACATCGCGCGCACGTCGTACTCGGCCAGGATGTCGAGGATGTCCGGGGTGTAGCGGGGGTCGGGGCCGTCGTCGAAGGTCAGCACCATGGTGCGACCGCGGCCGGAGACGCGCAGCAGCGGTTCGCGGCGTACCAGGGTCCGGCGGGGCGCGGCCTGCGGCGGGCCGTATCCGGTCAGGGGCTGGAGGCGGTACGCGGAGGAGCCGAGCGGGCGGCGGGCCTGGGGCCCCGCGACCGGGTCGGACCCGGCGGGGCCGTCCCCGGTGACCGCCGTGAGCACACCGGCCGTGGCGGCCGCTCCCACGGCGCCGGTGCCCGCGATCAACAGCCGGCGACGGGTGAGCAACTGATCCTTCTTCATGACTCATCAGTCGCCCGGCGGAAGGCCGACGCACCTGAGCAACACCGGTGCGGCGGCATGTTTTCACCCGAATGGCCCACGCGGAAGGGTCAGTGGCGGCGCACGAGGGGGAACGGCAGGGTCTCCCGGATCGTCAGCCCGGTGAGGAACATGACCAGCCGGTCGACGCCGATGCTGAGGCCGCCGGTGGGCGGCATGGCGTACTCCAGGGCGTCGAGGAAGTCCTCGTCGCGTTCCATCGCCTCGGGATCGCCCCCGGCGGCGAGAAGGGACTGGGCGGTGAGGCGGCGGCGCTGCTCGACGGGGTCGGTCAGCTCGAGTAGGCGGTGCCCAGTTCGGTGCCGAAGGCGACGAGGTCCCAGCGTTCGGCGAGGCGCGGGTCGGTGCGGTGCTGCCGGGTGAGCGGGGAGACGTCGGTCGGGAAGTCCTTGTCGAAGGTCGGCAACCGGGTCCGCTCCTCCACCAGCCGCTCGTACATCTCCAGGACGACGTCGCCGTGGCCGTCGTCGGCGGTGTACGGCACGCCCGCGCGGTCGCACAGGCGCTTGAGGGTCTCGATGTCCGTGCCCGGGTGGATCTCCTCGCCGAGGGCCTCGCTGACGGCAGCGTAAACGGTCCTGACCGGCCACGGCCCGGAGATGTCGTACTCCTTGCCGTCCTTGTGGGCCACGGGCGTGCCGAAGGCGGCGGTCGCGGCGCCCTGGACGAGTTCGCGGACGAGGTCGAGCATCACGTCGTGGTCGGCGAAGGCCTGGTAGGCCTCCAGCATGGTGAACTCGGGGTTGTGCTTGTAGGAGACGCCCTCGTTGCGGAAGGTGCGGCCCAGCTCGAAGACCTTCTCCAGGCCGCCGACGCACAGCCGCTTCAGGTACAGCTCCGGGGCGATGCGCAGGTAGAGGTCGAGGTCGTAGGCGTTGATGTGGGTGGTGAAGGGGCGGGCGTTGGCGCCGCCGTGGATCTGCTGGAGCATCGGTATCTCGACCTCCAGGTAGCCGCGTTCCAGCAGGCCCTGGCGCAGCGCCTGGACGGCGGTGGAGCGGGCGCGGATCACCTCGCGGGCGTCGGGGCTCGCGACCAGGTCGAGGTAGCGGCGGCGGACCTTGGCCTCCGGGTCGGCCAGGCTGCGGTGCCGGACCCGAACCTGGTCGGGCAGGGCGGCGAGAGGGTCGGCGGGCTCGGTCCCGTCCCCTCCGGCGAGGCCGAGCGCCGCCAGTGACGGCAGCCCCTCCGTGGTGGCGGGCCGCTGTCCGCCCTTCGAGTGCCCTCTTCCTCTTCCTCACAACGTGCGCATCGACGGTACGGAGACGAAGCCCTCGGCGACGCCGGATGCGAGTCCGACCCGGGCGAGGGAGGCGGCCTCCGCGTAGCAGAGGAAGCGGGGGTACCACTCGGGGTGGTACTTGGCGTTGGACCGGTACAGGGCCTCCAGTTGCCACCACTTGGAGAAGAACAGCAGCAGGCGGCGCCAGAGGCGGAGCACCGGCCCGGCGCCGATGCGGGCGCCCTCCTCGAACACCGAGCGGAAGACGGCGAAGTTCAGCGAGATCCTGCGCACGCCCAGTTTCGGTGCGGCGTGGCACAGTTCGGCGACCATGAACTCCATGACGCCGTTGGGGGCGGTGCGGTCACGGCGCATCAGGTCCAGGGAGACGCCGTCCCTGCCCCAGGGCACGAAGGACTGGAGGGCGAGGAGGCGGCCGTCCTTGTCGTGGGCCTCGACGAGGAGGCAGTCGCCGTCGGCCGGGTCGCCGAGCCGGTCCAGGGCCATGGAGCAGCCGCGCTCGGTCTCGGTGTCGCGCCAGGCGTCGGCCCGTTCGACGATCTGCCGCGTCTCCTCCTCGCCCAGGGTGGAGTGACGGCGGACGCGGCAGGTCGCGCCGGTGCGGCGGACGCGGTTGACGGCCTGGCGGGTGACGCGCATGTCGCGGCCGTCGAGGTCGTGCAGGATCGCCTCGTCGCCGAGCTGGAGCGCGCCGAGCCCGGCGCGGACGAAGGCCCTGGCGCCCTCCTCGGACGCGCCCATCACGGCGGGCACCCAGGCGTGTCGGCGGGCCACCTCCTGCCAGGCGGCGATCGCGTGCGGCCAGGCCTCCCGGTCGCCCACCGGGTCCCCGCTCGCCAGGCACACGCCGGCCTCGACGCGGTAGGTGACGGCGGCCTTGCCGCTGGGCGAGAAGACGACGGCCTTGTCGCGACGGGTGGCGAAGTAGCCGAGGGAGTCCTGGTCGCCGTAGCGGGCGAGGAGGGCGCGGATGCGGGCCTCCTCGTCGTCGTGCAGGGCGGCTTCCAGGCGCTGCGAGCGGAACAGGGTGGCGGCGGCGTTCAGCAGGGCGAGCGCGCCGAACAGGCCGAGCAGGAAGAACAGGGCGTGCGGCGGGCGGCCGTCGATGCTGCCCGCGGGCACCAGGCCGCCCAGGACCCGGTTCGCCGCCCAGGCCAGGCGTTCGCCGCGGGGCAGCGTTCCGGGAACGCCTCGACGAGACCCCAGCCGGCCAGGATCGCCACGGCGAGCCCGGTCACCAGGACGGTGAGCGCCCGACGTTCATGCTGGGCGTGACCCGCGTGTGGTTCTCGATGTCCCGTGACGGGCTGCTGCCCCAGTGGTTCGCCAAGACGCACCCGACGCGGCACGTGCCCACGCGGGTCACCTGGATCGTGGGGTTCGCGTCGGCCGCCATCGCCGCGTTCCTGCCGATCGGCGAGGCGGCCGAGCTGACCAACATCGGCATCCTGCTGGCGTTCGTGGTGGTGTGCGCGGCGGTGATCGTGCTGCGCCACCGGCAGCCGGACCTGCCGCGCACCTTCCGTACGCCGTGGATGCCGGTCGTGCCGGCGGTGGGCATCGTCTTGTCGATCTGGCTCATCACCTTCCTCCAGTGGCCTGGGCGCGGTTCGCCGTCTGGTTCGCGCTGAGGCTCGTGGTCTACTTCGCGTACTCCTACCGTCGCTCGGAGCCGGCAAGGCGCCGCCCTGACGGCGAGTGAGGCCCTACTCCCCCATCACCAGGCCGTCCTCGGCCGCGCCCCGGCTGAGCACGACGTCGCGGATGCGGTCGCGGACGGCCTCGACGCCGGCGCCCTGGGCGATCGCCCGGTTGAGGTTGACGACCCGGCCGGCGTCGACGTCGAACAGCTGCGGGACGAACTCTGCCTTCGTCACCTCCCAGCGCCCGCCCGGCCGGGCGGGCGGGGCGAAGGTGAAGCGGCCGAGGGTGGACTGGTTGCCGCGCGGGTCCCGGGCGCCCTGGTGGTTGGTCATCTCGCCGGCGATCTGGTCGCCCATGCCGTAGATCACCCAGGTGCCGTTGACCTTCTCGTAGGCCTGCGGGACGTGCGCGTGGGTGCCGAGGATCAGGTCGATGTCGGGG
This sequence comes from Streptomyces caelestis, assembly GCF_014205255.1. Classification (GTDB taxonomy): domain Bacteria; phylum Actinomycetota; class Actinomycetes; order Streptomycetales; family Streptomycetaceae; genus Streptomyces; species Streptomyces caelestis. The sequence goes on along the minus strand of NZ_JACHNE010000001.1, from coordinate 8,004,331 downwards.
CGGCCCTCGCTACGGGCGGCGGTGAGGCTGCGGGCCAGGGTCAGCTGCTGCTCGTCGGGGGCGTCCTGCCACTCGGTGCCCCAGTGCAGGGAGACGACGACCACGTCGGCGCCGGCCCGGCGCGCGGCCCGGGCGTCCGCGAGGACCCGGGCCTCGTCGATGAGGTTCACGGCCCAGGGCTGTCCGTCCGGGAGCGGGATGCCGTTGGTGCCGTAGGTGTAGGCGAGGTGGGCGATCTTCGCCGGTCCCGCCTGGAGGACCGTCACCGTACGGGCCTCCTCCTCGGCGCGTGCCGAGCCGGCGTGCCGTACGCCCGCGCGGTCGAGGGCGTCGAGGGTGCGGCGGATGCCGTCGGCGCCGTCGTCGAGGGTGTGGTTGGAGGCGGTGGAGCAGCCGTCGTAGCCGGTGGCGGCGAGGGCCCGGGCGACCTCGGGCGGGGACTTGAAGGCGGGGTAGCCGGTGTAGTCGCCGTTCGCGCCGTAGACGGTCTCCATGTGGCACAGGGCCACGTCGGCGCGGGAGACGACGGAGCGGATCCCCGCGAGCATCGGCCGGAAGTCGTAGCCGGTGCCGCCGGCGTCGAAGCCGGCCCGGTCGATGATCGTGCTGTGCGGGAGGACGTCGCCGGAGGCGACCAGTGTGAAGCCGCGGGGTCCGGCCACGGACGGTGCCGGGCGTCCGGGGCCGGTGGGTTCGTGGCTGCGGGCCTGGCAGGCGGCACCCGCGGCGAGGGCGACGGTCAGGGCCAGGGCCGCCTGTCGACTGCGTGCGATCATCCATTCACCCCACTGTGGGCGTTGTGGTCGTATTTACACACGAACAGGAAAGAAGGCTCACAGCTCCCCACGCGGCTCCGACACGCCCATCAGCCCGTCCGGCACCCACATGGCCGGGCGCCCCGACCGTTCGTCGAACCGTTCGTCGACGCGATCGACCGTCCGCCGCACAGGCCGGTACGTGCCCTGTCCCCCCTGCTGCGCCCTGCGGTGGCATACGGCCATGACGGCCGGATCCACTCTCATGAACGGGACGACCGCCGAGCACGAGCTCGCCGCACTGCAGCGGGAGCACGGCCGGCCCCTTTTCGCGCTCCTGCTCCGGCTCTGCGACGGCGACCGGCAGCGCGCGGAGGACCTGGTCCAGGAGACGCTGGTGCGTGCCTGGCAGCACCCCGAGGCGCTGCGCGCCGACGACTTCGACTCCGTACGGCCCTGGCTGATGACCGTCGGGCGACGGCTCGCGATCGACGCCCGGCGAGCCCGGCAGGCCCGGCCCGCCGAGGTCGGCGACGCGGTGCTGGAGAACGCGCGGGTCATCTCCGACCACGCCGAGCGGGCCGCGGCGATGCTCGACGTCCGCCAAGCTGTGAAGACACTCACTCCGGAACACCGTGAAGTCCTGGTGCTCGTGTACTTCCAGGGGGCGAGTGTGGCGGAAGCCGCGGCGACCCTCGGCATCCCGCCCGGTACCGTGAAGTCCCGCGCGTACTACGCGCTGCGCGCCCTGCGCCGGGTGCTTCCGGGATACGCCGCCGACCTGCGCTGAAACCCATGACTGAGTCAAACCTCCGTAAAGCGCCTTGCTGAGGACCCCGGTTGAGTAATCGGCTGTTCCCATCCGTGTTCCGGATGGGGCCGTCAGCGCCCCGGGGGCCCGGTGTCGGGCGACGCGCACGTACCGGAGGAAGGCAGGAAGGGATGCTGCACAGAGGTCACGAGAACACGGACGGCGGCGGCGAACTGACCGTCCCCATGGCGTGGTTGTACGCCGAGTACATCGCCGACGAACTGCTGCGGACCGGCGATCTGATGCCGCCGACGTCCTTCGAGTTCCGCGCGGGGCGGGATGCCCTGGCGCTGACCATCTTCCTCTCCGACACCGAGGGGGAGCTGTCCGGTATCCGGGTCGTCACGCAGCTGGAGACCTGGCTGTCACTGACGGCGTACGACCAGCCGTGGCAGGAGTGGGTGCGCGAGCGGCTGGCCGAGCTCGCCGCCCGAGCCGCGCAGTCGGGCCGGCCCGCGCCGGACCTGGACCTGGCGGAGGAGGCCTGGCGCTGGCTCCAGGAGACGGAGCTGCTCGCGCCCGACCTGAACGCGGTGCCGGGCGGCGCTCCGGTGGTCGGGGAGGACGAGGGGCCGAAGGTCTGGACGCCCGCCTGGCAGCTCGGACTGCCGCTGGGACACCTCGCCATCCATCTTTTTTAGATTTCTGCGGCCCCGGACCAATCCGCGGGCCGGAGCGCTCCGAATCCTTTGGTTGCGATTGTGTCACCGGCTTGAGTGATTCCGCTGCCTGGTCCGTACCGGTGGGAGCAAGGAGTAACCCCACCCGCACCCAACGGCACGAGGATTCGGCATGAGGTCCCTGGAACGGCATCGCGACGTCGGCGCCTACGCGCTCGGCGTGCTGGACGAGGCGGAGGCCTTCCGCTTCGAGGACCACCTCATGGAGTGCCCTCGGTGCGCCGCAGAGGTGACGGAATTCGGCCCGACGGCACGGCAGTTGATGCTGTACCGCCGGGCGACGCCACGGTTCGTGCACCCGACGGCGCAGCCCGGGCCGCGCATGCTGGACCGGCTGCTGGCCGAGGTGGCGACCCGGCGCCGGGCCGGCCGCAGACGCATGCTGTTCGCCCTGGCCGCGTCGGTGGTGTTCGCCGTGTCGGTACCGGGGATCGCGATGATGGCCGAGGGCGGCGACGAGGGGCCCCTGACGGTCGCGGCGACCGATGCGCGGACGGGTGTGTGGGCGCAGGTCACGACGGAGGACGAGGCCTCGGGCAGCCAGGTCGAGCTGAAGGTGAAGGACGCGTCGGGCCCCCGCGCCTGCCACCTGGTGATCATCGGCCTCGACGGCACGGAGGAGACAGCGACCAGCTGGCACGGGCCCGGCCACGACGCCCATCCCAACACGATGATGGCCAGCTCGTCCATGCATCCGGCGGAGATCGCCCGCTACGAGATCCGCTCGGCGGCCGGGGAGATCCTGGTCAGGCTCCAGCCGCGCTGACCATCCGTCCGCCCCTGCCGCCGGGCGCTCCCCGCACGCCGGTGTGAGACTGCTGGACGACACACCCGGGAGGTCCCGGGTGCCGCGGTCCCGGCGAGGGGAGACGAGGTGGCGACGGCGGAGACCGGCGACGGTCGCCTGGAGGAGTTCCTCGCCGATCCGGAGACCTCGGCGCTGGACCTGACCACCGCGGCGGCCCGCTGCACCAGGGCCCTGGGACTCCAGCACTCGGTGGTCTGTCTCGCCGACCTCCAGCAGCGCCGGCTCGTCCCGCTCACCGATGTCGCCCCGCCCCTGCTCGTCGACGACTCGCTCGCGGGCTGGACCCACCGCACCCGGTCCCCGCGGGTGGAGGAGTCCGAGTCGGGCTGAAGCCGGGCGACCGGGTGCTGATGTACACCGACGGGGTCACCGAGGCCAGGGGGCCGACGGCGCGGAGTTCGGGCTGGAGTGGTTCGGCGACTACATCATCCGGGCGACTGCGGCGGGCGAGCTGGCGCCCGAGACGCTGCGGCGCCTCATCCACTCCATCCTGGACTCGTCCACCAGCCGGCTGCGGGACGACGCGACCCACCTCGTGTCCGAGTGGTCGGGGCCCGCCCCGGTGAGGGCGGGGACGGTCACTTCAGCAGCCGGGACATCCTGCGGTCCGCCAGTGGTCTGCCGCCGGTCTGGCAGGTCGGGCAGTACTGGAGCGAGGAGTCGCTGAAGGACACCTCCCGCACGGTGTCGCCGCACACCGGGCAGGGCTCGCCGGTGCGGCCGTGCACGCGCAGGCCGCTCTTCTTCTCCGCCTTCAGCCGGCCGGCCGCCACGCCCCGGGAGCGTTCGACGGCCTCGGTGAGCGTGTCGCGCAGGGCCGCGTACAGCCGCCCGGTCTCCTCCTCGGTCAGGGACGCGGCCAGTTTGAAGGGCGACATCTTCGCCGCGTGCAGGATCTCGTCGCTGTAGGCGTTGCCCACCCCGGCGATCAGGCTCTGGTCGCGCAACGCGCCCTTGAGCTGCCGCCGTTCACCGGCCAGGAGCTCCGCGAGGCGGGCCTGGTCGAAGTCGTCGGCCAGGGGGTCCGGGCCGAGCCGGGCGACGCCCGGGACCTCCTGCGGGTCGGCCACGACGTACACCGCGAGCCGCTTCTGGGTGCCGGCCTCGGTCAGGTCGAAGCCGGCGCCGGTCTCCAGGGCCACGCGCAGGGCGAGGGGGCCCTTGCCGGGGCGGGGCGGGCCGTCGGGGAGGCGGTCCTTCCAGTGCAGCCAGCCGGCGCGGGCCAGGTGCGTCACGAAGTGCGGACCGTCCGCGGTCCCGACGTCGAGGAACTTGCCGTACCGGCGTACGGCGACGACCTCGTGGCCCTCCAGAGCGGACAGGGGCGGGTCGTACGTCTTCAGGACGCTGATCGCGACGGGCAGCACCCGCACGATCTCGTGGCCGACGAGGTGCTCGGCGAGGAAGTCCTTGAGCGCCTCGACCTCGGGGAGTTCCGGCATGAATCCAGAGTGCCACGTGAGGTCAGTCGAGGTCGGGCACCACGAACTCGCACCACACGGCCTTGCCGCCGCCGCGTGCCTCCACGCCCCACACGTCGGTGAGCAGCTCGACCAGCAGCAGGCCCCGCCCGGAGACGCCCGACTCGCCCGCCTCGCGGCGGCGCGGCAGGGCGCTGGAGGAGTCCTCGACCTCGACGCGCAGCCGGCGCTCGGAGCCGCTGAGGGCCCGCAGGGTGACGATCGCGGAGCCCTCGGTGTGCAGCAGGGCGTTGGTGATCAGCTCGTCGGCGACCAGTTCGATCTCGTCGGCGCGGTCCCGGGCTCCCCAGACGCCCACCGTGGTGTGGATCATGTGCCGGGCCTCGGACAGGGCCGCCGGATCGCCGGGGGCGACGTGTCGCTGGAGCCGGCGGCCGGACTGCGGGCCGTCCGGGCCGCGCCGGCGCAGCAGGAGCAGCGCCACGTCGTCGTCGCCACCGCGTTCGGCGGCCACGTCGATGAGCCGGTCGGCGAGGTCCCGTACGTCGTCGGGACCGGTGGCGACGAGCGCCGTGAGGGTGCGCATGCCGTCGTCGAGGTCGGCGCCGGGCTGCTCCACCAGGCCGTCGGTGCACAGCAGCAGGGTCTCGCCCGGGTCCAGTTCCACGGTGCCCACCGGGTAGTCGAGGCGGCCGAACTCGGCGGACAGGCCGAGCGGCAGACCGCCCGGGACGGTGACGCGGCGGCAGGAGCCGTCGGTCTGCCGTACGAGCGGATCGATATGGCCCGCCCGGACCATCTGGAGCACGCCGGTGGACAGGTCGGCCTCCGCGTAGAGGCAGGTCGCGGAGCGGTCGGTGTCGAGTTCGTGCAGGAAGACGGAGGCGCGGGCCATCACGGTCGCCGGGGTGTGCCCTTCGGCGGCGTAGGCGCGCAGCACGATGCGCAACTGGCCCATGACGGCGGCCGCGTGCGTGTCGTGGCCCTGGACGTCACCGATGACGGCGCCGACCCGGCCGCCGGGCAGCGGGATCAGGTCGTACCAGTCGCCGCCGATGTCACGGCCGAGGGAGCCGCCGATGGTGGCGGCGCGGTAGCGGACGGCGATGTCGGCCCCGGGCACGCTCGGAATGGTCCGGGGCAGCATGGCCTGCTGCAGGCCCTGCGCGAGGTCCATCTCCTGCTCGTAGAACATGGCCCGCTGGAGGCTCTGCGCGATGCTGCTGCCGAGGGCGACGAGGATGTTGCGCTCCTCGGGGGTGAAGCCGTGCCGGTCGCTGTAGAGCAGGCCCATCGCGCCGATCGGCTGCGCCTGGACGATGAGCGGCAGATAGGCGGCGGACGTGATGTTCAGGCCGGTGATGTGCGGCCAGAGGATCGGGTAGCGCTCGGCGAACTCCTCCGGCGACTCGATGAAGCAGGGGGCGAGGGTCCGTACGGCCTCGCTCATCGGGTAGGGCTCGTCGATCCGGGTGATGCGGGTGCCGGGCACGAAGCTGTCCGAGGGTCCCTCGGCGACCAGGCGGATGCGGCCGGCCTCGACCAGGCCCATGACGAGGCTGGTGGCGCCCAGGTGGGTGAGGCCGTGGGTGTCCTTGAGGACGTCGATGACGTCCTGGACGGTGCGGGCGTGGGCGAGGGCGGCCGTGGTGAGTTCGACGACGCTGGTCTGCTGCCGACGGGCCTCGTCCCGGGCGGCCTGGTCGGTGCGGGCCTCGCTCTCGGCGAGTTCCCGGGTGGCGTCCCGGACGATGCCGATGATGCGGCGGGGCCGTCCGGTGCCGTCGCGCCGGATGTAGCCCTGCGTGTGAGTCCAGCGCAGGGAGCCGTCGCGGCAGCGGATGCGGAAATAGGCGCCGTAGTTCTCGCTGCCGTCCTTCAGGGCCTGGGTGACCGCGGTGTCCAGCCGCCGGGCCTCACCGGGCGGGACGCGCTGGGCGAGGGTCTCCGGGTGGTCGTCGTACTCATCGGGGCGCACGTCGAAGACTTCGTGGGCCTGGGCGTCCATCTGCATCAGGCCGGTGTCCAGATCCCAGTCGAAGCTGCCCATCCGGTTGAGCGCGAGGATCGCGTCCGGGTGGGCGGGCCAGTCGTCCGGGAGGGACAGGGCGCTCGCTCCCCGATCAGCCATGGGCCCACCTTGCCAGGATTCGTCCGATTCTTCGACCGGATGTGCTGAGTTTACGGGCCACTCCGCCGAACCGGCCCTCAGTTACCGAAGACGTCCGTGGGGCTGCCGAGGATGCTGTCGGCGGCCGGATCGTCGGGAATCAGCCCCGCTCCGTCGGGCAGATCGGGACGGTCCGGCACGGTGTCGGGACCCACCTCGTCGGGGCCGCCGGGGTCTTCAGGGCCTTCGGGGGACGGTTCGCCGGGCAGCGGGCCGGTGTCGCCGGGCGGTGGCGCGTCCGTGGCGGTGACCGGGGGGCTCATGTCACTCGGGGAGTGCGCGTCCCAGGACGAGGCGCTGTCCGAGTCCGGGTCCGGGGAGACGGCGGGCTCGCGCGGGACGAGGGGCGGTGGCTCGGACGGCTCCGGTGCCGGCGCCGGGGGCGCCGTCGTCCAGACTGGTGGCGGCAGGGCCCGGTCGCGGCGTACGTCGTGGCCGACGCGCCGCTCGATCCAGGTACGGGTGGTGACGTCGACGATCGTGAAGTCGGTGATCACCTGCGGTGCGGGGGTCACGACGACGACCCGGCCGGGCCGGTAGCCGGGCCAAGGGGTGCCCTCGATGTCCGGCGTGCCGCGCAGGGCCACGGGCGGGCGCAGCGGGTTGCCGCAGGCGCACCGGACGCGCGGCACACCCCGGTCGTCGACCAGGACGGCGGTGCCCGCCTGGAGGACGGCCTGGTAGCCGGCGGCCCGGCCGGCCCGGAAGCCGTGGTTGGTGACGCGGGTGTCGGCGCGCAGTACGACCGGGGTCAGTCCGCGCAGGTGGTCGGGGACGGACGCCGGGGAGACGCCCGCGACCCGGGCGAAGGCGCGCGTCCTGGCCCGGTCGCGGGTGAGGTGGCCGATCTGCCGGGTGGCGTCGCAGCTGCCGGTCCGCTCGATGCCGCCGTAAAGGCCGGGTGTTGCGCCGGAGAGCGTGCGCAGGCCGCTCAGACCGGCGGAGACCCGGGCGGCGTCGCCCGGGCGGGCCGTCTCCGGCGTTCGGGAGGTGGGGGACGGGGTAGCCGTCGTGGTGGCCGTGGAGTCCGTGAAGGGGTACGGCCCCTGCGCCGCGGCCGGCTGGAGGAAGAGCGCCCCGACGGCGCCCGCGGCGCCGCCTGCGCTGCCACCGACGCTGTCGCCGCCGCAGCCCGAGAGGAGGAGCGCCGCGGAGAGCGCGCAGGCCGTGACGAAGGTCCCGGTCGGTGTCCGCACCTCACCCTCCAGCTCGCTTCGTCACATATGAGGTACATATGAGGTAATTGATCACTATTGTTTGCTTCACTCACTCGGGTTGCGCAACCGGAGCGGTGGTACACGCAGCGTGACACCGGGTCGGGCGACGCACGGGGAGGAGCGCACGCGCGTGGACTGGTTCACCGCATCCGACTACTGGATGACCCGGCTGGTCTTCCAGCGGGCGCTGGCCGCCGTGTACCTGGTCGCGTTCCTGACGGCGGCGTTGCAGTTCCGCGCACTGATCGGGCGGCGCGGCATGCTGCCGGTGCCGCGGTTCGTCGGGCAGGTGCCGTTCCGGCGGGCGCCGAGCCTGTTCCAGCTGCACTACTCGGACCGCTTCTTCGCCGTCTGCGCGTGGACGGGCTGCGCGGTGTCGGTGGCGTTGCTGGCCGGGCTCGACTCGCTGCTGCCCCTGTGGGGCGGCATGCTGCTGTGGCTGGTGCCGTGGGTGCTGTACCTGTCGATCGTCAACGTCGGGCAGACCTGGTACTCGTTCGGCTGGGAGTCACTGCTGCTGGAGGTGGGCTTCCTCGCCGTGTTCCTGGGCAACGACGAGGTGGCGCCGCCCGTCGTCGTGCTGTTCCTGCTGCGCTGGATCCTGTTCCGCGTGGAGTTCGGCGCGGGGCTGATCAAGATGCGCGGCGACGAGTGCTGGCGGAAGCTGACCTGCCTGGACCACCATCACGAGACGCAGCCGATGCCGGGGCCGCTCAGCTGGTTCTTCCACCATCTGCCCCGGCCCCTGCACCGGGTCGAGGTGGCCGCGAACCACGTCACGCAACTCGTGGTGCCGTTCCTGCTGTTCGCCCCGCAGCCGGTCGCGACCGCCGCTGCCGCGCTGATGATCGTCACCCAGCTGTGGCTGGTGCTGTCGGGCAACTTCGCCTGGCTGAACTGGATCACGATCGTGCTCGCCCTGTCAGCGGTGCGGTTCCCGAGCGATCCGCCGTCCGTGCCCGCCGCGCCGCTCTGGTACGAGAGCGTGGTCCTCGCGGTCGCCGCGCTGCTGGTGGGGCTGAGCTACCACCCGGTCCGCAACATGATCTCCCGCCGGCAGGTCATGAACCGCTCCTTCGACCCGCTCCATCTGGTCAACACCTACGGCGCGTTCGGCAGCGTCACCCGGGTCCGCCACGAGGTGGTCGTCGAGGGCACGGCCGACGACGTACCGCGTGAGGACTCGGACTGGCGGGAGTACGAGTTCAAGGGCAAGCCCGGTGATCCCCGGCGCTGGCCGCGCCAGTTCGCGCCGTACCACCTGCGGCTCGACTGGCTGATGTGGTTCGCGGCCCTCTCCCCCGCGTACGCCGGGTCGTGGTTCGGCGCCCTGGTGGAACGGCTGCTGGAGAACGACCGCGACACGCTGAAGCTGCTGCGCCGCTCCCCGTTCCCGCCGGACGAGCCCCCGCGGTACGTGCGCGCCCGCCTGTTCCGCTACCGCTACACGACGTGGCGCGAGCTGCGGGAGACGGGCGCGTGCTGGGAGCGGACGTACGTGCGGGAGTACCTGCCGCCGACGCGGCTGGCGGAGACCGCTCAGAGGTCGTAGACACGGGTGGCGGTGGCCCCGAAGATCCGGGCGTGGCCGGCCGGGTCGGTCAGCCGGCGTGCCGTGTCGAGCACGTCGCCGTAGGCCGCCGCGAGGGTGCACACCGGCCAGTCCGAGCCGAACATCACGCGGTCCGGGCCGAACGCGTCCAGCACCGTGCCGGCGTACGGGCGCAGGTCGTCGATCCTCCAGGACGCGAGGTCGGCTTCGGTGACCATGCCGGAGAGCTTGCAGACGGTGTTGGGCCGCGCGGCGAGGGCGCGGAGGTCGGACGCCCAGGGTTCGAGGGCGCCGGAGGCGATGGGCGGCTTGCCCAAGTGGTCCAGGACGAAGGTGAGGTGCGGCAGGTCTGCGGCCGCCTTGGTGCAGGCGGGGAGCTGGTGGGGCAGCACGACCAGGTCGTACACCAGCCCCGCGTCGGCCACGGCGGTCAGGCCGCGGCGTACGTCCGGACGCAGCAGCCACCCGGGATCCGGCTCGCCCTGGACCTGGTGCCGGATGCCCTTGAGGTACCGCCCGCCGGGCAGTTCCCGCAGCCGGGCCAGCTCGTCGGCGACGTCGGGGCGGGTGAGGTCGGTCCAGCCGACGACCCCGGCGATCAGCTCGTGCTCGTCGGCCAGCGCCAGGAACTCCGGGGTCTCCTCGGGCACGGTCACGGTCTGGACGAGGACGGTGCGGTCGACGCCCGCCGCGCGGGCCTCGGGTGCGAGGTCCGCCATCATGAAATCACGCCGGATCGGGCAGCCTTCCGCGATCCAGTCCTGGTCCCGCACGGACAGGTCCCAGACGTGGTGGTGGGCGTCGACCACGGTCATGACGGCAGCTCCCGGACGACGGACAGGCCGGCGTCCGCGCCCTCGCCGGAGTAGTCGTGCACCACGTCCAGCAGTTCGGCCACGCGGGCCTGCCAGGCGACGTTGACCGGCAGTTTCTCCACTTCGGCGAGGAGACGGGCGTAGCCCGCGGCGTGGATGGCGTCGGTGAGTTCCCCGGGCACCTCGCGGTGGGCGGCCTCGTACGCGGCGATACGGTCGGAGCGGACCCCGGTGTGCAGGGCGACTCTCATGACGGCTCCTTCGACGGCGCCTCGGTGGGCACGGGGGCGTCGGCGGGCAGCAGGCCCTTGGCGCGCAGGTCCTGCCAGAACGCGGCGGGCACGCGGGCGGCGAACTGATGGGCGCAGTCGCGGACTTCGTGTGCCGAGCGGGCCCCGACGAGGACGCTCGCGACGGCCGGGTGGGCGGCGCAGAAGGCCAGGGCGGCGGCGCGCAGCGTGGTGCCGTGACGGTGGGCGACGGACTTCAGGCGCAGCGCCCGCTGGACCAGGTCGGAGGGTGCGACGGTGTAGTTGTACTTCGCGCCCGGCTGCGGATTGGCCAGTAAGCCGGAGTTGAAGGCGCCGCCGATGACGACGGACGTGCCGCGTTCCTGGGCGGCGGGCAACAGGCCGGTGAGGGCGCTCTGGTCGAGCAGGGTGTAGCGGCCGGCGCACAGCACCACGTCGACGTCGGTGTCGCGGACGAAGCGGGTGAGCATCTCCGCCTGGTTCATCCCGGCGCCGATCGCCCCGACCACGCCCTCCGAGCGGAGCTTCTCCAGCGCCGGGTAGCCCTCGCGGAAGGCCCATTCGGCGTGCTCGTCCGGATCGTGGAGGTAGACGATGTCGACCCGGTCGAGGCCCAGGCGTTCCAGACTTGCCTCCAGGGTGCGGCGGATGCCGTCGGCGCTGAAGTCCCAGACGCGGCGGTGGGTGGCGGGCACCGCGAAGCCGCCCGCCAGGTCGTCGCCGGTGCCGTCCGTGGGTTCCAGGCGGCGGCCCACCTTGGTGGAGACGGTGTACCGGTCGCGGGGGTGGTCGCGCAGGGCGGCGCCGAGGCGGCGTTCGGACAGGCCGAGGCCGTAGTGCGGGGCGGTGTCGAAGTAGCGGATGCCGCGCTGCCAGGCGGCCTCCACGGCGTCGTGGGCCTGCGCCTCGCCGACCTCGGAGTACAGGTTGCCGATCGCGGCCGCGCCGAAGGACAGGGCGCTGACCTCGACGCCGCTGCCGCCGAGCCGGTTCACCGGGCCACCGGGCGCAGCCGCAGGCCCTGCATGCCGCCGTCGACGGCGAGCGAGGTGCCCGTGGTGGCGCCGGACAGGGGGCTCGCCAGGTAGGCGATGGCGCACGCGACCTCACCGGCGCCGACCAGGCGGCCGGTGGGCTGGCGGGCCTCCAGGGCGGCGCGCTCGGCGGCCGGGTCGGGGGCGGTGTCGAGGAGGCGGCCGACCCACGGCGTGTCGACCGTGCCCGGGTTGACGCAGTTGACGCGGATGCCCTCGCGGACGTGGTCGGCCGCCATGGCGAGCGTCAGTGAGTACACGGCGCCCTTGGTGGCGCTGTACAGGGCGCGTTGCGGCAGGCCCGCGGTGGCCGCGATGGAGCAGGTGTTGACGATCGCCGCGTGCGCGGAGGCGCGCAGGTGGGGCAGGCAGGCGCGGGTGGTACGGACCATGCCGACGACGTTGACGTCGTAGACGCGGTGCCAGTCGTCGTCGGAGTTGTCCTCGACGGTGCCCTGGGCGCCGATGCCCGCGTTGTTGATCAGTACATCAAGGACGCCGTGCCCGCCCAGGTCGGCGACCGCCGCCGCCACGGCCTCGCGCACGGACGCGTCGTCGGTGACGTCCGCGCGGTAGGCAAGCAGCGGCTTGTCCACCGACGACGGGTCCAGATCGAGGACGGCGACCTGGGCGCCGCGCTCGGCCAGCAGTTCCGCGGTCGCCCGGCCGATGCCGGAGGCGCCGCCCGTCACCAGGGCTCTGATGCCCTCGAAGTCGCTCATTCAGCCCGCCCCTTCTTCTGTTTGTCGAGGTCGGCGGCCCAGAACTCGCCGCCCGGGTAGGTGTACCGCGCCAGCGACTCGGGCCGCATGGCGGCCGAGAAGCCCGGCGCGGTGGGTGCCGTGTAACGACCTTCGCGGATGGCCACCGGGTCGAGGAAGTGGTCGTGCAGATGGTCGACGTATTCGATGACGCGGTCCCGGGTAGTGCCGGTCAGGGCCACGTAGTCGAACATCGACAGGTGCTGGACGAGTTCGCACAGTCCGACACCGCCCGCGTGCGGGCAGACGGGGACGCCGAACTTGGCCGCGAGCAGCAGGATCGCGAGGTTCTCGGGGACGCCGCCGACACGGGCCGCGTCGATCTGGACGACGTCGAGCGCCCCGGCCTGGAGGAGCTGTTTGAAGACGATCCGGTTGTGCACGTGCTCGCCGGTGGCGACCTTCACGGGGGCGACGGCCCGGCGGATCGCGGCGTGGCCGAGGATGTCATCGGGGCTGGTGGGTTCCTCGATCCAGTACGGGTCGAACTCGGCGAGGGCCTCGGTCCAGCGGATGGCCTCGTCGACGTCCCAGCGCTGGTTGGCGTCGACGGCCATGCGGATGTCCGGGCCGATGACGGAGCGGGCCACGCGGCAGCGGCGGATGTCGTCGTCGAGGTCGGCGCCGACCTTGAGCTTGATCTGCCGGAAGCCGTCGGCGACCGCCCGGTCCGCGAGCCGGGTGAGTTTCTCGTCATCGTAGCCGAGCCAGCCGGGCGAGGTGGTGTAGGCGGGGTAGCCGCGCTCCAGCAGCCAGGCCCTGCGTTCCTCGGCGCCCGGTCTGCCCCTGCGCAGGAGGGTCAGGGCCTCCTCGGGGGTGAGGGCGTCGGTGAGGTAGCGGAAGTCGACCTGGCGGACCAGCCATTCGGGGTCGGCCTCGGCGAGCAGCCGCCACAGCGGCAGGCCGGCGCGTTTGGCGGCCAGGTCCCACACGGCGTTGACGACCGCGCCGATCGCCATGTGCATCACGCCCTTCTCGGGCCCGAGCCAGCGCAGTTGGCTGTCGCCGATCAGGTCGCGGTTCAGGGTGGACGGGTCGGCGCACAGGTCGTCGACGGAGCGGCCGATCAGGTGTCCGCGCAGCGCGTCGATCGCGGCGACCTGCACCTCGTTGCCCCGCCCGATGGTGAAGGTGAATCCGTGCCCCTCGTGCCCGTCGGCCGCGTCCGTGCACAGGACGACGTAGGCCGCCGAGTAGTCGGGGTCCGGGTTCATCGCGTCGGAGCCGTCGAGCTCGCGCGAGGTGGGGAAGCGGATGTCGTGGGTGTCGACCGCGGTGATGCGGGCGGGCGTCGGGGACACAGAGGGCCTTTCGGGTCGGCTGCGGAGGCGATTCCGAAACGACGGCACCGCATACTTATCAGACCACTCTTCCACCAGAACACCCTATGACGCCGATTTCCGCGCTTTTGGCGCAGAGTGGTCCGACCACCTCGCCGATTAGACTGCGCCCCAGCCGGTGATCGGAGGAACGGCGTGGACGACGAGACAGCCCCGCGCAAGGGCAGCGTGACGCAGCGCGCCATCGAGCGGATCAAGGCGATGATCGGTGAGGGACGGCTGGAGCCGGGCCAGCGGCTGCCGACCGAACGTGACCTGGCCGTCCAGCTCGGCATCTCCCGCAGCTCGATGCGGGAGGCGATCCGCGCGCTGACGGTGCTGGGCGTGCTGGAGGCCCGGCACGGGTCGGGCATCTACGTGACGCAGCTGGAGGCCGGTGACCTGCTGGAGACCTTCGGCGTCGTGGCGGACCTGTCGCGCGGCCCGCGCCTGGTGGAGCTGCTGGAGATCCGGCGGATCCTGGAGTCGACGGCGACGGCACTGGCCGCCGCCCGGATCACCGCGGACCAGCTGGCCGAGGTCGAGAAGCACCTGGCGGCGATGAACGCCACGGATGACCCGGAGGAGATCCTCGCCCACGACCTGGCCTTCCACCGCGAGATCGCGGCGGCCGCGGGCAACGAGACCATGGCCGCGATCCTGGAGGGCCTGTCGTCGCGGACGTTCCGCGCCCGGGTGTGGCGCGGCTACCAGGAGGAGGGCGCCTTCGCCCGCACCCGGCGTGAACACGCCGCGATCCATCGCGCCCTGGCCGCCCACGACCCGGAGGCGGCCCGTGCGGCGGCGGCCGCGCACGTGGGCGAGGTGGAGGAGTGGCTGCGGGCACAGCTCGGGCCCTAGGGACAGTCCCCAGGGCCCGCCGTGCCGCCGCTACTTGAACTGACCGGGCTGGTAATCGCCCGCCGGCTGCTGGAGGATGACGTTCAGCCGGTTCGCCGTGTTCATGAAGGCGATCAGGGTCACCAGGGCGACGAGCTGCTCCTCGTCGTAGTGCCTGGCGGCCCGCTCCCACACCTCGTCCGGCACCCCGCCGGCGCCGTCCGCGATACGGGTCCCCTGCTCGGCCAGTTCGAGCGCGGCGCGCTCGGCCTCGGTGTAGACCGTCGCCTCCCGCCATGCGGCGACCAGGTTGATGCGTACGGAGGTCTCGCCCGCCGCCGCGGCCTCCTTGGTGTGCATGTCGATGCAGACCGCGCAGCCGTTGATCTGGCTCACCCGGAGCGAGACCAGCTCCCGGGTGGCGGCCGGCAGCGGTGAGTCCACGACCAGCCGCCCCAGGGACATGAACTGCTTGATGACCTTGCCGGCGCTCGGGATGGCGAAGACGTCCAGGCGCGCGTTCATGGTGAACTCCTCTGTCGTTGCCGATGCTTACGCCCTTATGACTCCGGGGCCCGCCCCGATGTGACATCGCGGAATGTGACCTGCGTCTCCCGCTGTCCGGTCCTACCGCCGTCGCCGTCGCTGCGGACCCGGCGCATGTCGGTTCACCTCGCGGGCCCTGAGGGCGACAATGAGCCCTATGCGGCTACGGGGCACAGCATGGGTCACCGCCGGACTGCTGCTGGCCGTCGCGACCGGCTGTACCGGCGGTGGGGACGAAGCCGCGCCCGAGGCCTCCGCGAGGTCGGCCCCGGCCACGAGCGAGCCACCTCGCACGACGTCCTCCCCCACGCCCACCCCGGCCGATCCCGTCTCCCTCCCGGCCCTGATGCAGCGCGAGCACACCGGCTCCGGGATGCGGCTCGGGGACGTGCTCGACCGGACCTCCGCCTACACCCGCCACGCCGTCACCTACGAGGCGAACGGTCTGACCGTCTCGGGGATCATGAACATCCCGGAGGGAAAGGGCCCGTTTCCCGCGCTCGTGCTGGCGCACGGGTACATCGACCCGGACGTCTACGTCAGCGGCCAGGGCATGCCGCGGGAGCAGGACCGCCTGGCCCGCAGCGGCTACGTCGTCCTGCACACCGACTACCGCAACCACGCCCGCTCCGACGACGACCCCGACAACGACGTGAACCTGCGCCTCGGCTACACGGAGGACGTCATCGGCGCCGCCCTGGCCCTGCGCGACTCGGGGCGCCCGGAGATCGACGGCGACCGGATCGGCCTGTTCGGCCGGTCGATGGGCGGCGGGGTCGTGTACAACACGCTGGTCGTGGCGCCCGGACTGTTCGACGCCGCGGTGGCGTACGCGCCGGTGAGCGCCCGCCCCGAGGAGAACATCGACCACTTCCAGCGGCCCGACGGCGACCCCCTCGTGGCCGAGATCGAGGAGAAGCACGGCACCCCGGAGGAGAACCCGGCCTTCTGGCGCGCGGTGTCGCCCCTGACATACCTCGACCGTGTCACCGAACCCCTGCTGATCCAGCACGGCACCGCGGACGGCACCTGTCCCCTCACCTGGTCACGGCAGGTCGCCGCCGCGTTCGAGAAGGCGGGCAAGGACGTCGAACTGCGCACCCACGCCGGCGAGGGACACACCTTCGGGCCGCGCTGGCCGGCCTCGATGGACATCACCGAGGCCTTCTTCGCACGCCACCTGCGCTGAGCCCCTCAGACCCGGGACCGGCGCGCCCCCGGGGGCGCGCGAAGCGCATCACGGCGCATCGACCTGCCCAGGACCTCGACGTGCGCCCCCGGCCGGTGCACAGTTCTCCCTACGTACTCACCAGTAAGCCCGTCCCCGCACGCCGAGGAGCCTCTGTGACCACCTGGGCCGGCCGCACCGCCGCCGAGATATCCGCCGCCGTACGTGAGAAGCGGGTCACCCCGCGCGAGGTGGTCGCCGAGCACCTCGACCGGATCGAGCGGCTCGACGGCCGTGTCGGGGCCTTCCGCACGGTGCGCGCCGAGGCGGCGCTGACCGAGGCCGACGAGGTGGCCGCTCGCGCCGACTTCGCCCATCTGCCCCTGGCCGGGGTGCCGGTGGCCGTCAAGGACAACCTGGCCGTGCGCGGCGAGTCCACCCGCGTCGGCTCGGCCGCGACACCGGACACCCCGGCCGATCGGGACCACGCGACGGTGGCCCGGCTGCGGGCGGCGGGCGCGGTGGTCGTGGGGCTGACGAACGTGCCCGAGCTGTGTGTCTTCGGCACGACGGACGGCGTGCTGGGCACCGCCCGCAACCCCTGGGACCCGACGCGCTCGGCGGGCGGTTCGTCGGGCGGCAGTGCCGCCGCGGTCGCCGCCGGGATGGTGCCGATCGCCCTCGGCAACGACGGCATGGGTTCCCTGCGCATACCGGCCGCCAACTGCGGCCTGGTCACCATCAAGCCGGGACACGGAGTGGTTCCGAAGGGTGCCGGGGACAGCGACTGGTTCGGCTTGTCGGAGAACGGACCGCTCGCCACGACCGTCCAGGACGCCCGTCTGATGCTCTCGGTGCTCGCGGGCGACGAGCCCGCCCTCCGCTCCGAGCCCGGCCCCCTCAGGATCGCCGTGTCGCTGCGCAGTCCGCTGGCCGGTGTCACCATCAGCCGGCCGTACACGGCGGCCGCCCGGGAGGCGGCCGGGGTGCTGATGAAGGCGGGCCATCAGGTCCGGCGCGCCGACCCGCCCTATCCGATGTCGCTCGCCATGACCTCACTGGCCCACTGGACGGCCGGCACCGCCGCGAACGCCCAGCACCTCGACCAGCGTCTGCTGACCCGGCGCACCCGGGTCCACGCGAGACTCGGCCGGCCCTTCCTGGGCAGGGCGCGCTCCGGATCGGCCCGGGAGCAACTGCGCCGGCGGCTGGAGCCGTTCTTCGCCGAGTACGACGCGCTGCTCACGCCCGCGCTCGCCCGCCGTTCCCCGAAGGCCGCGCCCTGGCACGAACGGGGCTGGCTGAGCAACGTCCTGGCGAACACGAACCACTCGCCCTTGACGCCGCTGTGGAACCTGACCGGCTGGCCCGCCATGTCGGTCCCCTGCGGAACCCTCCCCTCCGGCGCGCCCTGCGCGGTGCAGCTGGTCGGACGCCCCGGCACGGAGTACCAACTCCTGGAACTCGCCGAGCAGTTGCAGGACCGTAATCCGTGGCGGCGTACGGCGCCGATGAACTAGAGTCGGCCGGGTGACTGCCGGGTCGGCCGTAGGCCATGCACGAGTGAGGCGCCCGGCCTCGGAGTGAGCGCGGCGGGGGTGACCCCGCCCGGGCCCGCCCGAGAGCCGGAAAGGGCACGAGCCCCGCCTCCCGTCTCCGTGTTTCCTCATCCCCTCGCGCCGCTGCGGCGCTTCACCACGGATCCCGGAACCCGGAGACGATTCAACCCATGTCCCACGCACAGCACGCACCCGAACTCCCGTCCACCGTCGCCCGCCTCGACCACACCGCCGTCTTCGCCTCGGACCGCTGGCTGTCGGCGGAGTTCCTGGCGGCGGTCCTGGGCCTGAGGGTGGGCGCCCCGTTCGGGCCGTTCCTGCCCGTCGACCTGGGCAACGGCGTGACCCTCGACTACTACGAGAAGCGCGACGAGCCGATCCAAGGGCAGCACTACGCGTTCCTCGTGCCCGAGGAGCAGTTCGACACCATGATCGCCCGGCTGGAGGCGCTGGGGGTCACCTACTACGCCGACCCGAGCCACACCCAGCCCGGCCGGGTCAACGACCTCTTCGGCGGCCGCGGCGCCTACTTCGACGACCCGGACGGCCACAACATGGAGATCATGACGCGGCCGTACGTCCGTCCCTGACGGCCCCGGTCATGACCTCTGGCTGCTTCAGAGCGCCCGGTGCATGATGTGCAGTCCGACGAGGCCGTGCCGGGGGTGCTCGAACGCGTCGGGGACGGTGCCGAGGATGGTGAAGCCGAGGGAGGTCCACAGCTTCACGGCCGGGTTGGTCTCGACGACGGCGTTGAACACCATGCCCCGGTAGCCGGCGGCCCTGGCCTCGGTCAGGAGGTGTTCGGCGAGGGCCCGGCCGTAGCCCCGGCCGCCCTGGTCCGGGTCGACCATGAAGCCGGCGTTGGCGATGCGGGCGGCGGGGCCGCCGTAGTTGGGGGTGAGGTAGGCGGAGGCGACGACACCGCCGCTGTCGTCCTCGACGACGTAGACGCGTTTCGCCGGATTCATCCACAGGACCCGGGCCTCCTCCTCGGAGGTGCCCGGGTCCCATGCGTAGGTCTCGCCCGCGGCGACGATACGGTGCCAGAACGGCCAGATGCGCGGCCAGTCGTCAGCCGTTGCTTCCCTGATCAGCATGGACGGGAGTCTGGCACGCCCATGCGCTCGACGATCGCGGAGGAGGCGGCGCCCGGTCAGTCCACGCTGGGCAGGATGTGGGGCTCGGCGAGGTCCTCCTCGTAGCCCGCGAGGCGGATCGGGGCCGACCGGGCCCACACGTCGAGGCTGCCGAGCTCGTCGGACCGATGGCCCTTACGCTCGGTGCGTTCCTTGGGGCGTTGCTCGCGATTCGTCTTCTCCGGTGTCACCGCGCACTCCTTATGTGTCGGTCACCCTCGGGACGTGTGCGCCGGTCCTGCTCTGCGCCTGCCGCCCGCTCGGGTCTGATGCCAAATGCAGTTCGGACGCGGTGGCGCCGGTAACTCGCGGGAGCGCAGGCCGTGGTGTACCGGCTTGTCCCATGACGGACCGTGGGTGTGGATCCCGTCCTGCTGTCCGTCCGCCTCAGATTAACCAAATGAGCGGCCCCCCGCTCGATGGGGCTGAAAACTACCGGTAACGATCGCGCGTCATCCCGTGTTCAACTCGGGTTTACGCACCGATTTGCCAGAGGAAAGGACGTTTTGCGGATCACTCGAACGGTGTAAGCCCGCACCGGCGACTTCCAGACGGCTGCGCGGTTCACGCCGCTCCTACCACTTCCCCGGCGCGTAGTCCTTCAGAAAGACCCCGTACAGGTCCTCCCCCGCCTCACCCCGCACGATCGGGTCGTACACCCGGGCCGCACCGTCGACCAGGTCCAGCGGCGCGTGGAACCCGGCCTCCGCAAGCCGCAACTTGTCGTAATGAGGCCGCTCGTCCGTGATCCACCCCGTGTCGACCGAGGTCATCAGAATCCCGTCGGTCTGGAACATCTCCTGCGCGCTGGTCCGCGTGACCATGTTCATCGCGGCCTTGGCGGCGTTCGTGTTCGGGTGTCCCGCCCCCTTGTAGCCGCGTCCGAACACGCCCTCCATCGCCGAGACGTTCACGACGTACGCGCGTCCGCTCGCCGCCTTCCTCGCGGCCTCGGCCATGACCGGGCGGAGCCGGCTGATCAGGATGAACGGCGCCGTGTAGTTGCACAGCTGGGTCTCCAGCAGCTCCACCGGCGAGATCTGTTCGATCGTCTGCACCCAGGTGTTGCTGTCCACGACGTCCGGGACAAGGCCGCCCGCGTCGATCGCCGTGCCGTCGAGGTGCCGCTCGACGCTGGCGTTGCCCGCCACCAGGGCGAGGTCGGCGACCTGTTGGGCGTCGAGGCCGCTGGTGCCCAGGGGCAGCGCGGCCAGGCCGTCGACCGCGCCGGAGTTGAAGGCGCCGATGACGTGGTGGGCGGGGAGTTCACCGGCGGGCAGCGGGGCGCTCTCGCCCTCGACCAGCGCGGCGTAGGCGGAGGGCAGCCGGCGTACGGTCTGGGTCGCGTTGTTGACGAGGATGTCGAGCGGGCCCGCCTCGGCGACCTGCTCCGCGAGGGCCACGGCCTGGGCCGGGTCGCGCAGGTCGATGCCGACGACCTCCAGGCGGTGGATCCAGTCCGCCGAATCGTCCATCGCCTTGAAGCGGCGGATGGCGTCCTTCGGGAAGCGCGTGGTGATCGTGGTGTGCGCGCCGTCGCGCAGCAGCCGGAGCGCGATGTACATGCCGATCTTGGCGCGGCCGCCGGTGAGCAGGGCGCGCTTGCCGGTGAGGTCGGCACGGACGTCGCGCTTGGCGCGGTTCATGGCGGCGCAGTCGGGACAGAGCTGGTGGTAGAAGTAGTCGACTTCCACGTACCGGGTCTTGCAGGTGTAGCAGGAGCGCGGGCGCTGGAGTATCCCCGCGATCCTGCCCTCCTCGGTGGCCGACGACGGCAGCAGGCCCTCGGTCTCGTCGTCGATGCGCTGGGCGGAGCCGGTCGCCGTGGCCTCCGTGACCGCCTTGTCGTGGGCGGTCTTGGCGGCCCGGCGCTCCTGGCGGCGGCGCTGCTTGACCGTGCGGTAGACGCCCGCGGTGGCCCGGCGCACGGCGACGGCGTCCGGGTGGTCGATCTCCAGCTTGTCGAGTTCCTCGAGCACGCTGAGGCAGACGGCCAGCCGCTCCGGGTCGATGCCGGGTCCGTACGAGAGCCCGCTCGCCTCGTCCATGGCCTGCGGGCCGTCCTCTGTCACCGTCATCGCCGCTGTCGTTCCCTGCTGTGCCGTGGTGGCGCGCCGGTCGCGCCCGCTTTCGAAGGGCGAATTTTACGGAGCAGCGGGCCGCACCGCCAAACCCGGGCGATTCAGGGCCGGCAGGCCTTGATCAGAGTGCGCACCTCCTCCGAGACGGCCGCCGCGAGCCGGTCGAGGTCCGGCACGGCCCTGCCGTCGGCGACGAGCCCGTAGTGCACGCCCCCCCGGTACGTCGACACCGCCACCGCCACGGAGTGGCCGGGGGCCAGCGGGGCGAACGGGAAGACGGCGGTGAGCGGGTTGCCGCCCAGCTTCAGGCCGAGGCTGGGCAGGGGCACGCTGGTGACCAGGATGTCGAACCAGAGCCGGGCCGCCTGGCCGACCAGCGGTCCGCCCAGCCGGTGGGCCAGGGCCGGGACGTGGTCGGCGAGCAGAGCGACGGCGCCCGCGCCCCGGTTGGGGCCGGCGTCCTTGTTGCGGTCCATGGCGGTGCGGACCGAGGCGAGGCGGGCCAGCGGGTCCGGGTCGTCCACCGGAAGCCGTATCAGGTAGCCGGAGAGCCGGTTGCCCTGCGGGTACGCGGTGCGCGGGCGGCGCTTGGAGACGGGGATCAGGGCGCGGGGCGCGACGTCCTCGCTGCCGTCGCCGCGCTCGTCGAGCCACCGGCGCAGCGCGCCCGCGACGACCGCGATCAGGACGTCGTTGACGGTGCCGCCGACGGTCTTGCGGACGCGGTGCACGTCGTCGAGGTCGAGCAGCACTCCGGCGGTGCGTCGGGTGCCGCTCGGCTCGCAGGTGAGCGCGGGGGTGGAGCGCACGTCGAGGGAGGAACGGGCGACGGAGGCGCCGATGTCCAGGGCCTGGCCCACGTCGGACAGGGCGCCGCGCAGCATGCCGGGCAGGTCGCGCACGTCCGGCAGCAGACCGCGCGGGGGCTCGGCGGGGCGGGGCCGGGGCGCGGGCATGTCCATCGGGTCCATGACGCCCGCGGCGAGGGTCAGCGCTCGCAGCCCGTCGGCCAGGGCGTGGTGGAACTTGAACAGCACCGCGAAGGAGACCCCGTCCTCGCCGGGCAGCACATGCGCCTCCCACGGCGGCCGTCCCCGCTCCAGCGGCCGTCCCATGAGCCGGCCCGCGACCGAGTGGAAATCGGCGGTCGGCGCGTGCAGCCGCACATGGTTCAGAGGGTCGAAGTCCGGGTCGGGCTCGCGCTCCGCGCCGCCGAAGGCGAGGGGCCGGCGCAGCGCGTCGGGCAGCGGCTGCCACACGTTGCGGATCCGCATCCGCAGTCCGGGCACGCCGGCGGCGCGGGCCGCGAGCAGGTCCGCCGCGTGGGCGCCGGCGGCGGGCGAGTGGGCCGAGAAGATCCCGAGCGCGCCGAGGTGCATCGGGTGGTCCGCGGACTCGATGTTCCAGAACGCCAGGTCGAGAGGAGCGAGCAGGTCAGCAGTCAAGGGCTTGCCTCGCGTCGACGATGGGTGGGCCAGCAGTCAATCGCCCCCGGCCGATTACGGTCAAGCACGATCATGCTACGCACAGTTAACAGCACATTAAGTCCCGCCCCGGGAAAGGGGCGGGACTTATGGTGCATCTGTGGTCAGTCCAGCACAGGTTGCGGCGCCGGGCACTCCGTGGGAGTCACCCGGGAGGCGTCATGGATCAGCGCCCGGTGCGCTGTCCTCAGCCGCCGCAGCCGCTCTCCTCAGGTGACCAGCTGCCCCTTACCAAGGGCGATGACGCCGCCCTTGGACACCGTGTACAGCTCCGCGTCGCGCTCCGGGTTGACGCCGATCGTCGCGCCCGG